>NZ_BAXL01000020.1:0-99269 GCF_000698185.1 Geomicrobium sp. JCM 19055
GCAAGAGGATGTAGGGTGGTGCAAGAGCCGGGCATGGTGTAGCAAGAGCCGGGCGTGGTGGTGCAAGAGGAGAGCAGGGTGTAGCAAGACAGGTGCAGTATGGTGCGAGCTTGATCGGGCAAGTAGAAAAACCTTCGTTGTAACAGCGAAGTAGGGACTTTTGGGTCTTATGTAAGAGAGTTCCGCTGGATTACACACCAGTTCAGGAGCTAATTCAAGTTGTCGTACCAAACGATGGTGCCATACCCATATGATCCACAAGAGTAATAAAAAAGACTCTCCGCCACTTTTGTTACGGAGAGTCTTTCTTTTTCTTTTATATTGTCGGTTGTGCATTGCATTCTTTGTCCGAACAACGTTCGTCCGATTATAAGAACGTCGTTAATAAAACAATCGCACCAGCGATTAAGACGAAGCTAGCAATGGAACGAATTAAACAGCCAACGCCTCGCATTACGAGTGGGAAAACGAAAATGACCATGATTGCGATGACGATGATGGTGATAAGATCCACGGAATCCGCCCCCTTCTTTGATGTTGATTTCCTCTTCTACTTTTACATAAAGTTCCCGAAATGAAAAGCGTTGAAACAAAGTTAAGTTTTTCTTGTGTCATTTGCCCTCTGTTATACGCCGAGCCAAGAAGACAAGGGTCTGCATAAACTATTGTAAACAATGAAGAGGTGAAACAATGGGAGGTAGAGAAAGAAGGATTCAAATCAACAACAATTTGATTAATGGACCTGGGTTCGTCGAGTCTAGTCCCCCTGAAGAACAATTCGCATCGTTTTTAATTCGGAAAATTGACGTAACGACAGGGTTGCCGCTTGCAGGTGTAACGTTTACGTTGTTCCAAGGTAATACCGAAATCGCAATAGAAGTAACGAACGAAAATGGAGAAGTGCGCTTTAGTAATTTATCACCTGGCGTCTATCAACTTGAAGAAACAATTGGGTTGCCCGGGTATCAAGAGACAACTAATCTAGTAACAATTACGATCCAGTCTGCCGTTGAGATTTATATGAACGGTGTGCTTACGAACGAATTGACGCTTGAAAATGTCCCGGTCTTTCAACTGGCATTCTTAAAAGTAGACAACGAGACGAGGCAACCGTTAAGTCGCGCGACGTACACACTAACTGATGCGCTCGGTACTGTTCGTACCGTGACCTCAAATGCTGATGGGCTCGTGGATTTCGGTGTCGTACCACCAGGACGTTATGTGTTAGTAGAAATCTCTTCCCCGCCAGGATACGTTGACAACAATGTCCCACTTGAGGTCATCGTTACCAACGATGGAACAATCACCGTCGGGCAAGTGGAATTGTCTGAATTTGTAGCAACGAATGAAAGGGCTAGATTTGAATTTTTCGTGCGGAAGTTGAGTGTTGACGGTACACGACTATCAGATGCGTTGTTTGAATTAATAAATGATTTGGGAGAAGTACGAGATGTTCAGGTTAGCGATTTCGATGGTGTTGCTAGATTCTCCAATGTACTTCCCGGACAATACGTAATCAGAGAAGCTAGACCACCTGCAGGTTTTGCTCCTATTCAAACCGATTTCCCAGTGATCGTAAAGGAGGACGGTGAAATCATCATTAACAATGTTCCTGGTGATGGATATCCGATTCTAAATGAACCATTACAGTAACGAGCATATCTGTCCCACTTTAAGTTAACCCTCTTTAGTCTAAGACTCGAGAGGGTTATTATCGTTATCTAAAAAGAAATTGTCCCGTGACTGATTCAGGGTGTTTTGCGATTTCGTCTGGTTTCCCTGAGGCAATGAGTTCTCCTCCTTGATGACCTCCAAAAGGTCCAAGGTCGAGGACCCAGTCGCTACTTTCAATCATCATCGTGTGATGCTCAACGACAACAACGGTGTTATTCGCATCAACGAGTTTGGAAAGTAGTGTATGCAAGTGTTTAATATCTGTCATGTGTAAACCACTTGTCGGTTCGTCGAGCAAATACAGAGTATGACCTTTCTTTGCTTGGCTCAATTCTTTGGCGAGCTTTAATCGCTGCCCTTCACCGCCGGATAAGGTTGTAAGTGCTTGCCCCCAATTTAAGTAGCCCAAGCCAACGTCGATGAGAAGTTGAAGTAATGTGTTCATCTTGCTATTCGTTTCAAAAAAACGTAATCGATTGTTCAACACTTAAGTTGAGAAAGTCAGCAATTGAATGTTCTTTGAATTGTACAGAGAGGACATGATCTTGAAAACGTTGCCCTTTACAACTTGGGCAGGTAACTTTCATGTCGGACAAGAAACTTAAGTTCACATCAACTTGCCCGAGTCCTTCGCACTGTTCACACCTGCCACCAGCAGTATTAAACGAAAAATCCTTCGTTTTTAGACCAAGTTCTTTTGCTTTTGGCTGTGCAGCAAATTGAGTACGTAACAAAGTGAATAAGTCCATAAAGGTTGCTACATTCGAACGCTGCATACGTGTTAACGGGGATTGCCCAACTTGAATAACATGGTCGACTTTATCTAGGCCAACAATCTTTTCGCAGCCTTTGTTTTTCGCAAGTACATCAAATACAAGTGTAGACTTTCCCGAACCAGACACACCAGTAACGCTTGTGATCGTTCCGAGTGGGATGTTTGCGGTGACGTTTTTCAAGTTGTTCGCATTCGCATTTGTAATGGTGACATAGTTTCCATTTCCATTTCGTCGTCTTGCAGGAAGTGAATGCTTTTGATTTAATAACGTTCCCGTTGGGGAAGAAGGGTTTTGCATGAGTTCTTGGGCGGTTCCTTGTCCAACGACTTCTCCGCCTTTTCTTCCAGCGCCGGGTCCGATGTCAATGAGGTGATCAGCTTCATGCATAACGAGTTCATCGTGTTCAATAACAAGCACAGTATTTCCTAAATCTCGTAACTGTTTCATTATCGAAATTAATCCGCTCGTATCTTTTGGGTGAAGACCTGCGGTCGGTTCATCAAGAATATAAAGGACACCTGTTAGTCCAGAGCCTAAAATCGAAGCTAGCTTTAGTCGTTGAGATTCTCCACCTGATAAAGTGATCGCTTGGCGATCCAAAGTTAGGTAGCCCAGTCCGACATGGAGGATTCGTTGTAAGCGTACGCGGAAATCATTTGTGACGGTGTAAAGAAGTTCATCTTCAGCTTTCTCATAAACCTCTTCTACATGATGAATCCAGTCGAGTACATCATGAAGGGGCGCAAGTGATAACTCTGGTAACCGCCTTCCTTGTACGGTGACTTGTCTTACATCTTCACGAAGGCGCTCACCGTGACAACGAGAGCACGTATGGCTATAAAAAGTGCAGCCTCTGCAGATTTTCCGTCTTTTTCATGATATCTTCGCCACATGCCGGTGATGATTCCTTCGAATTTCCCTTTTGCAACGGTTTTTGGTGGTTTCACATTAGGGAAGTGTTGAATGAACGAATCACTGTCTGTGCCATATAAAAGTAGATGCCATTCGGCTTCGGTATAATCTTGAAGAAGTTTATCCCCTGTAATTGTTAAATCGTACTGTTTACTTGCATTTACAATGGAGTGTACATAATGGTCAATAATTGAGCGGTGCCAAAAGGTAACAGCCCCTTCTTGTAAGCTTTTCGTTTGCTCAAACACGAGTGAAAGGTCGATGTTGACGACGGTGCCGAGTCCCGTACATGTCGGGCAAGCGCCATCCATTGTGTTAAAAGAGAAATCTGCCTTTGTCAAAGCAGGGAGCGAAGCGTTGCAATGGGGGCAAGTAACCGTTGGAGCTTGTTCACCACTCGCACGCGCAGGTAGGATTTGATGGCAACTTGTACAAGTCATTTCCCCTTTTTGTGAGAAGATTTGACGTAGGTACGTATACAAGTCCGTGACCGTTCCTACTGTTGAACGAGGATTGCGGTTTGTCACGTGTTGCCCGATAGAAATCGATGGTGACAACCCAATCATGCGATTGACTTTAGGTTTTTGGATGGCTTCTGCAGATAAACCACTAGATTCTAAATATTGTCGTTGGCATTCACGTTGCAACAAGTCGAGGGCGAGCGTTGATTTGCCTGATCCGGATGGTCCGGTTACGACAACAAATTGATTTTTGGGGATGTCGAGAGTGATGTTCTTTAAATTATTCTCTCGTGCGCCTTCAATACGGATTGAATTATTCATTTAAGACCTCCTAGAAGTTGATGTGCAAGACCAATCATATAACAGTAATGCAAGTAGAGAACTTTCGTCGATTAATCCCTTGCTATATAATAAAAACATTGTCATGGTACTTTAAGGTTTTAAGTGAGGGATATAAAGATGAAAGTGTATAAACCGATTGAGATTGCAAGAATCGTTGGGGTCAGTACGAGTGCTTTGCGACATTATGAATCGTGGGGAATTGTGCCGAAGCCTGAGCGGTTTGAGAATGGCTATCGCAAATATACCGATGTTCATTTAGCCTATTTCCGTTGTTTGCGCGCGATGTTCCCAGCATTCGGTCATGCATTGACGAGCGAAGTGGTACTAGATATTAAGAACGGCGATCAGGATCAAGCATTTTGGCGCATGAATAAAGCGCAAGCAGATCTTCAATATGAAAAAATGACGACGGACCAGACGCTAGAAATGCTTCGAAACCCTGAACTTCCATTATCGTTAAAAGGTACCGTAAAAGAAGAGATGACGATTGGGGAAGTGGCGGAAATTACCGATGTCCTCCCATCGTCGATTCGCCATTGGGAAAAAGAAGGACTCATTACACCGAAGCGTAAC
Source organism: Geomicrobium sp. JCM 19055 (assembly GCF_000698185.1). NCBI lineage: Bacteria > Bacillati > Bacillota > Bacilli > Caryophanales > Geomicrobium > Geomicrobium sp. JCM 19055. Next base: position 4,739 of record NZ_BAXL01000020.1, read on the forward strand.
CTTGAAAATGGGTATCGGATTTACCAGTCTACCCACGTGCGGCAAATTCTATTGTTACGAACGATGCGAAAGACAGTCTTTTTTTATTGATCAGATGAGAGAAATCGTTCAGGCGGTAGAGCACCATAGTGTGCAAAAGGCAAAGCAATCAGCTGAGCAAGCAAGAGAATACATCTCTGAACGAAATCGACTGCAGATGAATGCGATTTATGAAGTGATCCGCCTTTGTAAAGTGATAAATGAAGAGGATGAAGATGATTACTAAGGAGAGTAAAGAAGGATAAACAAAGACTCTGTGCCACAGGGCACAGAGTCTTTGTTATTAATCATCGCTTTCTTCTTCGTCAGCTTCTTCTTCAGGTTCCATATCTTCGAATTCAGCTTCCATTTGTGCTTCCATCTCAGCTTGGAATTCTTCAATATCTACGGCATTTTCGATGGCTTCTTCTGGAATGTCAATAGCATCAATTCCATCGAAGTCAGAGAACGTTCCGTTCATTTGTTGATTAATGGAAATTGTTTCGCCTTCTTCGGTCATTTCCATCTCAAAGTTCATTTCAATGCCTTCTTGATAGTACGTATCTTTGTTAATGTACATGACGTAGTCAAATGTATTGATTGTCATTTCATTAAATAACTGCTCCATTTGTTCAGCCATCATCTCATCGTTTTGTTGCGTTGCGACGATCTCTTTCGAAAACTCAATTAAGTCATCTCCTGAGCCTTCTACACTTAGTGCATATTGATCGCCTTCATCGGACAAGGTGATGTTTTCTGTAAATTGTTCAAGAATCTCAAGCTGTTCTTGTGGTGACATTTCTAAGTCTTCGATGCTCATTAAGTCATCACCGAGGAGGTCCATTTTCATCCACTCATCAATCATCGGTTCAAACATGTAAAGAATACCGTCTTCATCCATGTATTGTTCGATTTCTACTTCTTCACCCGTCATCGGGTCAGGAGTCGTAATCGTTTGAGCGAACATCATCGGGTCCATCATGACGTCCATTTCAATTTTTGAGTCCATAGGCATTTCTTCACCGTCGAATGAAATCGTTTGGGCAATGTCCATGACACCACGATAACTTTCAAGTGATTCCATTGCCTCGTAAGAAAGTCGCATAACTTCTTCGGCTTCACCATCAGCCTCTGTTGCTTCTTCTTCGGTAGCATTTTCGTCAGCGTCAACTTCAGTTTCTGCTTCGTTTTCTACGTCTTCACCTTCTGTACTCGTGTCAGCATCACTATCATTACATGCGGCTAGAACTACGACGAATGTGGACAACGATAACCAAAGCTTCATCTTTTTCATAAAATCCTCCTAAAAGATTACGTCTTCACGTGTGTATCAGTCATAGACCAATACGACCATAACAAAACCCAATCATACAGGAAGAAGGTTTCAATATAAATGGGAAAAATGTAGTGTTGTTTAAATTGGATTAAAACATCGTATTTTCAGTAAAAAAAACATTCGGTGAGTAATAAAAAAAACAGCCCGCACTGTTAGGTGGGCTGTTCTTCAACGGAATTTGAATCGGCTTCTTTGTTTTGTTTCTTTATCTTAAGATGGAAATACAAGAACGTAAGCGCAAGTGTTATGACCATCATAACGACAAGTGGCCACGTTTCATACAAAAGTTCAGGTCGGTCCATGTGAACTGTTGCACGCATACCAAGGACTGTATACGTCATCGGTAACCATTCGTGTACCCACTGAAAAGGTGCTGGTACGAGTTCAACTGGGAATGAACCGCCACTTCCCCCAAGCTGGATAATCAGAAGTATAATACCGATAAAACGACCAGGGTTATCAAGAATCGCTACGAGCATCAAAATTAATGCCATAAACGCAAGACTTGAGAACCATAAAAACAAGCTAAATAAAATCGGATTTGAAATGCTCAAATCTAAGCCCCAGAATACGACGGCGAGTAGAGCAGCGGCTTGCACCGTACTTACTGTCCATACGACTCCGAGCTTTCCAGAGAACCATTGCCAACCGGTCTCGTGTGCGGCGAGGGGATCTCGGAACGGATAAATAATGGATAAAGTTAGACCACCTACATAAAGTGCTAACGACAAGAAGTAAGGAGCAAGTCCTTCACCGTATGAGTAGTCCTGTTGGACGCCTTCAGAAGCGGATTGTACTGGTGAACTCAATAACGCTTGTTGATTTTCATTAAGTTCATAGTCAAGTAACACATCAGAAAGGGTCGTCAAGTGTTCATGAAGCTCATGTGCACCGTCATCTAAGTCTTGAATTCCTTCTTTAATTTCTTCGCCACCGCTTTTAGCTTGTTGCATTTGATAGGAAAGCTCATCTGAACCTTCGTCGAGTTGTTCAAGGCCAGCATGCAGCTCGGAAACGGCTTCAGTTGCTTCATTTAAAGTAGTTTCAATGGTTTCAATGATGGCATCTGTCTGAGATAACGCATGTTCAAGCGTATAAAGCGTTGCTGTAATCTCATCAAAAAGATCCATTTGTTGTAAGTTACCTGTGCCAAGCTCTTGAGGTAAGCTGTTATTTAACTGTGTAAAGCTCGCATTAACATTATCGACCCACTCCGAAATTTCTTGTTGCCCGGTGATCAGCGTAGTGGAAGCTTCGTCGTACGTTGAACGAATGGAGTCAACAGCCGTGTCGACATTCGTAGTCTGTTCTTCTAGATCTGCGGATAACTGCGTAAGTGAATGAGAGAGCTCTTCTAAGTGTGCACACACTTCTTCTTCACTTTCACACTGGTCGATCTGTTCATCTAACAAGTACAGTCGATCAGTAACCGTTGAATTGGCTTGTTGTAATCCGTCATTCATGCGTTCAATTTGCTCAAGAAGGTTGCTTGCGTTTGTGATTGCTTGTTGATTCTCGTTTAATGTGTGTTCCCATTCGCTCCACGTAGATTGAGCGTCATGAAGTGTGTCGCGCACGTTTTGCCATTCTGTTTCGAGTGATTGTAAAGACTGCCTCAGATTTGCGAAGTCTTCACTCTCCAAATAACGCAACGCTTGTTGGACTTCATATTCTAACGTATCGAGTCGTTCAATGAGTTGGTTACGCTCATCACTCGTTTCATAACGGTGGTTAAACTGAACGATTTCTTCTTCAAGTTGACCTGTGCCTTGTGCTGCTTCTTGGATGCCGTCGTGAAGCGTATTTGCACCAACTTCTAAATCGGAAAGACCGTTCACGAGCGATTGCATATTTTCATAAGCAGATTCAGTGCCGTCCGCAATTTCTAAAGCCCCGTCACGAAGGTCTACAACGGCTTCAAGTAACGTGCTGTATGCATCATTAGCGACTTCGACATAAGACTCCGTAAGCGTTTGGGATAATTCATGCTCCATTTGCGTAATGGCTTGTGAACCAAGTTGGCTGCTGACAAAGTTCATGTCTTCGTTAATTTCATAATAAAGCACACCTTGTTCAGGATCCTCGTGCTGTACAGAGGTGACGTGCTCAGAAAAGTCTTCTGGTACATGAACAAAAAAAATAATACTCAAAGTCGGTTAACCCTTGTTGGGCAGTTTCATAATCTGTTAGTTCAAATTGGAAGGATTCATCATCGAATAGTGTCTCAACAAATTCATCCCCTGCATGAATGAATTCGTCATTAACTTCTGTTCCTGTATCTTCATTAACGATCGCAACGGGTAAATTTTCAATTTCTCCGTATGGATCCCAAAATGCCCAAAGTAATAAGCCGCCGTACAAGACTGGAATGACCATAATTCCAAGAATGCCGATGCTCATTTTTTTGTTTTTAAGAATGGCTTTCCACTCATTTAGAAATCCTTTCATACCCTCACTCCAAAACTGTTTGACCAATTTGTTAAAATGGTCATTTTATTGTAAAAAAACATCGCTACTACGGTTGACGAATAGCGATGCCGTCAAAAATATGGTTTTTGAAAACGTCGTATAATTCTCGCTCACTTAATGGCGGTTCATTTTGTTCCCAATCTACGATAAACGCCATGTACAATTTATAAATGGTAAATGCAGTCACTTTCGGGTTTGTTACGAGTAAACGGCGACGATTTGCTCCCCGTTCAACGACACGTTCAATTTGTTTCAAAATGAGCTCTTCAACCCGAGAGATTGCCATATGTGCCTCTTGTGTTCCGAAAACGTTAACTTCTTCAGTAAGCTGGGCGAGCAACTTGTGTTCTTTACGGTAACGTAAAACCCCATAAAGTGCTTCGTGAAGTAAGTCTAATGTTCTGCCGTCACGCTCCATAATATTGTGGAACTGCAATTCTACATCGTGTATTAATTCATCCATGACAGCCTCAAACAGTTGCTCTTTATTCGTAAATTCCGTATAAATGGTTCCTTTCCCAACGTGTGCGACCTTTGCAACGTGAGCAACGGTTGTTCCTTTATAGCCGAATAAGGAGAAAGCATGTTTGGCAGCATCCATGATGGACTGACGCTTGTTCGCAATCATCGTATGAACCTCTCCTTACATAATTGACCATTTTGTTCATTTGGTCAATTTAGTGTAACATCAGCAGCTAGTTTGTGCAAATGTAAGATATGTACAGGACTCGACGTTGATTTGGTCTATGAATTGTTAATAAAAGGGTGTAGCATGAATGGGAATGCTGTTATCTTCTTTGAATTTATACTATTATGAATTGTCTTGGTGGAGGAGAATGTACGATGCGTTATTGGTTTTTGTTGGCTGTTGTGATCGTATTGACCGCTTGCAATAGCGAATCAGTTGAACAAGAAGAAGCAACCGTGTCACCTCGGGAACAGACGGTAGAAGAGAACTATTATCTGCCCATGATTTTGGATCAACATGTACTGTTTTCTGCTGAAGATTTGCCTGCGGATACGAAAGAAATCGCTTTAAGTTATGAAGTGTGGGAGAACGGCTCGATTGTGGATGATCTGACTAGATCAATTGCGATAGGATTTAGTGAAGATGGACGGCTAGGAAAGCATGAAGACGTATTGATTGCTTTTAATGACTTAGAAACAGGCATTGAACGTGAGATTGAATTAATGATTCGTACGATGGATGAAGAAAAAAATCGGAGGAACGTATAAACGAACAGTCTCATTTACAGGCACAGAAGAAGGACTTGGAGCTGCCGTTGCAGAAGAAATTGCCATTGGAGAGCGTAGTCCGTTATTTGTGAACTTCACAAGCTCACAGATGAATAGCAATTGGTATGAAGAAGAAGGATTGCAAGAGATGATTCAAGCGAATGAATATGTTTTTATTGTGTATGTAGAAATCGTAGTTGAGTAGAAGAAAGGATAGAGCGTGTGCGAAAGAAAAATTTGATTTAACGTTCGATATTCTGCTCTTGGTATTCCTCCATTTGCTGCCACTTTGGATTGAGGTTTATGAAATCATCGGTTATTACTTATTTATTTTGGTCTTCCTTACGCCACTTATGGTGTTCCGATTTGCATGGGTTTATCACCCTCCTTTTTTTTGTTGCGGTATGGCGAGTGATGTATAACCGAAATATTATTATTAAGTTGATCCCGATTACGATAATGGCGACATTACTTATTACCGTGTATCTTTTAATGTTGCCGTATATACTTTCAGGATTTAATCAATTCGAGGCATTTATCCAGTATCAACTATGGGGTATTTCCCTTTTAGCAGGCTTCATTGCTTCTCTATTCGTCGTATTTCTTAGTGACGAACGTTTTGAAGAAGAGACGAGTCGAAGTGAGCGGGAGTATTGAACCACTCGTGTGAGGCGGGTGGCGATTCGTGAGGTGAGAAAGAGATGAAGATGGTTAGTCAGCATCGAATAACCCGATGAATCCGTGGCGAATGCTCATTTGGTTGCTAATCGCTCAAATCTTAATTGCGTTTATCGGGCGTGGGGTTTCACCACTTGGAGTATTCATTGGCGAGTCACTGCAGTTGACGAATGCACAAATTGGAATGCTGCCTGCAGCGTTGTTCTTTGGTCAGTTCGTAGCATCTATTCCGTTTGGTGTATTTGTTGATCGTGTTGGAACGAGGCGTCTACTGCTCGTCCTCACACTCGTATTAGGGATTAGTTTTTCATTAGTATCGTTTGCAACCCCGTTTTGGCTCGTACTCGTTTTGATGGCGATTGGTGGAGTGGGTTACGGGGCGTATCATCCTGTGTCTACGCGGGGGATCTTGTATTGGTTTGATTCTTTGCAACGGGGAACGGCGATGGGCATTAAACAAATGGGTGTGACTGTCGGATCAGCGCTGGCAGCATTTCTACTCGTGCCGTTATCAGAAATGTTTCATTGGCGACCCGTGTTGTTCGTATCCTCACTCGTGTTAATTATCGGCGGCTCATCTGCTATTTCTATTATCGTGATGCAGTTGTCTCTACGCCAAAAACGAAGAATATTCGAATTTCAAAACAGCTGTTATCGATGTTTTCAAATCGTCGGTTGCTATTACTAACAATCGGGGCTATGACGTTAAGCGCTAGCCAAATGTCGTTAAATACATACATCATTTTGTATGCGACCAATCATCTACTCGTCTCGATTGTGTTCGCTGGAATGTTATTAGTCATTTCAGAAGTTGGAGGTTCATTAGGACGTGTCATTTGGGGCATGGTCAGTGACCGATTGTTTCAAGGCAACCGGATGATTATTCTTTGCATGATTGCGACCATTTCTACACTCGGGTTTGTGACGTTAGCTACGTTATCTGAAGGTGTAAATCTAGTGGTACTCGTTCTAATTATCTTCGTACTCGGGTTTTGTCTGGCGGGATATAACGGCTTATGGATGAACGCTGCAACTGAGATCGTACCCAAAGAGCAAGCGGGACTTTCTAGTGGGTTTTCAACGAGCATTGGTGCTTGGGGTGTTATTTTGGGACCACCACTGTTTGGACTGATCGCGGATGTGACTGGAAGTTACTCGGCTTCTTGGATTGTGATGGCCGTGCTCATGTTTTTTTTGTGGCAATTTTATTTTTACTTTTAAATCATTCTTTACGTAAAGAAAGCATCGACACATAAGTGCCGATGCTTTCTTTTACATAGAAGGGGGTTCCTTCGCGTTATTCACAGAGATATGAAGTTGAGCTGTTTTCGTTTGAATGTTTCGGAGTAATACGAAGAAAATTTCAATTGTAAGCAATAAGAAACCGGCAGGTATGACGAACAAGACTGGATAATAAGGGACGACAGCACCTTTCATACTAAACGCAACCCCTTCGACAAAGCCGACCCAAGCATACTGAAAGGCAAAGATTGTTAACATGAGAAAGAGGATCAATTCCAATGATACGAGCGCGATGGAAATGATGTATTGCTGACGCTCTTTGAATTTTTGAACGAGCATTTCAAGTCTTGGCATAATGCCTGAGCTGTACACATAGGCGAGCCCTGGGAAAAACGCAAGTGGCATGAGGAAATATTGTGCGATTTCGTAACTGCGACTGTCGGTAGTTGAAACACGGTACGTAATAGAACATCAAGCGCAATGAGGATCATCATTAATGAGATCGCTGCGCCGCTAATGATGAGCCCGACAAACTTAATTTTTTTCAATGCCTTTATATGCAGCATTCATTTAGAATCTCCTCCTACATTAAGCTAGGTAACCATGTGACAATTGGTGGAAATGCAATCATAAGTCCACAAACGACGATGGCGAGTACAACGGCAAATATGCTCGTTTGAATAAACAACCGTTCGATTGAAATACCGGTTACACCAGAAACGGCGAATACGCTCAAGCCGACAGGCGGGGTAAGTAGACCGATCGTACAAATAACAGAAACTAAAATACCGAACCATAATAGATCAACGTTCATTTCTTGGATAATCGGTAACAAGATTGGTGTCGCCATAATAATGACGGCTCCACCTTCGATGAACATAAACAAGACAAAGTAAATGAACGAAATTAACACGAGCATTAAGACCGGATATTCAATTAACGGACCTAAAAATCCAATCAATTCCCGTGGGAGCTGGGAAATTGTGATAAAGCGTCCAAAGATTTGTGCCGTTACCATAATGAGAAGTACCATAGATGAAATCTTAATCGTTCCAGAAAATGAATTGATAAAAAAATTGCTTGTTTACTTTTCCTAAGAAAAACGCAGTGAGTAATCCGAGGATCGCTCCAATTGCACCAGCTTCTGTCGGCGTAAACGTACCAGAGTAAATTCCCCCGAAGATCACAGCCATAATGGCAAGGAAGATCCCGATTACTATTAACGCTCTAGGAAGCGAGACGTCCTCTGTTGTTTTAGCTGGTTCGCTTTGGATGTCGACGGAAGCTTTTTAATATCGCGGTTGTACAAGAAAAGCATTACGAAAATAATCACGATTGTCATTAAAACCCCTGGAATAATTGCGCCGATAAATAACGTGCCAATCGGTGTTTCTGTAACGACACCGTACAGTATTAAGACGATGCTTGGAGGAATAATTCCAGAAAGTGATCCAGCGGCGGCAATTGTAGAGCCGGCAATATCGTCACGGAAGCCGTGTTTTCGTAATTCAGGAACAGCAACTTGTCCAAGAGCTGCAGACGATCCAGTGGTGGAACCAGATACTCCACCTAAAAAGGCTCCTATTACGACAGATAAGACACCGAGAAGGCCTGATTTCCCTTTTGAAAGTTTGTAGACAATTAAATACAAGTCACTTACAATTTTCGATTGCACGATAAACTGTGCCATCAACACGAACAACGGGATCGTCGTTAACGTATAACTTGCAATGACTCGATACGGTTCGACTTGCATGAACGTTGTGATGTAGGAAGCCCTTCAAGAATGATGATGCCTAGAACACCGATACTAAGCAGTACCGTGTGAATGTGCATGCCGAGAAGTAAAAATAGTAAAAATAAAGCGAAGATCACTAAATAGAAAATCTCAATTGGCATCTTGTACACCCCCTGTTATTCGATGGCTTTAATCTCTTCTGGGACGTCACCACCGTGTTTGATAATTAAGTCACGCCAAAGGATTGCAACTTCCCGAGCCGGTAGTCCGTTTCGTTCGTGCTCATCAATCCATGTGTGCCACGTATCGACCATACCGTTAATTAAGTATTGCTGTGCATCCTCATCAATGTCTTCAAGATGAACGAATTCGGCTCCTTTGTTTAATGCTTCTTCTCGTATTTCGATCGCTCGATCTTCCCAAATTTGCCCACTACTATCGAGGTGATCTTCAGCAGTTTCCACCATGATTTGTTGTACTTCTTCGGGTAATGAGTTCCAATTTTCTTCAGTCATTGCCCAGACTCCTGAAAAATGTCCGAGGTTAATGCCTTCTAACGTATAATTGAACACTTCTTGCATCCCGTATCCTGTCCAGTCCGCAACACTAAAGAAAGCTCCTTCAAATGCACCACGGTTAATGGCATCAAACATATCCGCCGAAGGGATACTCACTGAGTTCACACCGATTTTACCTGCAAAAATTTCATGAATTCTTGTTGGAGAACGAAGCGACGCTTGCCTAAAGTCTTCAACCGTTTCTAAAGGATAATCCTTCGTTGACATGACATATTGTTGTGTTGGCGAATAGGGAATTACTTTCAAGTCTTTCTCTCCGTATTCAAGTTCAGTGAACGTTTTTCCATCATCAGTAATGGGCTCCTCAGAGTAAATGAGGTCCGCGAATGCTCGTGCAGCAATAACGGTATCCGATTCAAGTAACGGTAACACTGTCACTTCAGTGAGTGGGAAGCGCTTCGGATCATAGAGCGGCCAAAGTGGGGCGGCAATATCAATCGTTCCATTTCTTAGCGCTTGTAACTCTTCGTTTGTTGGCACTAGTTCTCGGCTCGTATATGAATCAAATACGACCTTTCCGTCAGTGCGTTCTTCAACGTCCTCCATCCATGGTGAAAAGAACCCTTGCCACCATCCGTTTTGAGAACTCACTAGAGACGAAATGGTTAGCACGGTTGGTTCTTCGCCGTCCGATGTTGTCGTTGCTTCGTCAACTTGTACACAGCTTGCTAGAATTAAGGTTAAAGAAACGAGCAGGATACTCATTTTTCGTCGAAACATCATCGTACCTCCCCTTTAAATAAAGCGCTTACATTCTTTGCTCTCTAGTGATTGCAAGTTTTGTACCAATATTACAAGAGTGATGTTTTCAGTCATCAATAGAAGCAAATTGAAAAGGAATCACGATGTGGTGGTGAAAAAAATGCAAACAAAATTCAAAAATGAATTATTAGATGTAGGTTTCTTGTAGCTTTTTGCCGGTTAATCAGTCTACTGAGAGTTCTTTAATTTCATCAGGAACATCGCCACCATGTTTGATAATAAGATCTCGCCAAAGGATGGCTACTTCACGCGCAGGTAATCCATTTTGTTCATGCTCATCAATCCATGTGTACCATGTTTCAATCATGCCATCGACGATGTATTCTTTTGCATCGTCATCAATGTCATCTACGTGTACAAATTCAGCTCCATTTGCTAAGGCTTCTTCACGAATTACTTCGGAGCGAGCTTCCCATACTTCGCCACCGTGATCAATAAGATCAGCTGCTGATTCTTCCATGATTTGTTGAAGGTCTTCAGGAATGGTGTTCCAGTTCTCTTCTGTCATGGCCCAAAGTGTTGAGAAGTGCCCGAGGTTAATTCCTTCAAGCGTATACGTGAGCACTTCTTGCATGCCATACCCAGTCCAGTCTGCAACGCTAAAGAAAGCTCCTTCAAATGCACCGCGATTGATCGCATCGAACATGTCGGTTGAAGGCATGCTTACGGAGTTAATCCCTATTTTACTTGCGAAAATCTCGTGAATTCGCGTAGGTGAACGAAGCGAAGTATCCCGGAAATCGTCTATGCTCTCAAGGGGGTGATCTTTTGTCGACATGACATATTGTTGTGTTGGTGCATGAGGCATGACCTTTAAGTCCTTCGTGCCGTATTCGAGTTCTGTAAATGTTTCGCCATCATGAGTAATCGGTTCTGTTGAGTGAATAAGATCTGCATAAGCTCTGGCGGCAATCACTGTGTCAGAATCTAGAAGTGGCAACATCGTTACTTCGGTAAGTGGGAAACGTGCTGGGTCATATTGAGGCCAAAGAGGGGCAGCGATATCAATCGTACCGTTGCGGAGTGCAAGAAGCTCTTCGCTACCAGCAATGAGTTCTTGACCGGTGTAGATTTCAAACGTAATCCGTCCATCAGATCGTTCTTCGACTTCATTCATCCACGGAACAAAAAAAGCCTTCCCACGCACCGTTTTGGGTGCTTGCAAGTGATGAGAGTACGAATGTTCTTGATGATTCTGCCTCTGCATGAGTTTGTTCCTCTGTTGAAACACAGCTCGTGAGGAGTAGTGACGTTAGTAAGAATACGATACTACGAATGAGTGATTTCAAGAGTATGTCCCCTTTCAGTACAAGATTATAAAGCGCTTTCATACATTGATGAATGATGAGTCGTTGTTGACAAGGATAAACTCTACCAAAAGTAATCTGATTTTTCAATCTCTATTTTCTTGCAAAATTTCGTCTCTGTAGTGTGAAGTTGGTTTTTAATTGGTAAGTAAAGGATATAGATACATAACGGAAAGGGGAACGAAAAGATGAGTAAATATTCGATCAAGGAATTCATAGAAGCGACTGAAGTTGAGGAACAAAGCGATGAGTACTTTCAATTGGAGACTCCCCGTATACTCGAAGTAAACTTAAAAGAGATGGTCTGGGCCAAGCTTGGATCGATGGTATCGTACACAGGTGATATCAAGTTTGAGCGTGAACGCCTCTTGGAACATGGAACGAGTCGAATGTTCAAAAAAAGCGTTTACGAGTGAAGGCGGAACGCTTATGAAGCGACCGGTGATGGACAATTACATTTAGCGGATAAAGGGAAGCGAGTGACCATTCTTGAGCTCAATGACGATGTTATTGCTGTAAATAGCAATGATTTATTAGCTTTTGAACCGAGTATTGAATGGGACATTAAGATGATGCGTCGTGTAGCTGGGATGATGTCAAACGGGTTGTTTTATGTCGTGTTACAAGGTAAGGGGCTTGTTGCCATTACGTCGCATTACGAACCTTTAACGTTGAAAGTTCAGGAAAATCAACCAGTTATGACCGATCCAACGACAACAGTTGCTTGGTCAGGGAATTTAGAGCCTAACATCCGTACGGACATCAACTATCGTACGTTCTTAGGGCGAGGAAGTGGCGAGAGTTTTCAGATGGAGTTTCAAGGAAATGGATTTGTAATCGTTCAATCTGCAGAAGAGTAAATCAAGGTTTTGGCAACGTAATCGTCCAGATAATAAAATTTCCAAAGGAATTCCTGTTTCTTACTTAAAGATTTTGGTAAAGTAGTGATAGGATCTATAAAGGATAAGGTGCGAAGCGATGTCCAAGATAAAAGAAGTAAAGCCAATTATGGATGAGGTATTACGTCGCAAAGAAGAATTAGCAGGTATGCCTCCTCAGTATGAGAACGTGAGTGATAATACGATTGTCATGCAACTGACACCTTGGCGAGTCCAATTAATTGAGGTTTACGCAAAGTCACTGACAACGTCATTAGATCATTCAATCGATGACATTCGTCAATGGGGAAGTGAATTATCGGAGCAACTTGTAAAAGTGCAATTGCCTCTTGATGTTGGGCTGCACGAGATTGCGTATTATCGCAATACGATCGGTGAGATTATCCGTGATGAGGCAGAGAATCAAGACATGTCTTTCGCAGATTTTTACCATATCGTGTCTCAATTCAATGCGGTTGTCGATGAAGCCGTACAAATTGTTAGTCGTTCGTATATGAAGAGCTTCCACAACAGCATTGAAGCTGCTAAGTACGCAATTGATGAGCTTTCGGTACCGGTCGTCCAATTGACGAGTGATATTGGAGTCATTCCAATTATTGGAGAAGTGGACACAAAGCGTGCGCAATACCTTATGTCAAACGCTCTAGAAAAGAGTGCCGAGCTGCAACTACGAACGTTAATCTTGGATTTATCTGGTGTAAGTGTCGTTGATACGATGGTTGCCGGACAGATCTTCAAAGTGATGGATTCATTACGTTTAATTGGTGTCGAAGCCGTTCTCAGTGGTGTACGCCCAGAAGTCGCTCAAACGATGGTTAATCTTGGCATTCGTGTTGAGGGCAAAGTCTACCGAGATCTTAGGACAGCAGTTGAAGAGAAGAAAATGATCAGTAAGTAAGCTTTCCAAAAGATGACAGTCGGATGTCATCTTTTTTGGTTGTGCTGATTTTTATTAATCTAGAGCATTGCGCGTATAAGAAGGGGTCATTGCCGTGGATTACTTTAAACAGATGGAACATTCAACAGGTGTTTTGTTGAATGATATACAAAAGCAAGCTGTGTTGAAGACGGACGGGCCCTTGCTCTTACTCGCTTCACCTGGTTCAGGAAAAACAACGACGCTGAACATGAAGATCGGTTATTTGCTTCTTGAGAAAAAAAGTGCAGCCTGAGTCCATTATGGCAGTTACCTTCAGCCGCGCAGCAGCAGAAGATATGGCGGAGCGTTTTCGGCAATTTTTTTCACGATAAAGTGAATCGACCTGTTCAATTCTCAACCATTCACAGCTTTGCTTTTCGTATTGTGAAATCATACTTTCAAAAGAAGAGTATCAATTACCGCTTAATTGAAGGGGATGTGGAGCCTCATTGGCTTCATAAGCGAATGGCTCTACAACAGCTATTCACGAACAAAACAGGAAAGAAAATAACCGAGGATGAGCTGGAGTCTCTAATTACGTACATTAGTTATGTGAAAAACCGTATGATTCAACCTGACCAGTTACAAAAAGTGAAATGTTCGTTAAAGGAAGCAAAAGACATTTATATCGCTTACGAAGCGTGGAAGCGTAACTATGACGATCAGACGTTGCTTTTGGATTTCGACGATATGCTTACCTATGCGTACGAGGCATTATTGCACGATAAAATGATATTGCAAAAGCTTCAAAAGCAATACGATTATGTATTAACCGATGAAAGTCAAGATAACTCGCTCGTTCAGCATAAGATCGTGGAGAAGATTGCCTCGCCTCAAAATAACCTTTGTGTCGTTGCAGATGACGACCAGTCGATCTTCCAGTGGAGAGGGTCCGATGTTGGTCATTTGCTCGAATTCAAGAGTCGATATCCAAATGGTCAAGTGCTTACAATGACTGAGAATTATCGGTCTTCAAAGACGATAGTACAAGTTGCCAATACGTTCATAAAACGTAATAAAGAGCGGTACCGAAAAGAGATGTATACCGCCAATGACATTGGGATACCAATTCAAGTACAAAACTTTAAAAAGCGTGAAGCCAAAATCCGTTATGTTATGGATAAGGTAAAAGAACAAGCCAATCGAAATGAAGTGGCAATACTTTATCGTAATAATAATTCAGCGGTTTCGGTTGTGAATGCAATGGATCGATTAAACATTGACTTCTATATGAAAGAAATCGACACGAAATTCTTTCGTCATTGGGTTACGACCGACCTTCTTAACTTTATGCGCTTTTCGTATCACACTGGTCGTGTTGACGTATTAGAACAAATCTATTCTAAGTTTAATGCGTACATGAAAAAAGACCAAATGAAGTGGTTGTTACAAGAAGGTAGGGGAGAATGTGCCTTTGCAAGACTTCAAAACACGAAGCTAGAAGCGTATCAAGTGAGTAAGCTAAAGCAGGCAAAGCGTGCATTTGATAAGATCAACAAACTTTCTCCAAGTGCTGCAATCACAGTCATTGAAGACGATCTTGGATATCGTAAAGCGTTGGAACAGCGCTGTGAGCGTCTCGGTTTAAATGTCGATCGTGCGAAAGAAATTCTTGATGCACTAAAGGAAATTGCTGAAGATGAACAGACGCTAAAAGGGTTTGCTGAGCGTCTAAAGCGACTAGAATCTAAAATGAAACAGTCCAAGTTCAATAAAGGAGAGAACGTGCCTACCTTATCAACGTTTCATCGCGCCAAAGGTCTTGAGTTTGACCGTGTATATATGATTGATCTAAACCGCGATATCCTTCCGACAAAAGAAGACAATGATGATCCTAAGTTAATGGAAGAAGCTGTTCGTTTGTTTTATGTTGGGATGACACGTGCTCGGGAACATCTTGAATTGTTATCGTCAGGTGGCGTCCAAAAGGAATCTCCATTTCTCCCACAAATTAAGAAGCTAATCGCACCTTCTACAGTGACGAGTTCACACCGACCAGGTACAACAGTGGCACATGAAGATCTACTTCCAAATACGACAATTGAACATGAAAAATTCGGGATCGGTACAATTATTGATGTAAAAAGTGACACGATGACTGTCGATTTCGAGCATCACGGTGAAAAAGAATTCATAAAACAATTCTGTGTAGAACGTGGATTGTTAACGAAAGTATAGAGATATGGCAGAATTATTGCTCAGAGTACTCGGCACGATAACGATTTTCACTTGATCGTGTGGCAAGAAATTGAAAAGAGTTTTGAAGAGTTCCGATGCCGTCGATGGTTACATCAATCGTATCAAGAACCCTACATGGCGAAGCGTAACTGTCTGAGGTTAACATAAAGAGATCTCCATGTTGGATGTTAGTCTGCTTTGTTACTTGTTCAAGAACATGAACGATATCATCAATCAATTCAGCGGGGTGCCAAGTAAACATATGCTGGTTGTTGCGATACGTATAGACCGTTGAATGGTTCAAATTCATCTGTCTAACGAAATCCATGGGCCGATTGAACACGCATAAAAGGACTCTGAATGCTCTTTTAGTGAATGTGGTGATTGATGGAATTCGTTCACAATCGTAGCCCCTAACAGAGCTTCGCGAATTGCTTTTTTTGCTTTTAAGTTTGGGTTCGTGATCAAAAACAATTCCGATACCAGGTCGTGCTAAAAGCTCTGTCGCATTTATTGGGATTGTTACGTTCTCACGATGAGCGATGCAGCGTTCTCTCTGTACTTCATGCAACGTGATCTTAAGGTTATTATGACGGTCATAATCTTTAGGGAGCAATGTGATCCGTTGAACGGATCGAGTAATGGGTAAATCAATCAAATCGGCGTCAATGTATTCGCTTCGAGTGAAACGAATGAACGAGCTACTGGTTTTCAGTTTGGCTAATACGTCCAATTTCGCCCATTCCTTCCTTGACAATCGTAATGAAGTGTTCGGCTTGCTTTGATACGTAACGATCACTAGACCAAATCATGGCGGCATCGGCTTGAATTTCAATGTCCGTCAATTCAATCATCGCTAGGGCATCTGAATGAAATGCAAACAATGAGGATTTCGGTATAATTGTTCCTCCTGTGCCTGCTGCAGCAAGAGCGATGAGTAAAGAGGCATCTGGACATTCACAGACAACGTTAGGCACGAAGCCGTGTCTTTTGCATTCATTTACGATTTTCTCATATTGACCGGTACCACTAATTCGATGAAGCAATAAAAGTGGGAGATCTTTAAGGTCCTTCATGCTCATCTGTTTTGTTCTAGTTAAGCCAGGCCAATCTTTGGCGATGGCTAACACATAAGGTTCCGATGGTAATGAAACTGAAGAGATTTGTTCAAGCTGTACAGGTAATCTTACAATTGCAAGCTCAATTTCCCTTTGATGCAACTGCTCAGTTAGTGAATACGTATCCCCTTCACGTAAAGCAATTTGTACATCTGGATAGATCTGACGAAGCGTTTGAATAGGATGGATCATATAGGAAAAGCAAGATTTATTTACACCAATTTTCAACATGCCAAGCTTACCGCTCTCAATGGCTTTCGTTTCAAGCACAGCATCATCAATCGTTTGTAAGATCTTACACGCATGTTTGTATAAAGCTTTGCCAGCGCTGGTCAACTCTAAATATCTACCGTGACGCTCAAACAGTGAAACGTTCAGTTCATTCTCAAGCAACTTCAACTGTTGGCTTAACGGTGGCTGAGCCATATGCAACTTTTTGGCTGCTTTTGTTACTTGCTTCTCATCGGCAATTGTTTTAAAGTAGCGGAGTTTACGTGTATCCATCCTTCTACATCCTTTCGGCAAGCAACTCAACACATTCCAATAACAAGGAATATCTCTATCATATAATGAAAGCGGTTACATTTCAACTATTCAGATTACAGGTTTGGGGTGGTATTTTAGTAAAAAGGGTCGACGAATGAGGTTGTCGACACCTTTCAAAGATTTAACGAAGAGGCTGACGTTCCTTTAAATAGAACGTTAGCATGAGCGCAAGCAACGAGAGCAATGCCATGACAACTAACGCAAACGTAGTTCCCCAGTATGCACCAACATCGTATGGTGCATTGATGGTGCTCGCTGTAACGCTAATAATGGTCGATAAGAAAATAATTCCGAATGTCATTCCAAACTGACGTACAGTGTTGACGATCGCAGAACCATGAGCGATGTCTTCTTGACTCAAGGCATTCATTGCAACGGTCACAAGGGGCATTAACGTTAATCCAAACCCTGCCATAAATAAGCAAAAATGAAGCATAATCCAGTATGGTGAACTGTCCATCGTTACGGTGTTAAGTAAGAGTAGCGAAGCTGTCGTACAGCTAAAGCCAATGAGTGCAATGGTTTTCCCTCCATAACGATCGTACAAATTCCCACTAATAATCGTAATGATTGAAAGTAGAATGGTTCCAGGTACGAGGACAAAACCTGATAAAAACGCACTCGTTCCTAACACATCTTGCGCAAACATCGGCAAGATCGTTTCTGCAGATAATAAAAGCATCATGTTAATGAATACTAAAATCATCGCTAGGCGAAACGTTGAGTGCTTGAATAATGCCAAATTTAATACAGGCGAAGAATGCTTGAGCTGTCGCTTAATAAAACAGAATAGAGAGACAACCCCAATCACTATCGGAATGATAACTAACGTGTCTGTAAAGCCATAAACACTGATCATACTTAATCCAAAGATAAAAAAACCAAAGCCAATGGCTGAAAGCACGATGGAAAAGAGATCTAACTTCGCAGGTCTCATCGGCAAGACGTTTTTCATCTGAACAATGGCGACGATTAATGTGCATGCAATGAGAGGAAGAAGAATCCAATGCAAAGATCGCCAAGTGAACAGATCGATCACAATGCCAGAAATCGACGGTGCACTGGCGGGAGCAACATTCACCACCGCACCTAGTAACCCCATCGCAAACCCCCTGCGCTCGTATGGGAACACAGTTAACAGTATCGTCTGTACGAGCGGTAAGACAATTCCCGCACCGACGGCTTGCACGACCCGAGCAATGATGAGTGTACCGAAATTAGGGCTAGTCCCCCTACAAGCGTGCCAATAAACAAGCATAGTAAAGAAAAGATTACGAGCGTTTTGGCTTGGAAAATGTTCGATAAATAGCCAGTCATCGGGATGAGGATAATTGTCGTTAGTAGAAATGCCGTCGTTAGCCACTGCACTTGTGTAGCATTCACATTAAATTCATCCATAATCGTCGGATATGCCGTAATCAATAAAAACTGACTAAATGAAAATAAAAACGCCGATGCCAAAATAACGGTAACGACGCCTTTATATTGAACCGTTGTGTTCATTCATTGTCGAACCTCCCTTGTGAATGCCTTGAAAAAAAGATCGGCAAGATGGCTCGAACCCGTTCCTCATAGCGCGGGTTCTCAGCGAAGAAGAATTCAATCAGACAACCTTCTGCTACGGTTAAAAACGCGAGTGAGATGTGTTGTACAGGTAACGTAAAGTTAAGATGTTCGTCGCGTTGTTTGACTAGGATGTATCGAGCAAACCACCGCTCTAAATCAGTTAGAAAAGGCTTCGTATAATGTACGCAAGAAACGTGTTTTGGTGGAAAGTACAATACACGAATCATAAGTTTTAACTCTAAGCTTTGATCACTTTCTTTCATAAACCAATGGAAAAAAAGAGTGCACAGTTGTTTGTAAGGGTTGATCTTTATGATTAACAAAAAAAGCTACAATCGCTCGCTTCCCTAGTTTCATAGCATGATTTAATACGTGAAAGAAAATGTCTTCTTTGTTTTTATAATGTGCATACAACGATGCTTTACGAATTCCAACATCTTCAGCAATCTGTTGGAGTGAAACTGAGTCATAGTCAAGGTTTGCAAAGTGATGCAAAGCAACGTTGCGAATTTTTATTGCGGTCATTATTATCCTCCCTACCGTTCGTTAGGTTGATCATCTCAGTGTATAGAACTGTTGTCAAGGTACTCTTGGTACGTAGCGTGATTAACAATGTGGCTCTTTCCAGTTAATAGTGTAATAGGTAACCTAAATACATCGAACTAGAGGAGTGTGTACGTATGATTGAAATTAAAGTGAACGAACAGATTTTGCCCGCGCAACTTGCAACAGTATTTGCAGCATCAGGAATTAAGCGACCGGTTGATGACCTTGACCGTTTGCATCAAATGCTCCAACATGCCAACTTGCTCATTACGGCGTGGGACGGAGAGAAACTTGTTGGGGTTGCCCGGAGCTTAACGGACTATAGCTATTGTTGTTACCTATCAGACTTGGCCGTTGACCAACAGGTTCAAGCAAAAGGGATTGGGCGTGCTTTAATTGAAGAGACAAAAAAAACAAATCGGAGACAACGTTACGCTCATCCTTCGAGCTTCAAACGTAGCGATGGATTACTATCCAAAAGTAGGGTTTGAGTTGGTCGACAATTGTTACATCATCCAAAAGAAAGCGTAATACGAAGACAGTTCTGAGCAGACGAATAAAAGGGTTTGGTCGTGACGTTAGAGAAGAATAAGTTATGAATCTGTGAGGAGGCTTTCATATGGATGTGACGGTGTATAGAAAACGTTTCGAAAGATTTGCTATCGATGAGTGCGAGCAATCAAGTGAATTATATAAACATTTGGCGCTTGCTGTTGCAAAGGATGATTCCTTGCTAACGTTAAGTGCAGAAGCTCGGAAGGGTCAACCGGTTGCGAATTTGTTTTTTTGCGTCTGTGCATTACTTGATATTAAAGGGAACTAAACACCCTGTGGCTGACTATTATGCGAGTGTTACTGACGAACCAAAGCCTATTGATGCGCACACGTTTACCGAGTTTAAGAGTTTTTGTGAAACGCATGAAAGTGAACTAACAACACTGTTACATGAAAAGCTAGTTCAAACGAATGAAGTTCGTCGTTGTGCTTATTTATACCCATTGTTCTCTTATATTTATGAAAAAGTTCAAGAACCACTGTCATGCATTGAAATTGGCACGAGCGCAGGATTGCAGCTGTTCTGGGATCAGTATCGCTACTCATATGAAACAGATCTCGTATACGGGAATCCGTTTGCAGATGTGCATATTACGTCGAGCGTAAAAGGTGGAGACATTAACCCGACGTACTTACCGAGCACACCGCCACCAGTCGCTGCTCGAATTGGTGTTGATTTACATATTAATGACGTAAGTAAAGAAGAGGACCGTCTTTGGTTAGATGCTTTAATTGGCTGAACATCAAGAGCGAAGAGAGCTGTTTGAACAAGCAGCCAGAGTCGTTCAATCTCAAAAGGCACAGCTTATTGAAGCGGACGGTGTGTCGTATCTATCATCTTTAGTTGAAAAATGTCCTTCGCATTCTACAGTCTGTGTTTTCCATACTCATGTGGCGAATCAGTTCAATGAGTCATTAAAACAACAACTAGAAGAGACCGTAAACGACCTTGGCGCCACCAGGAACCTTTTTCACGTCTACAACAATATGCGAGATTCCAAGTTGCGGATTGATTCCTACATCGACGGTACAAAAGAAACTCATGTGATCGGAGAGACGGACGGGCATGGCAGATGGTTTGAATGGCTGCTTAATTAGCGGGGCATGAGAAGCGTTTTCCTTTTACAACTGTGACTTTCATGTTGCAAATGCAGTTTCTTAAACGTTAATCAGAACCACTTATGCATTGTTTACACTGTACGTTGTTGGATTTAGGTAGGATAAGAATCATCCAATAACGAGGTGATTGATGATGAATAGACGTTTAATAAAGGCGATCGGGTTTGCGATTGTAGTTGGCGTCGTGACAGCAATCTTTACAGAGTTTCAATTAGGGAGCGTTCACGTGCTAGCAAGCTTCTCTGCGTTTCTTGGAACATTTATAGCTTGGGCTTTGGTATTGCCAATTGTCGAGCGACTTAGTAAAACGAAAGGCACTTCTAAGCACGAGTGATGAATTATCAATCAATCATAGTCAAATGCTTCATTTAGGTGTACCCTAATAGAAACGATTTTGAGTTTATTTGGGGAGGCGTGTGCTCGATGTCACACTTAGAAAATGTACTAGAACATAATCGCAACTTTGTTATCAATGAAGACTTTAAGACGTTTAATACGTCTAAGTTCCCTGATAAAAAGATTGTCATTTTAACGTGCATGGATACGAGACTTGTAGAAATGGTTCCACAAGCGATGAATGTTTCTCATGGGGATGCAGCGATCGTCAAAAACGCTGGCGCAGTTATTTCTCATCCGTTTGGAAGTATTATGCGAAGCATACTTGTAGCTATTAATAGCTTAGGAGCAGAGCAAGTCTATGTAGTCGGTCATCATGATTGTGGAATGGCGCAATTGCATCCGGATACGCTCATCGAACAATCTGGTGTATCTCAAGAGAAGATCGACGTCTTAAAAAAACGCTGGCATTGATTTAGATACGTGGCTCACTGGATTTGAACACGTTGAAGATAGTGTGAGAAACAGTGTCAAAATCATTAAAAACCATCCATTATTAGGAGATCATATTCCTGTTCACGGTCTCGTTATTCACCCTGAAACCGGCAAGTTAGATCTTGTTGTAAACGGGGAAGCTGCTCATTCTTAAAATCAAACGAAAAGTTTAAAAAAAGGCAACAACAAGTCGTAGTCTTGTTGTTGCCTTTTTATTTAGACTTGTTCATATAGGAAAGCAAGTGCTTCATCGTACAGCATTTCTGCTTCGTTTGTCGTCGCCACACCGCGAATCGTCGCTCGCCCATCTTGAAATAACATCACTTGACGATTTGCTTTACGAAGCATACAGACATCTGAAAACGGAAGGTAGGTCCATGAATGATTGCTACAACGATCTCGAGGAAGGTGCAAATTCTGAGCTTCTTTAGGACGAATATGAACGCCAGATGACGCACATAGCCACTGGATGTGTCGCTTCATTTGGCTTGTGCGTAATGTTGGGTACGTTCGTTCACCACTACACGTTTTACATGAAGGTTGTTTCAACGAGTGGACTTGAATATACCCCGCATCACTCTCCCATAAATCAAATTTGTACATGGATGGTTGAGCTTTGTCACCAGTTAGGATCTTCAAAGTGCTTGTTACTTGCTGGGCGGTAACCATTTGCACAGTCGTCCCGAGCACTCCGTGAGTGTCGCAATCTTCATCGTCTGTTAGAAAGGACTCAAGACAGCGAAAGCAAGGTCCGGACTGATTCGGAATAAATGGTAAGCTCAGACCATAACTTCCGGACAATCCACCATACACCCAGGGAATCCCCCATTTATAAGCGGCATCGTTAATGAGTAATCGTGTTTCAAAGTTATCAGTGCCGTCAATGATGACATCGACACCTTGCAGTAACTGTTGAATATTCTCGTTGTGAAGTGATTGAAAACACCCCGTGACCTTAACTTCGGAATTGACTTCTTGCAGTCGTTTTGTTGCTGCTTTAACTTTTGCTCGATGCGTTTTGGCATCAAGTTCAGTATAGAGGAGCTGTCGTTGTAAGTTATGCTCTTCTACGAAGTCCCCATCAACGAGGGTGAGCTCTCCGATTCCAGCACGAGCAAGCATTTCTGCGCTCATTGAACCGAGGGCACCAACACCCACAATGAGAACATGGCTTTCTCTAAGCCGCTTTTGTCCGAGTTGCCCGATCCCGTGGAATCGCTCTTGTTTCACATATTTGTTCATGAGTTTGCCCAGTTCTCCTGAGGACTACTTGCGGTTGCTACGTTACTTTTGGGGATTCTCCCTGCTTCATAACCTTCTCTACCCGCAAGGATGGCTAACCGCATCGCATTCGCCATTTTTACAGGATCAGTTGCTTTTGCCACAGCGCTGTTTAGGAGGATTCCGTCTGCGCCGTATTGCATCGCTTCACAAGCGTCGTGCGGAGCGCCAATGCCGGCGTCAACGATGACCGGTACTTTGGATTGTTCAATGATAAGTTGAAGGTTATACGGATTAACAATGCCAAGACCACTTCCAATTGGTGAAGCGCCAGGCATAATCGCGTGCGCTCCAAGTGCTTCTGCTTCCTTTGCGAGCATCGGGTCATCAGAGAGATAAGGGAGCACAGTAAACCCTTCATTTAAAAGAATTTCTGTAGCTTTTAATGTCTCAACAGGGTTAGGGAGTAATGTTGGTGGATCTCCAATTACTTCGACTTTGATCATGTCGCAAATTCCTGATGAACGTGCAAGGCGAGCAAGCCGAACGGCTTCGTCGGCAGTTTTTGCACCTGCCGTATTCGGTAATAATGTGAATTCCTCGCGAGACAAGTGTTCAATCGGATCCGGACCGATATTGTCTAGGTCAATGCGACTTAAAGCGAACGTGAGGACATTGGTTTTTGAAGCAATCACTGCTTCTCGTTGTGTTTGTGCGTCTTCGTATTTTCCTGTGCCTAGTAATAATCGAGATTCAAATGAGTAGTTTCCAATGTGTAACATCTTGTTATCCTCCTCCTACAAATCGAACAATTTCAATTTTGTCGCCAGATTCTAATTGAATTTGGCCTTGTTGGTCGGCGGTAAGTGCTACGCCGTTGTGTTCAATCATGACGTTCGTCGTTAGCAAATTAAAATGACTACGCAATTCTTGAATACTTGATATTGAATCAGGTAAATTATGATTTTTCTGATTGATGATGATGTTCAATGTGCTCACCTGCCTTTATTGAAGTGAACGCATCATTTACTTCATTGCCTAATAAGCGTTCTGTGACACATTTTCCAGTGATTGGACCGAGTAAGATGCCATTACGGTTATGTCCACCTACTAACCACACGCTGTGAAGTGTCGGGTGGGGCGATATGAAAGGGGAATCTACCGTGCTTTTCGGGCGTATTCCAGACCACATTGCTGTGATCTCGCTATCTCTAAGATCAGGTAAAAAAGCTTGGGTGTTCGTGAGTAATTCCAAGACACCATTTACGGAAATCGTCGTATCTTCACTATGCGTTGACGTTGCACCGAGTAGCCATTCACCATCTTGTTTTGGCACAGCGTACCAGCCATTGTAAAAGATCGTTTGTTGACTTAACTGTCGTCGAGGTCGTACTTTGATGATTTCTCCTTTAACGGGCGTTACAGGCCAAGGGGTATTTGCAATTGATTCGTGGCCTGTTGCAATCACGATCTGTTCGCCATAAAGTGTATCGGTACGTGTCGTCACACGGTTTGACGAGACGGAAGTAGCTGTCGTATAAGGGAATACGTCTACACCTAATTCATATAATGAGTGTTCAAAGGCTCGTGCGACCTGTTTCGGCTGAACGTGAACTTCATTTGGGAAATACAAACCTGCACAAGCTTCTTTAGTGACGGCAGGTGCAAGAATTTGCAGAGACTGTCGGTCTAGCAATTCAGCACGATCACCATGTTGCACTTGCCAAGGTTGAATATCAGACAATTGTTTGTGCTCAGAATGCGTGAACGCAAGTTTAATGGCACCAGAAGAAGTCCAATCAAGAGAGGTCGTCTGATATTCTAGAAGCTCATTGGTAAGTGTCTTATAAAGTGCGATGCTTTCTTTAGCCAAATGATAGAGCGGATTCGGCGAACGAAATTCAGCTTGAATACCGAGCATGCCTGCTGCCTTCGACGTTGTTCCGCTGCCTGGGGTGGAGCGATCTAGAACTGCGACGCGTAAACCAGCCTTGGCACTATAAAATGCTGTGCAAAGACCGACAATCCCAGCTCCAATAATGATGACGTCATACGATCGTTGGTTCATTATTGATCACCTTTCGTAAATTGACGTGCAGTTGTTTTTGGAGAATTTGATTGCCAGATTGCAGACATGACTGCAACCCCATGTGCACCTGCTTCAAGGCATTGAGTGGCGTTATGAGTCGTCACGCCTCCAATCGCGTAAACGGGCACCAATCCATTGGATGCAATGTTTTGTAAAAAATCTAGCCCTCGTCCAGGTGTGTCTTGTTTGCTAGGTGTATCAAAAATATGCCCTGCGTATACATAATCAGCCCCTTGATCTTCGCAGTATTGCGCGGCATCTAAATCATGGACTGAAGCACCAATTGTCATGGTTGGGTGTGCTTTTTTTAAATCATGTAACTGGTCAAGCTGTGTTTCTTTAAGATGTATGCCACCTAACCCCCAAGCGATTGCCGCTTCTGTATGGTAGTTTAAGATCAGTTGTTGCTTCGTAAATCCAAGACGTAATAAGTGTTCAATTTGTTGGCGTAACCGTTGTAGTGATGCATGTTGATTGCGAACGTGAAGAAGTTCAACTTCTTTCGCGCATTGTTTGAGCGTACGTACTTGAATATGGAAGGGGATTTGTTCATCTGTAATCAGATGCCATTTCATGGTGATTTTCAACTCCTCAATACAAAAAAAGCCGCCCTTTGAGAAAAGGACGGCAGAATTGTCTTGTTGCGAACTCAAACAAAACACTGCATCATCTACTTTCCTCCGCTGGTATAAACCAGATCAGGTTCAAGAGTTTGAGTCTTCACTCATCTCAGCCCATAACATAAGGGCACCCCTAGTAGTTTTTTGTATAGTTATTGTATTGTCATCATAGCAATGCGTTTTGACCTCGTCAAGAACGTAAAAAACGAGAGCCACTCGGCTCTCGTTTCATTTACTCTATGGGTGCGTCTTGTTCACGCACTAAGACAATTTTCCCTGTCGTACGTTCCGTAGCACTGTCAAGATGCGCGTTCTTAGCACCATCAACTGTCATCGGATACGTGTGCGAGAGAACCGGATAGACGTCTTTTTTCGTTACGAATTCATGAAGACGTTTCATCTTATTCGGAGTCGGATTCATAAAGATATTATGAACTTGAATTAGTTTCTCTGTTTCAATTTTCTTCACGTCATCGTTTTGGCTACCGCCACCTGCGATGCTTACAGCAATACCGCCATTTTTCACATGGGAAATCGCTTTGTGATAAGGAGCACCACCAACCGCATCGAACAATACATCGAATTCTCCTTGAATGACTTCATTTTCATCATAGGCAACGACTTCATCTGCACCACGAGCGCTCGCAAATTCACGATTCTTAAAGCTTGATGTCGTTGTGACGTGTGCGCCGAGCGCTTTAGCCATTTGAATGGCGACGGTACCAACACCGCCACTTCCTCCTAAGATCAACACGCGTTGTCCAGCTTGAACGTTGGCAACATCAATTAACCCTTCCACACTCGTTAAGCCAACGAGTGGTAGAGAAGCTGCTTGTTCAAAAGAAAGTTCTTCTGGCTTTGGTTGTACGAGTGAAGAATCGACAACGATTTCTTCCGCATACGTCCCGTACTCAGTGAGCTCTGGACGGAAGTAAACCGCATCTCCTTCTGAAAATGTATCAACAGAAGCTCCAATTTCCGTAATAACTCCAGCGCCATCCCAACCGAGAATAAGTGGTGGTTGGAAATTCAACGCGTCTTTCAAGTAACCTTCACGTAATTTATAATCGATCGGGTTCACGCCACTTGCTCGTAGCGAGATGCGCACATCATTTGCGCCTATTGTAACGTCAGGTAGATCAACGACGGTAAGTTCACGTTCATCTCCGTAATGATTAATTCCAATGCCTTTCATGTGTAAAACCTCCTGTCCAACCTGCATTCCCGCTCATCTTGGTATTTACACGTCAATCATGAATTTCAGAAAAGATAATTATAAAGGGTATCTGCCGAGGAGGATAAGTAACTAATGCGAACTTTTATTACTTTTTATGGCACCGACAATGATTACAATAGTAGAGACAATTGAAAATACAATCCATACAGTTAGACCAGCCATTCCTATTCCTAAAGTGTCAGCACTACCCGCTGATAAAATGAAGATGAAGAAAATAGCTGTACCTACAACCATTAAGGAGATCCCGGAAATAATGAGTGTATAAGCATTATTTGTGATAAATAGTAGTGAAAAAAACAACGAGGGCTAAAATTAAAGAACTGATATAGATGAATTCACTCAAACTATTTGACAATCTTAACACCTCCGAAATTAAATCAAAAACAGCTACAGAATATTAATTTAAGTTTCGTTTATAGAGGTCGTAAAGAAGATAGTAGCTGTTAATTTATTTGGATGTATTTTGTTAGGAAGTTTTAATTCTAAGGGATTAGCAAATAATGAAGGGGCAATTTTTATAAGGGACATTTAGCGAACAAGTAAAAAAAACAGTTAGTCTTTAATAATCAACTTTCCATCAATATAACCATCTAAATGTTTTGAGGAAATCGATTGGAAACATACAAACTCTGGCCTTTCATAGACTGGATAATCACTATAACGTTGAATGGGGATCCTGCCATCCCAATACAACTCCAGTAGAGTTTCTAGAGGAAGTAGGCCGGCAGTGAAATCACCTTTTTTACCTTCGCCTAATTCAATAGAGATTGCTTCTTCATAATAATCTACAATTTGTTGGGCAGTATCTATGTTAAATACATAAACTTGATAGTCTTTAGCAGGGAACCTTAAATAGTGGGAAAATTGATGTGAAAACTGCTCTACTCTGAAAGATTTTTCAAAGTCTAACCGATAATCGGCTCCTCCTTTTTTTACTTCGTTAATAAGTGTTGGGTATAGAGAAGCGTACCCTTTCCCGTGCCAGATCGAAGCATTTTCTGAATTTAATCCGTTCTTTAATGCATGATGAATTTTCTTAGGCGTGGAGTCTCTGTCAGTATAAACATGATACAAATACATACTATTCCTCCTCGATTAAGAATGAACTAGTTCTCCTTTACACAATACCCCGGTTTGCTAATTATTAATGCGGTTATTCGATATGTCATCTATAAGGTTGATGGTAAAATAACCGGGGTATATGTTGAAAAAGGAATTAGTTTATTGAACTAAGGTGGGAATTATATGACTGTACACGAAGAAACGTTTGAAAAGCTGTTTAGAATGGAAGGTTTTTTTATGGATCGCATTTGGGTTATTAGTCATACCTATGCTTAGTTTATCAGGCTTTTTAATGATTAATATAGTTATACAATTAATCTTGGAAACGCTCCTTTTCCTAGTGCTGTCTGCGATTTTGTATATAAAGTGGTACAGAAACAAGTTATTAGCAAAGAAAGTCAGGTCAACTATTTTCATGGCAATCGCAATATTTTTCAGTGTGATGTTCTTAGCTGGAGTTGTATTGCTGTTCTCTGAACTAATTTCGTAACCTCAAACCGGTCTTTGAGGGAACATTACTAGCTTTTAAACCCCTACCTCGTTAATGTGTAGGGGTTTTTCAACGTTAAGTTCTAGTGCTGGGCTCCAATTTTATCAGTGCACCAAAATGTTGCGAAGCGGTTGTAAAAGCGATAAATGCACACAGCTCACTGATTTCCTTTTCGGAGAAAGATTCTTTTAAAACGTCAAAGGTTGAGTTCGGAATGCCTCCCCTTTGTTTCAAAAAGACTTCTGCAAATCCCACGGCAATAGAAGTTTTTTCATCGTATTCTAAGGGATCTGGTTTGCCTTTAGCTTTGCAATAGTCACAGCCGTTACTTTGAGCTAACGTTCTTCGTACTTGTTCCTTGAGTTTTGATGACAACCCTTCGAATGCCTCATCTAATTGGTTCCAACGTTCCATAATCTCTGGATTGTGTCCAAGCAGTCTTTGAAATGGAGTTTCTCCGAATGTTGATTGAGCAATTCTTGCCATTATTCATTCCCCCTTGCTATAGTCAAATTATAGTATAGTGAATAAAACGACTAGAATGAATTAAAATCATTAATAGTTTTGATAGTTTAATTTGTTAAATTAATGATTATAGGAGAGAAACGTTTAATATGAAAATTGACGATATTGACAGAAGGATCTTAGATGAATTACACAATAATAGTCGCTTATCTATGAGTGCGTTAGGGAGAAAAGTTAACCTATCTTCCCCATCTGTGACAGAACGAGTGAGGCAAATGGAATCATTCGGAGTGATCAAGAGGTATACGTTGGACGTGGATTATGAGAAATTGAAGTTGCCGATCCAATGCATGATTGAAGCAACGATAAAAAATGGCGATTATAAAGCATTTAAACGTTTTGTTGAAGAACTCCCCAACGTAGAATTCTGTTACCGAATTGCTGGGAATGCTTGTTATATGCTTAAAATGCAGTTCGAGACGTTTGCCACGCAGAACAATTTATTGATGAAGTTAGCCCAATTGCACAAACGGTTACTCATTTTATCTTTTCTGAAGTTGAGACGAATCAAGCATACAGTTCTTAAAGGCGAAGCTGATTTATTTGAGACAAGTTCATATAATGCCATTGACGAGAAAGCCCTATAAATGAGAAAGGGTGCTCTTATGAAACTAAACCAGTTGTATGTAGACATGGCATTTACTTCTATTGTTGTTAGTGTGTTGTATGCATTTTTTTGTAGGGATTCTGCAAGGTTATAGTGATGAGATCACTCTAGCTATACATGGTGAATGGATTCTGGATATAATCATTTCTTTTTTTTAGCATTGCATTAGTGACGATGTTTATCATCGCCCCCGCTAATTTTTTTGTGGCTAAATTAGGTAAGGTTAAAGGACCGATTGTTTTATCCATTGTAGCCGTCGTTCTCATCGTAGCGATCAGTATGCTTAACGCTGATTACGCGCCTTTGCTCTTCTTATTGTTAACACCCATATTCTGTGTAGCCTCTGCAATTTTAAGGTTACTAGTTTCAGTACTGAATTCTAAATGAATCAAAAACCTAAGGTGATCAATAACGCTAAAGTGAGTGATGGAGTAAGGATTATCCTTACTCCACCTTTCATTCTTGCTCAAACACTTTCTCACCACGATGCAATCGCCATGCAATATCGGCAAAACGTGGCAGTTCTCTTGCGTCGGTGAGTGGGCAGCAACGTAGCGGGTTAAAGCGATGAGAAGGGTATCTTTGGCTTCTTTTGCAAATGAAACATCTTGTTTGTCCCACTTGTCGTATTCAAAACATGCGGCTTCGTACATTTGCAGTGTATGGAACTTTGCGTCTTCACGGAGCATCGCTTCTCCAATTGCTGCGAAGAGCGGACATACATCACTGTGTTGATGGGCGTAGCTTAATGCCCAAGATGCTGCAGTGTCGACCGGTTGTTGCGTGTCAAAAAGGTCTAAGAAGTGGTCAAGTTGGTCGTTTTCTAGCCGCACTGGTTTCGGTCGTTTGGCAGCAGGAATGTTTAAGAAGGAATCAAGTGAGAGACTGACGACAGTATGCATCAATGCCCGAATAAGAGTCGGATCTTCAGATCTTAACGAAGACGCATGTACAGCATGGGCATGGGAGAACGTATGCAATACGGTGTTCCAATCATCAAAGTCATTTTGTGTACTAAAATGAACGATGCGCGTTGCTGCTGCTAACGTAATAATCTGTGCTAGTTTGGTTAACGGGACGCCTTGAATATAGTAATTTTTAAGCGCATCGATGGAACTTCCATCTTGGGCCTGTAGTAATGTTGCTAAAAAGTCTGCTTCATCAAAGGTTGAATTATCGTTTAAGGTCCTGTTTCAATTTCTTTAAGTGCGGTTTCAACGTGTTCATAATAATCGATGGGTGCGCGCCAACGGGATTTTTCTTCGCTTCGTTCTGCGCTTGTTGCAATGATTGGTAATGACGCCAAAATGTCGGAATGATACTCAGCGTCACACAGTTCTAATGCTTCAAAGGCTTTATTATGAAAATCAAGTACGTGCCCGTCATCCATATAATAATGTTCAGTTACTGCTCGGAATACGAGTTGTGACAATGCTTTTTTTGATAATGCTTTTTCAGCGGAAAGCAAGATTCGTTCTGCACCTTCAGGATCTCGGACGTTAATACAATCGGTGTACCAGACATACCAGCGTTCGTTCGTCTCGGCTTCTGTTGTTAATGGGGAAAGTTTTCGCTTTGGTTTAGTATTTGACGCGTCTTCTGCAACCATAACGAGCGCTTGGTATAACGCTTGAACTTGCACTCGTTGTGATAACTTCGGAAGTACATTTACCATCGCAATGAGTGTCGTTAACCCGCGCCCGAAGCCTGCATGACGAGAGGTTGTTCCGAAGTGGATCCCGGCATGTAAAATATCTTGAACGTGTTTCGTGTCATGGGTTAATAAGCCAACAATTCCTTTACCGATCAATAAGCTAAGGTTTTGCTCTAACCCTTTTTGTAGCTGATTTAAATGATAAGTCGTTACATCATCGGTTTTCCGAGAAACATCTACATAAACGATTCCGTCTTGAACGTCTACATCGTATTTGATTAAATCATCCGCCCAAGGTCGAGTGTTCCTCCGCTTGAAAGGTCGAAACGTGCGTGATGCCATTGGCACGTTAAGATTCCATTTTTAAGACTCCCCATATGTAAAGGAAATCCCATATGAGGACAACGATTATCGATGGCAAACACGTGATCTTCATGTAAAAAGACAGCGATCCCACCTTTAATAACTTTCACTCGATCTTTTTGTAACGCGGTCATCGTACAAGCTCTTTGCCAATTCATTTGTCATCCGCCTCCTTGATGTTCTCCTTTCATTATCTAAGGAAAGCAACGAGGTCACATCGTGCAGATGACTAAAAGAACACTACAAAAAAGGTCTTACATGAATGTAAGACCTAAGTCTGAATGTCGGTATACCATTGGTTTCTTAACGCAAGAATCGCAGCTTGCGTTCGGTCATGAACGTCAAGTTTGAGAAAATGTTCGTCATATGTGTTTTCACGGTTTTTTTCAGTAATAAATAAATCAGATGCGATTTCCTTGTTGCTTTTACCGAGTGTCACATGCCGCAAGATTTCCGCTTCACGTACGGTTAGTTGTGCAAACTTTGTTGAGTCATCGTCTTTTGCAACATGTGTCATAAGTTGCCGAGCCACTTGAGGGTGTAGCGCGTCATGAGTGTTGCCTAAAGCAACGTTTTGGATCGTTTGATACAGGTCGTCAGGGTCGATGTCTTTTAATTGGTATCCATCTGCACCTGCACGAATAGCAGGTATCACATGCTCTTTTTCGAGTGAACTCGTTAAGATGATGATCTTGCTTTCTGGGAGTAGTTGTTTTAATTGTTCTGTCGCTTCAATTCCATTTAGCTTTGGCATCATTACGTCCATGACAATGACGTCTGGCTTCGTTTGAAGGGCGAGTGAACAGGCTTGTTCGCCATCATTTGCGACACCAATCACGTCAATATCACTCTTCGTTTCGAGAAAGAACCGCATTCCTTTTAATACGACATTATGATCATCCACGAGTAAAACAGTCGTTTTCAATACAAGCAACCTCCTTATGAAGTTGGACTTCAACTTTTGTACCTTTATTTGTTGGACTATCTACGGACAACGTAGCGCCAATTTGCACCGCACGTTCTTGCATGCTTTTCATTCCGAACCGTCCAGGGATCGTAAGGGCACCACCAACTCCCTCATCTTCAATCGTTAATACTACAATTTCATCGTGTGTTTTCAATTCAATTTTAACCGTATTGCTCTCAGAATGTTTGTATGTGTTAAAAATCGCCTCTTGACCGATTTTAATGAAGGTTTGCTGAACCGGTTCGTTTATAGAAATACAAGCACATTGGACGTGAGGTTTTAGACCTAGACGTAACGCTTGCTTCTCTAATGCCTCGCATACCGAATCTTCTTCATGTTCAGGTCGAAGTTGCCAAATGAGACTTTGCATTTCAAAGAGTGCTTCTTGAGATAACGTGTTAATATCACTCGCAGCTTCTTGAATTGTAGGAACGTCTTTACTGAGTGATTCGACGCCTTTAGCAGTTAAAGAAAGGGCGAATAATTTTTGCTTTACGGAGTCGTGTAAGTCCCGTGCTAGCCGAGTTCGTTCTTGCGTGATGAGCATCTCACTTTGTTTATTGTA
Source organism: Geomicrobium sp. JCM 19055 (assembly GCF_000698185.1). Classification (NCBI taxonomy): domain Bacteria; kingdom Bacillati; phylum Bacillota; class Bacilli; order Caryophanales; genus Geomicrobium; species Geomicrobium sp. JCM 19055. Next base: position 37,780 of record NZ_BAXL01000020.1, read on the forward strand.
TAGACGGATGCGTTCAACAGTCGCTCCAATTTGATAGGCAACAGATTCAAGTAAAAGTAGTTCATCGTTTCTGAATTCTCTCATGCCAGGCGTTGCTAAATTTAATAAGCCAACTTTTGCACCGCGAACGGTGAGTGGAACACTTGCATGATGGGTCAGACCTGATGTATCAGCGTTTGGGTTCATCTTCTTTGCATCGGTTAGTCGCGCACAGCGAATGGATTGCACCGCTTCTGTAAGACGATCCTCATTGTAGCGGTTGAGACAATAACAATCACTACAGCCTTGATCCATTCTCATGACTGTTTGTTCATGTTCATCTAAAGCAGGTGGAAGTTGATGATGAGCAGCAAGTTCATACTGATTCTCATCATAGACGAGGAAAATCCAACCTGTCGTTAAATTCATCATTTTCAAAAGTTTTTCTAAAGAACTTTGCAACGTTTCATAAATATCTGTACTTTGATTAAGCGTTTCAGAGATTTCACGTTGGGTGTTAAGCGCGAAATGATACGTTTCTGTTTGTTGGTCATGCATGAAAAATCAACTCCTGTATTTAGTTTAGATGAGGAATGAAGGGTTGAACAGTGTAATGTTTTAAGTAGGTATGGTTAGGGAAAAAGTTGGACACGTTGACAAAAGAGAAGATTAACGACTACAATCGCAGATGGATTAGGATTTATTGTCCTGATCTTAGATAAAGGATGAGTATGTGTGAACAACCAAGCTGTTGAATCAGAGATGTCTAGTTATGTCGGTAAATTATTGCGTGACCATTTCGGAAAAGGGCCTAGTTCTGTCTATGTCACATTAAAAGGCTCGATGTTTTCAATTCATTTACGAGAGTTTTTAGCACCAATGGAACGTGTGCTGTTGAAACAAGAGCGTGGATCAAAAGTTGAAGAATCCCGTGACATACTTATGGAAGAGATCCTACCAGAAATGAAAGCAATGATTCGGATTCAATGTGGTGTTCCTGTACAAGAGATTTTTTATGACTGGTCATTGGAGAACCGATCAGGAATTATTATTGGAACGGTAGATGTCCAACAGAAAGATACCGTTTATGAAGATTATGATCATAGAAAAGCAATCCACGAAGAAATTGCTACGATTAGTCGGATTGCTGAAAGACAGCCAGACAGAATCGATTCTTTTTATATGAATGATCGAACGCTCGTCGTCATTCGTTCTGGAATTCTCGTACGAATTGAGCAAGAATTGATTAAAGAAGGTATATTGAGCAATTAAAGCTAACGAAGCGAAAGCTCGAGAAAGGGCTTTTGCATCAAAGAGATTTTAAACAATGGCTCGGTCAATCCATTGAAGATATTTATGTGGATTGGGATTTTGATAGTGATCGTAGCTATATTGTTTTTGTTACCACAAAAAAATAACAGGTAGAAATGAGCCGGAAAGAAAGCCGGACATAAGCCAAAAAAAGGAGACACCGTCTCCTCTTTTTGGCTTTTTTTATTTTAGAGGGGATGAGAATTTGAAGTATTTAATCGACCATTCAAAAAAAGAGCATTCATCGCTCAATATTTGTAAGAGATGAGTGCCAGTTTCACAATAGCCCAATTGAAGGTAGGGAAGGAGCGTATGATGAAGATGAACTAAAGCAATGTCTTGATAAAGGATATGAATACTGTCCCTACTGCACGAAATAAACGGAACGACCCCTTGCGATGTGAAGTTCGCTGAGTCGCTATGCTATAATGTCAATTCGAGGTGAGTAGACTTATGGGAACAACAATTCAGATTAACGAAGAAGCGGTAAAATCAATTCGCAAAGGCAACTTTCTCATATATAAAACGTATTTCAGACCTGAAACGTATCACGTGAATGAAGGGGAACTTCTCACGTTTCAAGACGAACAAGGTCGGTTTGTCGGTCGAGGCTATTATGGCCAACAAAACATCGGTCACGGTTGGGTTTTAACGAAGGATGAACATACACAAATTAACGATGTGTTTTTTACAAATGCCCTTCAAAAAGCCTTCAACGACCGTAAGGTCATTCGCGAAGATGAACAGACGTCGGCTTTTCGACTGTTTAACGGCGAAGGGGATGGCATAGGTGGACTAACGATTGACGTTTATGCAGGGCATTGCGTTGTTACGTTTTATAGCAAGGGTATTTACACATTTAAATCAGAGATTATACGAGCGTTGCAAAAAGTCGTTGCACCAGTCGGCATCTATGAGAAAAAACGTTTTGCAACCGACGGTAAGTATGAGGGAGAAGATGACTTTGTAACTGGAGAGCGCGGGGAGTTCCCAATGCTCGTTCAAGAAAATGGCATGCACTTTGCGGTGAATTTAAACGACGGGCCGATGACAGGGGTTTTTCTTGACCAACGAGACGTTCGGAAGAAAATTCGCGACGAGTACGCATACGGAAAAGATGTTCTAAACTTGTTCTCTTATACGGGGGCATTTTCGGTGGCAGCAGCACTTGGAGGGGCGAAACAGACGACGAGTGTTGACTTAGCAAACCGTAGTCGAGCGAAAACGGAAGAACAGTTTCTCGTCAATGGGCTCCCAGTTGAAAACGAACGAATCATTGTCATGGACGTATTCAAATATTTCTCTTATGCTCTCAAAAAAGACTTATCATATGATCTTGTTGTCATCGACCCACCAAGCTTTGCGCGCTCAAAGAAGAAGACGTTTAGTGTTGCGAATGATTATAAAGGGCTTTTGCAAGAAGCAATCGCAATTACAAGAAGTGGTGGAACCATTGTTGCGTCAACAAACGCAGCGAATGTTCCGATGAATAAGTTCAAACGTTTTGTGGACCAAGCTTTTAAAGCAGAGAACTCGACGTTCACGATTGAAGAAGAGTTTGGATTACCCGATGATTTTAAAACGACCAATGCTTATGTGGAAGGAAGTTATTTAAAAGTATTGTTCATTCGAAAGCATTAAGAGTAAGATCATGAAGCACGATTGGCGGACATGTAGTGTATGCAGTGTCACCGTTAGTCGGCTTCTTTTGTATTCGGATCACGAACTAGGGAGGATAACGCGATGAACATTGTCACGAGTACACAGATTAATCATGAAAAACTAAACGGATTACATAAACGAATTTTTGACAGTGATAATGTCGTAGAGAAGTTTCGCTTCAAACCAGAGATTGTTGCAACGATGGCTTGGGACAAAGAAGAGCTTATTGGATATAAGCTTGGATACGCTCAAAATGAGTCTACGTTTTATAGTTGGTTAGGCGGTGTTCATCCAGAGAGACGAAAACAGGGAATTGGAGAACAATTGCTTTTGGCACAACACCGTGAATTAAAGAAGCGAGGGTTCACACACGTCGAAACGAAGACAATGAACCGGTGGCGCGACATGCTACTGCTTAACATTCGATCAGGATTTTGCATTACAGGAACACATACAAATGAATCGGACGATGTAATGATTATGTTGAGGAAGAGGTTGTGAGTGACCGTATTCCGGGGCTTAAAGGGGACTGACATGAATAATAAAGTATATATTTTTTTTGTTAATCGTTTTAGCATTGAACAGTCTAAGGTACGGCACATATTTACTGGAAGGTGCGACTAGTACTTATAACATAATGTTATTTCTAATCAATTTATGCAGTATTGTTGTTGTTATTTTCTCTAAACATAAGAGAGCACCAAAAACAATGAGTGACTAGTTGAATGCATATAATCGTTTCAATGTTTGTAGATTTGTTTCCCGCGATTGCGATTGAATTTCACACTAATCGTTAGGGATGATACTCTTTCAATAGGTGATCCTACATGTTCTTAAAGAAAATTAGCTTATTACGGACAAACATTTCTTCGTTTAATGAATTTCCTTTTTCAATACCAGTCATCAAAAATCTGCACGAGTTAAATATAGAGAAAAATATAACTTTTTTTTGTAGGGGAAAATGGTTCCGGGAAGTCTACATTGTTAGAGGCAATAGCGGACGTATGTGAATTTAATACGGCTGGCGGTGGGCGTAACAATAACTATGAGGTTCATGCTTCAAAAGCTGTATTAGGGGACTACATCAGACTTTCGTGGTTGCCTAAGGTGACAAACGGCTTTTTTTCTTCGTGCAGAATCCTTTTATCATTTTGCTTCTCACATTGATGATGTAGATGAAGTCGGCTTTCGAGATTATGGCGGACGTTCCCTTCATCATCAATCTCACGGAGAGTCATTTATATCTTTATTTCTCCATCGGTTTAAAGGGAAAGCCATTTACTTGTTGGATGAGCCAGAGGCAGCTTTATCACCGACAAGGCAACTATCCTTCTTAAGAATCATGCATGACTTGGTTCAAAAGGGCAATTCCCAATTCATCATCTCTACACATTCACCAATTTTATTAGGGTATCCTGATGCAGATATTCTATCATTTGATGACAATCACATTTCTAAGATTGAGTATGAAGAGACCGATCATTATCAAATTACAAAAGCATTTTTAGATAATAGAGAAAAGCTCCTTTCAGAATTATTCAGCGACAGTTAACGATAAAGGCTCGATCGCAAATGATCTAGTAAGAATAAACTACTTGATTTACAAGTTTATTTTTAATGAAAAAGCCCCACTCCTTTTGAGTGGGGGGACTGTCTCCTTATTCGAACCAGCTATCAACATAGTCTTGGTTGTTTTCAATCCAACGTTTAGCAGCTGCCTCGTCGTTTTCTTCTTCACTTTGATAGAGCAGTAGCTCAGACAATTGATCATCGTCAAAGTAGCTATTATTGATCCAATCAATCAGTTCTGGCTGCTCATCTTGCAGTCCGTTACGAGCGATATAGTAGATGTCATCGTCTTCACCGTAAGCGACATCTGGGTCTTCAAGGTACTTCAAGTCATACTCTCCAAATGTCCAATGTGGACTCCATAAGGTTACAACGATTGGTTCTTCATTGTTGTAAGCTGTATCAAGAGCGGACACCATCGCTTGCTCAGATGAAGTGAGAAGTTCAAAGTCATCGAGTCCGTAATGGTCCATCACATCGTCTTCGGTAATTTGTGTAAGAGAAGCGCCCCCGTCGATTCCAGTAATCGTCCCATCAAGCTCGTCAACGTAATCTTGCAAATCTTCAATGGTATTCAAGTCTTCCATATATTCAGGGACAACAAGGCCCATCTCAGTTCCTTCGTAGAGCACACCGTCTTCTTGAACATCAATGACTTCTGAGTCAAGTTGGACGTAAGCTTGGTCTGTAAAAGGCAACCACGGAGCAAAACCGAGGTCAAGTTCACCATTCTCAACACCTGAAAACAAGAAGGCTTTTTCAACTTGATTTAAGGTTACATCATATCCTTGCTCTTCAAGTAGAATTCCCCAAAGTGCGGAAATGACAGTGCTTTCTGCATAATTACTAAAGCCGATTGAAATGTCACCACTAGCACTCTCATCAGTAGCTTCTTCGTTCGAAGCGTTTTCATTTTCTTCTTGGTCTACTGAATCGTCTCCACATGCTGCAAGCAACATGATTGCCAGAGTCGAAGCTGTTAATACGTGAAATTTTTTTCATATGTAGTCTCTCCCCCTGTGATTTAGTATAGCATACTTAATTTTTATAACTTTTGTAACGGAGAGCCAACATAAATAAACGCCTGTCACGATCACCGTAACAAGCGTTTGTTTTGTTATAATTCTGTATCCATCCACTCATCAACAACATCCGCATAATCTTCCATCCATTGATCAACGGCATCTGATTCGTTACCTAGTTCACTCTGGAGACGAGTAAGTCAGAGAGTTGTTCATCTGTAAAGTGAATTTGGTTGAGGAATTCAATCAGCTCAGGCATTTCTGAATCTAATCCAGGACGCGTCATATAGTAAATATCATCGCCTTCGCCATACACTTGATCAGGGTCATCTAAATATTTCAGATCGTATTCCCCGAACGTCCAATGAGGCTCCATAACGTTACAACAATCGGTTCTTCGTTGTTGTATGCTGTATCAAGTGCTGTAATCATCGATTGTTCTGCAGATGTTTGGAGTGTGAAATCATCAAGCCCGTAGTGATCAAGTACTTCTTCTTCTGTAATTGCTGAGAGCGATGCACCAGGGTCAATGCCGATAATTTGTCCATTTAACTCCTCAACGTAGTTGTTCAAATCTTCGATGGTATGTATGTCTGTCATGTACTCCGGAACAACCAGCCCCATCTCGGTACCTTCATAAAGCAACCCTTCTTCATGAGTGTCGATGTTGTCAGAGTCGAAACTTAAGAATTGCTGATCCGTAAATGGTAACCAAGCAGAAATACCGAGGTCGATCTCATCATTTTCAAGTCCAGAGAATAAAAAAAGCTTTCTCTACTTGGGAAGTCGAAACGTCGTAGCCTTTCTCAGTAAGTAAGCGATCGAATAACTCAGCCTTAGCGATACTTTCTGCGTAGTTGTTAAATCCAATCAGGAGCTCTTCGCTGCTCGTTTCTGTTTCAGTGCTTTCTGTTGTTTCGTTTCCTTCATTGTCACCACATGCGCTTACGAGTGCAAGCGCCATTCCTGCTGTAATTAGTGCATAGCTTTTTTTCATTAAAGAACCTCTCTCTTATGTATTATTTTTCATATCCCCTAATCTGTTGATCATAAACCTTTACGCTTGTTTGTCAATGAAGTTTACGGTTCAATAGAGGAAGAAAATCGAAAGTGAGGTATACAAATGACCACTCACCTGGAATTTGTATCAGTGAGAAAAAGTCGGGGAGATTTTACGCTCACACTTCCTGACGTATCGATTAAACAAGGAGAAATCCTCGGAGTCATTGGGAATAACGGGGCAGGAAAGTCAACAATGATGCAACTTGTACTCGGTCTCATTACGACAAGCGAAGGGGAAATCAGGCGTTATCATGATGGGGTACACATTGAAGAAGTGGGTGTTTGGAAGAAAGAGATCGGCTTCGTTTTCGACGACTTGTTAATGTATGATGATATGAAACTCAAACGCCTCGGTAAATTCTTAAACGAGCAATATAACCATTGGGACCAACACCGTTATCTTGACATGTTAGCGCTCTACAATGTTGATCCGAATAAAAAGATAAAGAAGTTGTCGAGAGGAATGAAAATGAAAGCAGGCTTTGCGATGGCGCTTGCTCATCGACCGAAGTTAATCCTCTTGGATGAACCGACTGCAGGGCTCGATACGAAATCTCGACGACAAATGGTGCGGTTGTTAAAAGAAGCTCAATCAGAAGGAACGACGATCATTTTTTTCTTCGCATATTCTTTCTGACATGGAAGAGCTTGCGGAGACGGTTTGGTTAATGGATGAAGGAGTCGTTCTTGCTCACGGTCGAGTAGAAGAATTAAAAGAAGGCTTTTCTAAAGATGAGAATGGACGCATCATACCGACAGAAGAAGGCAATGACGAAGTGATTAGCTCGAAGATCTGCATGACTACTACTTAGGTGGTGAGCTTGATTGATTAGCGTCTTTAAATTAGAAGTGTGGTTGATGAGATCAGGCTTACCATTAATTATTATTATTCCGTTTGTTCTAGGTTTTTTTTAGTGTCGTTAACAATACGGTCAGTCCGTTGATCATCGTGTATGTGATGGTCATTGCTCTCATTCAAATGGAAGAGAAGAACCGTGTGAATCGGTTTATGTACTCGTTGCCGCTACGTCGATCGGAAATCTTCTATGCTAGGGTTTTATCATTGACCTTCTATGGTTCGCTCTGGCTAGTCTTCGAAAATGTGGCAAGACTAATTACAGGAGTAACTATTGATGGGTCGTATGTGTTTTACTTAGTATCTACCTTTGTCATGATTATGATTGTTTCTTCACTCATGGTTTCTGTGTCGAAAACGATGTCTCAAGGCATTCTGAGGTGGATTGTCTTGTTTGTCGTCTTTTTATTAGCCACTATGAGCATGACGTTCGTGACAGCCATTACGAGCATGTTCTTAGAAGATGTTATAGGGATAGTGCCTTTAATTGTATCAATCATTACTTTTATTGTAGGTGCCATTGTCTTTTTTTGTAGCTTCAATTGGTGGCATCGCTATTCATAAAAGACAAGATGTTGTGTAAAGAGGAGCTATGAAAATGAAGCGTGTATACAGTGACGTCATTCAGTTTCGAGGAAATCATTATGACTTCGGCGTAATGCAAGGTGAGCGCTTAATAGAATCGTTAACGTTGAGAAATCGCGAGAATCAATGGAAAGTTCGCCAGCCTCGTTTTCAAATCGATGTAGATGAAGCCAAGGCGATGTTTCAACAACTTGCACCGCAAATCTGGGAAGAATTACGAGGATTACAAGATTCACTTCAATGGTCGATTGATAAAGTATTGCAAGAGTTCGGGGGCTTCCGTGTGAACGGAGACCGCTCTGGTTGTTCTGTCATGTCAGGTGAAGGGTATTTCGTGCGCAACTACGATTATCATCCGAAAACGTATGATGGAAGGTATGTGTTATATGCCCCAAACGATAGAGGATATGCAACGATTGGACCTAGTCAACGAATTACCGGTCGAATGGACGGTTTAAATGAGCAAGGGCTGGCGATTGGGTACAACTTAACGAACCGGCGAAAACCTGGAGATGGGTTCATTTGTACAATGATTGGCAGGCTAATGCTTGAGACGTGCGCGGATGTGACAGAGGCTGTTGAGCTATTAAAAGAAATTCCACATCGCCATTCATTTAGTTACATCGTCTATGACCAAACTGATGGTATGGTCGTTGTAGAAAGCTCTCCTCGTGGTGTGAATGCAAGGTCAGCGGACGCATGTACGAATCATTTCGAGATTCAAACGAAAGAAAATCGTTTCAACTTGGACGACTCCATGCGCCGATTAGATCTTATGAAAAACTCAGGTGTAAACTCGCCAAAAGAAGCGTATCAGCTCTTAAATAACCCAGAAGAAGATGTATTCTCACTCAAGTATACGAGTTGGTCAGGAACGATCCACACGTCATTGTATGAGCCAGAGAAAATGAGAGCAAGCATCGGAATTGGTGGGAATCAAAAACCGTATTCGTTTGATTTTCAAGATTGGTTGGAAGGAAATGACCTTACTCTTGCAAAGCTTGAAGGAGTTGTAGATACCGATCTTCCTTTTGTTCATATGGACGAGCGTGCGGATTGGTTTCAACGAAAGGATTGATCAGCATGATTGAAGTGAAAGAACTTCGTAAGTCATTTAAGTCATTTGAAGCCGTTAAAGGAAGTAGTTTCACAGTAGAAGAAGGAGAGATCTTCGGGTTTCTCGGACCAAATGGGGCTGGGAAAAGCACGACGATTAATATCCTCTCAACCATGTTAAAACTAACGAGCGGTGAAGTGAAAATTAATGGCTACGATGTAACGAAACAAAAGAATAAAGTGCGAGAAAGTATCGGCATTATTTTTCAAGAGAACACGTTAGATGAGAAGTTAACCGCAAAAGAGAACTTAATGCTGCATTGCAAACTGTACCGGGTACCGAAGAAATCACGTAAAGCGCGGATTGATGAAGTGCTGGCCATCGTTGATTTAACCGACAACCTCAATCAAACAGTGGAGAAGTTCTCAGGAGGAATGAAGCGCCGTTTAGAAATTGCTCGTGGGCTTCTTCATTACCCAAAAGTATTGTTCCTTGATGAACCATCTGTGGGACTTGATCCTCAGACGAGAGCACACATTTGGGAGTACATTTTGAAGCTGAAAGAAAAAGAGAACATGACAATGTTCTTGACGACACATTACTTAGATGAAGCAGAAATTAGTGACAGAATTGCAATTATGGACCACGGAGAGATTATTGCTCTTGATACGCCAAAACGTCTAAAAGCACAACTTGGCGGTGACGTCATTGAGCTACAAACGACAGACAATCAAGCAGCATTAGAAGAAATCAATGATAAGTTCTCAGTGATTGAAGCAACACTTCATGAAGAAGGGATTACGTTAAAAGTCAAAAATAGTGATGAGTTTGTTTCAACGTTTATGAAACAACTAGAAACCCCCGTTACAGGACTTGATATTCGAAAACCGACATTAAATGATGTATTCCTTTCGATGACAGGAAGAGAAATCCGTGATTAAGGGGGTAGCGTGATGGAAGGCATGATTGCCATTTGGCAACGAGACGTCATGAAGTTTTTTTTAAAGATCGTGCTCGCTTATTCGGCTCAATGACGATGCCGATTTTGTTATTGATTGTGTTTGGCGTCGGTATGGGCGGATCGATGGAATCGTTAATGCAGAACGTTGCAGGTGGCGATTTAGATTTTAACTACGTAGCGTTTATTTTTCCTGGTATCGTTTCAATGACGCTGTTAATGACGTCAGTATTCTCGTCACTGTCTATTATTCAAGATCGTGACTTTGGCTATATGCGGGAGATTCTCGTTTCTCCAGTTTCAAGAGTGAGTATTGCACTTGGGAAAATGTTAGGTTCAGCTACGGTCGCAGTTATGCAAGGGTTATTGTTGTTTTTATTAATGCCGGTTTTAGGAGTTACAATTGATCTTGTTTCCTTCTTCGTGTTGTTACCGGTGATGTTCTTACTTGCATGTGCATTCGCTTCGCTTGGGTTATTAATTGCCAGTGTTATTTCATCTACTCAGGCGTTCCAACTCGTAGTGAATGCCATCGTTATGCCGATGATTTTCTTATCGGGGGCATTGTTCCCGCTCAACAATATGCCAGCTTGGATTGATGTACTCGTCACATTAAATCCAGTTACTTATGGCGTTGATTTAATGAAACATATTATGATTGATGTTGATCAATTAAGTCGAGAAGTGTACGTAGAAATGGGACTCGATTTAGACTTTTTTTGGAATACCGGTAACACCATTAGGTGAAGTGCTGTTTATTATCGGTTTTACGGCAGTTTTAATTGTTCTCGCTACGCTAAGTTTCTCACGTGCGAATCGTTAGAAAGGAAGATTAACTGACATGCGAGGAATTGCATTATTACTCAGCGCGTTAATGCTGCTTACTGGATGTGCATTACCAGGGCACAATCGGCGCTGATGGATTTTCAAATGAAGTAATCGGGTGGTTACTCTTAGGCACAGGAATTGCGTACCTTATTTACTTAATGGTTACGCTCATTTTGTTGCGTAAATCACCGAATGTGGACGCTCAAGAAGGAGCGTTAACGAATCCGTATATTTATGGACTCGTCGTTCAGCGGAAGCCGTTGTTTTCAGCGACGGTTCAAGATGCATTGTTGTTTGATTTATGCAGGAAAGGAACAGTACAAAAGGACGGTGACACGTACCATCTCGTTGCAGAAGATCAACTAGAGTCGTACGAAATTCCATTTGCATCATTATGGTTTAAGGGTGGGGAGTCGTTTACTCCGAAAACAAAGGGTGCATCGCTTCGCAATAACGACCGTGTAAAGCGTGAATTTAGACAGCGGTTGTTACAAGAAGGAAAAGCATATCAAGAAGCGATTCTTCGGCTCGGGTACTTTCGACGGCAGTCGGGCTATACCGTGTTTCATACGATCTTCTTATTGTTGTTAGCAAGCTGTGGTGTTGTCTTTATGTTTGCTGAAAGCAACTGGTTTATTGGTGCAGGTGTGCTGTATATATTCATAGCAGTCATCACATGGTCATATGTCATCCAACAAAATATCCTCACACAGCGTGGACAAAAAGCATACAGCCAAGCCAAACAAGTGCAACAACAGTTAAAGACAGGAACATATTCAAAGACGCAAGATGAAGCGGTGATCGTTTTTGCAAAAGTAACAGGCCTTTCTCACCACATTCAGACAGAAACGGAATTCGCAGAAATCGAAGCCATCTACAAATCAATACTCAAATAACAAAACCAGCGGGGACAGTCCCCCGCTGGTTTAACGTGTGAAAGCGAATAATACAAGTAGCGCACCTATACTAAAAGGAAGAATTCCAAGAAGTCCAAAGAATGACCCCCCTAAGTAACCGTAAAAGATCATAGCAAACGGAATAAGTAAAATAAAAGTTGAGCGCTTTTCACTTTTGAAAGCATCGAGTTCATCCCAACGGAATTGATATAAATAACGATGTTCTAAGCTATGAGCAATGCAACCACGCACCATAAACAGCATCAATAGTGATACGCCGATCGTAATGGCAATACGAGGCCCTGTCGGAAGTAGAAGCATCGCATTAGCAGGAAGCATCGTCATCCCGATATAAAGTCGTCGTTGATGGGGCGTGCGTAAAAACCGTTTGATCGATACTTCAGCAAGTCTCTTTGAAGCTCCCTCTGATCGGAAGATAAACTGAGAATGACGAAACAAAACCCACGGTCTCTTTCGTTCAAACAAAGGCTTCGGTTCCGTTTGACCACCTATGCGCATTACTTGATCGAGTGCCATATACCGTGCTTCGTTCTCTTTTGCGACGTGTAATGAGAAGTGACTGCTCCGTGTGATACGATCATGTCGGAGGATCGCATACATGATAAATAAAAGCAATCCTACCAGGCTAATCGCCACTGTATGGGTAGAAATGAATTGAAACAACGTCATATAACCAAAGATAACGATGATAAGTGCTGTGTACCAAAGAATGGATCGAAGTGGTTGACGAAGCAGTTCAAACGTTCTTCGTTCTGCAATCCGTAAGCTTTGTTTTAACAATACCGTAAGTACATATAAGAGCAAAAGTTCAATGAGATCAAGCTGATAAACTCCATTAAAAAAAGGGTAATGCGAGAAAGAATACAATCGCAATTCTTAAACTGTCTCGAAATAATGAAATGTTTAAGCCGAAGCGCCTTATTGAACGCATCCAGTCGGTTTGTTGATGCAAAAACAATTGATCGGCTTCCCGGTAATAATAACGCAACTGTCCAGGAAGGATTGCGAAGAAAATAAAGAACGCTAATATCGCTGGAGGAATTGCGCGCATCCACGGTACTGGTTCGAACAAGTTGTCGTAAAATAAAAAAACCTCCGATCACTAGTCCAGGAACAACCATATACAACATGACAGTCCAATCATAGACAAGCTTCCACAGCTGTTTTTTTTCTTGCCATTCGGTTTTTATACGTTGGGTTACTAGTGATTTAGGCGTCATGTGGTTTCGTCCTCGTTAACGCATCAAAACAATCAAACAGCGTCGCTTCAGGAAGGTTTGCGGTCTCTTGGATCACACGTAAGTCACCATGAGCGAGAACACTCCCTTTATGGATGAGAATAAAGCGATCACACACCCGTTCTGCCGTATCAAGAACGTGAGTAGACATAATAACTCCGCGCCTCGCTGACGCTCTTCTTGTAAGATTTCGAGTAAGACACGTGTCGCTCTTGGATCGAGCCCAATAAATGGTTCATCAAAGATGTATAAGTTAGGACGAATGGTTAACGCAATAATGATCATCGCTTTTTGTTGCATTCCTTTAGAAAAGCTCTCAACAAAGTGGTGCTTCACGTCACTCATTTCAAAAAGCTCAATATAACGTTCCGCTGATTCTCTTGTCTTTTTTTCATCAAGCTCGAAGGAGCTACAAGCAACGGTAATATGTTCATAAAATGTGAGCTCTTTATAGTAGATTGGTTGTTCAGGTACATACGCGTATCGTGAATGTCCGTCTTCCCAATAAATCGCCCCCTCTTTCGCTTTAAGAAGGCCAATCATCGCTTTAATCGATGTGCTTTTCCCCGCCCCGTTTGGACCAATAACCCCGATCTGTTCACCTTTATGAACTTCAAAGGTGACGTCATCAACAATACTTTTCCCCGTTTCATAACCGGCCTTTTTTTACGACTGCTGTAGCAATTTTCATAGTTTCTCCTCCTAAAAAGGCATCATTTATAGTTTCGGAAAATTCTCTTTAAAGTTTTAGAAGTTTCAATTGAGGTAATGAAAAAGTAGTGAGATAATTTAGCAAAACCGTTGTGAGGTGGCGATAAAGTGAAAAAGCTCATGAATAATTCTACTAAAATTGTTAGTCAGTTTCTAGATGGATTAGTGGCAGCACATGGAAATCTTGTAGAACGTCTCGACGGAACTGAAGTGATCGTTCGAAAAGAGATGATACCGAATAAAGTAGGGCTGATTAGTGGTGGGGGAGTGGCCATGAACCTGCACATGCCGGTTATGTCGGGGCTGGAATGCTTGATGCAGCGATTGCAGGAGAAGTGTTCACTTCACCAGGCGCAGATCAATTCTTAGCTGCAATCCAAGCAGCAGATCAAGGGAGTGGTGTTCTACTCATCATCAAAAATTACAACGGTGATGTAATGAACGCCGAGATGGCGATGGAAATGGCAGAAGCGGAAGGCATTGAACGGCGATGGTCGTCGTGAATGATGATATCGCTGTTGATGACGTTGAGAACCGAAGAGGCATTGCTGGTACTGTGTTGGTCCACAAAGTTGCTGGAGCAAAAGCCGAGCAATCGGCATCACTTCAAGAAGTTAAAGATGTGGCAGAGCGTGCCATCTCGAACTTGCGAAGCATGAGTGTTGCGCTTCAAGCGTGTACATTACCGTCAGCTTCGAAACCGAGTTTTTCATTATCTGAAACACAAATGGAAGTCGGCATTGGGATCCATGGTGAACAAGATGAGTCGTGAAGACGTTTTGCCGTCGTATGAAATCGCTCAGCTACTCGTGTCACACCTTGAGAAAGAAATCGATCTAACGAAGCCGTTATATGTTCTCGTAAATGGGATGGGCAGTACCCCATTGCTCGAACAATACGTCTTTGCGAACGACACGTTAGCGATTCTTAAAAAGAAAGATGTTCATGTAGAAAAAACGCTCGTAGGTGATTACATGACAAGCTTGGATATGGCCGGCATTTCCCTTACGATGCTTGCGATTGATGATGAGCTACTCTCGCTACTACAAGCAAATGCAACGACGATTCAATGGACGGAGGTTTCACAGTGAACAGTCATCAAGTACAGCAATGGATGGAAGCAACGCTTTCACTCATAAAAGAAAATGAAGAAACATTGTCAGAGCTCGATCAAACGATCGGTGATGGCGATCATGGTGTAAATATGGTTCGAGGTTTTCAAGCAGTCGTTGATGAATTTCCTAATTGGGAACAAGAAAACCTGTCGACCATCATGCAGAAAATCGGAATGACGTTATTGTCCAAAGTTGGTGGCGCGTCAGGTCCGTTATTTGGCACAGGTTTTATGCGTCTTGGTGTTGCCTTCAAATCTGAAGAAGGTACGTGGGCAGAAGGTTTAACAAAAGCAGCAGAAGGTATTGCCCAGCGTGGGAAAACTTCTGTTGGCGATGCGACATTGTTAGACGTTTGGGACCCGGTAGCGAAAGTGGTACAAGCGAAAGGGACCGACTGGGCAGAAGTAGAGCGAGCTGCACAAGATGGAATGAACAATACGAAACAACTAGAAACGAAACGAGGACGTGGAGCGCTCCTTAAAGAAAGATCTGTCGGACACCTCGATCCAGGAGCGGTTTCAAGTTATTATCTTTTCCATGCACTCGTACAAACGATGAAAAAGGGTGAAAGCTAATGTCATCAGTATCGATCCTTCTCATTTCACACGTTCGTGAACTAGCAGTAGGAGCAAAGCGATTGTTGCAACAAGGCAATGATCAAGTGACAATTATAACGACCGGCGGACTAGAGAACGACGAAATCGGAACGAGCATTGACCAAATGCAACAAGCATTAGATGAGCTGCCACAAGAAGACGAGGTACTCATCTTCTATGACATCGGCAGCGCGAAAATGAATGCGGAAATGCTCATTGAAATGAATCCAGATCGTACGATTTCGATTACGGATGCCCCGTTAATTGAAGGGGGCTACGTTGCAGTGATGATGGCAGGACTTGGAGATAACCTCGATACTGTACGTCAAAAGGCAGAAAACAGCTATCACAAATCTAGATAATAAAAGACGTCCTGCGAAGCATTTGCTTTGCAGGACGTCTTTTGTTGTGGCAATGACGCCCTTGAGATCTAGCTCCGCACCGCTATCCCGGTTGTTCACATTCATTGGTTACATTACAGGAGATCGTTATGACTGGGAGTGTTCTTCGTCATCTTCGAGATCGTCTTTTGTAATGAGGACCGTTTCGATTCGTTTATCATCGATTGATAGAATCTCAAATGTTAGTTCTTCGTGGTAGAGAGACTCACCAACTTCAGGTACATAGCCGAGTTTGTTTAAAATGAAACCAGCTAAGTTGTCTTCAGCTTCTGGGATGTTCGTATTGAATGCATTGTTTAATCGGCGTAGTGTAATTTTGCCGTCACAGACGATTTCATGCTCGGTTTGATTTCCGATCAATTTATCATCAAGATCTGTCTCATCTTCAATATCTTGTCCAATCATCGTTTCAATTAAGTCCTCATGAGTAATGATTCCTTCAGTTCCACCGTACTCATCATGTACGATTGCAAAGTGTTTCTTTTCTTGTAGCATTTGTTTGAACACCCATTGAACTGGTTGGAATTCATAGACGTAGAGAGGGTTAAGGTCTGAAAAGTCTTTAATTAACTTATCAGGTTCAAGTGTCCACCCAACGAAAAATTTCGTATGAAAGACACCAACGATATGGTCCAAATCACCATCGTAAATCGGATAGCGACTGAATTGATTTTCGTTCAATATACTTCGTGCGGTTTCGAAATCTGTATCTGCTGGAATCCCTTGAATGTGAATTCGAGGGGTTTGCATGACATCCGCGACGTTTAACGTCTCAAAGTCGAGCATACCTTTTAGGCGATGCATTTCGTCATGTTTAAACGTTCCTTCGTCATGACCGATATCAACCATCGTACGCATCTCTTCCTTTGAGAAGCTCGCTTGGTTATCGTCGTCTCGTCCGAGCATTTTTATGACAACTCTCGTTAAGGCATTGAGGAAAATTGTAAAAGGCTTTAAGAGGATAAGCATAATGCGTGTAATTGGATAGACGACATACGCTAGGCGATCGGGATAGCGGCCGCAACCGATTTCGGAAGAACCTCTGCAAAGATAATAATAAGTACGGTGAGTATGGCTGTTGAAATACCAACGTTCCATCCGTATTCTAATGCCACAATCGTTACGAGTGATGGCAAAATAATATTTGGGATGTTGTTCGCAATTAATATACCTGCAATAAATTCTTCTGTATTTTTAACAGTTTTCAATAAACGTTGTGACTTTTTGTCACCGGCATCAGCTCGTGCTTGAATCTTAATTTTATTGGCGGCGGTGAGCGCCGTTTCGCTTCCTGAGAAAAAGCTTGAGGCGATAAACAATAGAATAATCGCTATAAAGTAAAACACTGGTTTCCTCCATCAACTCTTACTTGTATTCTTTAAGTAATGGTATAGTTTAGCGGGTCAGTTGTCAAAAAGAGAGATAATTATCCAGATGTTGGATGAGAATGAGGGTGGTGTTGAACATGCTAGAACAAAAAACAATACGACAACTAGCTACGATGCTAAATCAAGGTGATGTAACGAGTGCTGCGCTGGTTACGTATTATTTTGAACGCATTCAAACTTATGATCAGCATTTCCATTCCATTCTCCTCGTAAACCAAGAAGCAAAGGCTTTGGCAGCTCAACTTGATCAAGAACGTAAAAAAACAAGGGCGGCGTTCGATCTTGCATGGCATCCCTTTTATCGTAAAAGACAATATCGATGTGAAAGGTATGCCGACAACGGGAGGGTCGCCCTTATTGAAAAATCTTATAGCAAAGAGTGACGCGTGGATCATTCAACAACTCAAAAAAAGCTGGTGCAATTGTGATTGCGAAAGCTAATCTATCGGAGTTTGCAGCGTCTTATGGTCGTCTAGGGTACAGCTCATTAGGCGGATTAACGAGAAATCCTTTTCATGATGATTACAATGCTTCTGGGTCAAGCAGTGGGTCAGCCGTTGCAGTCACTCTTGATTTTGCTCCGTTTAGCCTTGGCACAGATACGTCAGGTTCAGTGCGTGGTCCTGCGAACAATGCCGGTTTGGTCGGTTTACGACCGACACACGGATTGTTTGAAATGACGGGTGTGATGCCGTCTGCTCTGTCTTTTGATACGCTCGGTTTCTTTACTCGAACGACTGATGATTTGAGTCTGCTTATGTCAGTAGTTAAGGAAGAAAAGTTAGCCTATCGGAAGACCGTTGCCAAAAAAACATTTACTTTTATTACGAATTATTCTGGTGACAATCAAGAAGTGGATGATACAATTTTTGATGCAATGCAACAGATTAGAGAAAAGGGTCATGATGTTGGTTCCTTTACGCTACCTAAAGAGGAAGAGAACGTGTGGGATTCGTTAATCGATAAGCATGATGCTGAAAGTAAACGAGATCTTGAGAGCTACTTAAATGAACGACAAGGCACACACCCTAAAACAATTAATCACCTGATAGAACGGTATGAACAGCAAGGGATTTCCATTAACCCTGCTCTCTTCAAGCTTTTCGACGGGTTGTAAAGATGGAAGCGTTTCGTAACACTTCTCAGTATGAAGAGATTATCTTAAAGCAGCAGCAAATTCGAGAGCGGTTGAATGAACAATTTGAACAAGGCATCGATGCTTTTCTGTTTCCGACGATGTTGACGCCAGCTACGCTCACATTTGATCATAAACATGCAAATCAGCCAAAGGAAAAGCGCGACCCATTTATCGCAAGTTACTTAGGTTCTTTCATTGGTTATCCAGAAATCACAATTCCTGTTGGGTTTAGTAAAGCAGGGTTGCCGATTGGTTTGTCGTTTTTAGGGAAAGCTCATTCAGAAGAAGAACTTGTATCGTATGCATCCATTGTCGAACATTCGAAACGATTTCTTCCAAAACAATAAAACCGAGATGCATTGCATCCCGGTTACAGCGTCAACATGAGAAGGTGTTCATCAAATGATTGACCTTCAACGGTTTTAATTGCATTCCGCTCAGTTCCATAAATCGTAAAGCCTAGCCGTTCATAAAAGCGTAACGTGTGAGGCTGATTCGCATTGATCGAGACGAGTACTTGTTCAATGGCAGGATGACTTTTGGCAATATCTATTGCACTTTGAACGAGTTTTGTGCCATAGCCTTGTCCTTCATTTGGGTGAGTGACATACACAGCCTGGTGTAGTGCTCGGTGACGACGCAGTTCATTATCACGTTGAATTGTAAGTGATGTGAACCCAATCAATTTCTGAGAACGGAACGCTCCTAATGTGTAGCGGTTATAATTACGTAAATCTAATTCAGCAGCATCTAGTGACTCAGGATCGTATGTTTTCGAACCAAAACTCGTTTGCATGGATTCAACGCGAAGGTTGTGGTACATGTCATCATAACGATGATCCAATTGAATAATCGACACAGATCTCACCTCGTTTCGTTTAATTGGCAAGTAGTGATTGATACTCTTTATTGCGCTCAAACTCAGCTTTTGCAAACGGGCAGAGCGGGATGATTTTTTTATTTTTATCTCGCATATCAGAGACAACTGAGGAAACGAGTTTGGCACCAAGTCCCTCTTGACGCTGTTCTTCTGCTACAAACGTATGGTCAATGATCACTCTCGTTTCGCCTGCTGAAACATAAGTGATTTCAGCGAGTAACGAACCGTCGTTACTTTCAATGTAATGGCGACCTTCTTCTTGTTTAATGTCCATAAGATCCTCCCTCTTTGCTTCTATTTAATTCTCAGCGAACGGTTAGTTTGCACGTTTTATTCACCGATATCCATGGATTACGTTAGTGTGTCAAAGAGCTCTTAAAGACTTTTTTTCGACAAGAACGAGGGAATTCCTTTTTTTAAAATTCTGTTAAAACCTGCTTTTTTTAAGCTTGGATTACGTATAATAAAGAAAGACAGAGGAGGAGATGAGTTGAAACATCAAAGCATTGCTGAGCAAGATCGTATACATACGCTAGACATCATTCGTGGGATCGCGATTCTAGGGATTGCGATGGCAAATATGATGCATTTCAAAACGTTAGCAGATTTAGATATGATGACGATGATCGAAGGGCGTGGGTTACCAGAAGCTACGCTTGACGCGTTGAGTTCATTGTTTATTACGTTCTTTGTAGAAGGTAAATTCTACCCGATGTTCTCATTATTATTTGGTTTAGGGTTTTATATTTTTTTATTCTAGAACATTAGAAAAGGACTTAAATGCAAATCGCCTTTTTTTCTAGACGACTAACGTTTTTAATTATTATCGGTTTGTTGCACCAATTCTTGTTCTGGCACGGTGACATCTTATTTACGTACGGTGTTACAGGGTTCTTACTGTTGCTCTTTATTTCGAGACAACCGAAAACGATATTGCTTTGGGCAACCTTAATGCTTGCTATAAGTAGTTTTTTTCTATGCAATCTTAACTGCCGGTATGGGGCTATTATTTGGTCTTGGAAAAGGAGCGCTTGCTAGTAAATATCAAGTTGGTAGCGATCAAGCCAATGAAGTGATGGCGAATGGAAATTATTTCGAAATTCTTCTTCATCGATTACCTGAATCGTTTCTTATGATTTTTAATGTCTTTATGGTCATTCCGACGATCTTACCGCTCTTTTTACTCGGGCTTTATTTCGGTAAGACAGGAATGTTCCATAACGTAGAAGAACATGTAGGGAAATGGAAGAAGATTTGTATTCACACAGCTTGGAGTGGGATTTTATTCTCTGTTTTAACGACTGCGTTGATTCATGATTTCTTCCCGATCCCACCAGGTGTCGGTTACGGGTTAGGTACCGGAATTCGCATGTTTACAGGTCCAGTATTGATGCTCTTCTTCGTATCAGCATTTGTATTATTGCTAAGAAAAGAATCACGTCAAGCAATGTTAAAACCAATTGCAGCAGTGGGCCGCATGGCGCTTACGAATTACTTGATGCAAACATTAATTTTTGTTTTCATCTTCCACGGTTACGGACTTGGTCTATTCAACCAAGTAGGAAGTTTTATTGGCCTTGTAATTTCAATTTCTGTTTTCGGTTTGCAAATTCTATTTAGTACACTTTACTTGAAGAAATTTAAGCAAGGGCCGATGGAAACGTTATGGCGGAAATGGACGTACAAGAACGCTTAACTTAATGAAACAAGAAGCCTGTTGGAGATCTTTCAACAGGTTTTTCTTTATGATCATTAAAATGATGCGAAAGATTGTGAGTGTGAAATATGAAAGAAAAAACCGTCGCAATTATCGGAGGAACGGATGCAACAACGTGTGATCTGTTGAATTGTGTACAACAGAGTGGAAAGGTTCTTGTCATTTCAGAGAGGAACATAATCGAAGAAGAGGGTGGACGCATCACATGGCGCAAAACGAATGTGTTTTCCTTAACCGATCTGAAGCGTGCATTAAAAGGCGTTGATGTTGTTGTGTTCGTAAATCAATGGGAGAGACCGACTGCTCGGTTAATCCAAGCTGAGAATGAAGATTTAAATGTAATGCTTGTTGACAACATAGCGCAGGCAGCTGTGTTAAATGGGGTTGATCAAATCGTTTGCGTCAGTGGGGATCGTCAAGGACAAGAAATCGAGCATGTGCTAATGTCGTATGGAATTGAGGTGACGACTGTACAAGCTGGACGGCTCGTTGGCGCAAAGAAGAGAAAACATCCAAGTCGTAAAGAACTCGTTTATAAAGAAGTTATGATTGAGACGAACCTAGAGAGACAAAAGCGCTCGAAAAGCACTCGTCATCTTAAGAAGATGTGGGTTCGGGTTACGACAAACACGGCAAGTGCATCGCCAGAACCAATCATCAGCACCCTCGTTCATTCACTGCTGTCACAACCCGTACGGTTAGCACAATTGATTGACATGTCTTTGTCTAATGTAGCAACGAAGAAGCAAATTGCGAAGCAGGCGATCACCTATCAAAAATCCGATGTGTGTTCAATTCAACGAATTCAGTTACCAGAACATCGCGATGCATCATGGGCTGCAAATCGATACATCGACTGGTTAGAAGAGGTCGGAAGCCCATTTTTAAGAACAATGACGAGTAAAAACAAAGAGACGACCATCTATTTGTTTCGTATTCCAGTGCTACGTTTCATGCACTCAGAAGAGGATAGTGATAACGGTAGAATGGTGTTCCACATTAGCGGCGGACTGTTCGCTAAAACGCAAAACATGGGCTATATAGAATTTAGACAAGTCATCAATCATCAGACGTGCATCATTGCCATTCAAGAGTATGAACCTAGTCTTCCATGGTTCCTCTATGTTCGAATACAAGCGACTGCCCATGAAGTTGTTATGGCGTTATTTCGGATGCACGTCCAAAAACAAAAATAACAATTGCTAAAAATGAAAGCGACGAACGATTTCATTTTTCATAGACTTGTTTGCAAATAAGACCATGCCGATCAATGTAAGTAGCGCATATAGTCCGGTCATCGCACTTGGCCATAGTACATATGACAATGAACTGACAAACAGTATGACGGGTAAAAACCCTAAAACGACCATCGTTAACATATAGCCAAGGTATTCGCGCCACTTCATTGGCTTTCTTAACACGACGAGAGTAACGAGTAGTGTCGATAACGTAACGAGAAAGGGAATAACGTAATGAATTGACCAACGGGAATTGCCTGATGCAGCGTCTAAAACGACGAGCATGGCAGATAAAGCGATCACTTGAAAGATTAATTTGGAACCAACGTGCGCCCTAGAAAGAATCGTATGATTGATCAGTAGAACAACGTAGACGACAGGTCCGATAATGTAAAACACCCAAAGTTCATCAGGTGTGGTTAATAAGTTAATCAGAATGCACGTACTAATAATAAAAATTGCGATAAAGAGTACAATTCGTTGTGCGAAACTACGTCGGGCAAGGTTCGATACGTAAACGGGATAGCTTGGTATTGCTTCATGCTCTGACGAGAGCTGTCGTTTGCAAAGCGGACAACTTTGTTGCGTTGTATAAATGTTGCAATTGGAGCAATGATGTTCCATCGAATCACCTGCCATCGTTGGAATACACGTGAACGTTTAAGTTGTGCGTTTGTGTTAATTCTTGAAAAAAGGCGCGAATAAGATCGGCTTCTTTAATGGTGCGCGCAAATGAAATGACGAGTTCGTCGTTGATGGCAACCATTCCTCCGTTTATCGGACTTTTTCTCGTTGGATACATGACCATTTCCATATGTTCTACGTATTTTTGCATACTTTTAGGAAGCTCAATTCTTCCAATGTTCGTTAATGTCATCGATTTTGTGCGTTCTCCATAACTTTTATAACCATAACGAATCGCATGATACTTCAAGAAAATCGGGATAAAGCGTGCAGCTAACATCGTTTGCCATTGAACGTGATGGTTTAAACTTTGTTGTAGCGATTCTTTGCGTGCTTTGGTTTGTAATTGTGAAGTGATGCCTCGATGATTTCTTCAATTGTCATTCGATCGTGTACGCGCATTCCGACATTGACGACTGCAAAAAAGTTTCGCAACGTTTTTGAAGGGAAAAAGCTTCGTAAATTGACCGGAATGGCAATTTTGATTTCTTCTTTACGAAATCGATAATTCAATTTTTCTTTGTAGATGGCATGAATCATGACGGCAGTAAGGAAAGCCGTAACGGTAGTACCGTAGGATTTGGCGAGCTGATGAACATCACTCGCACATAGCTTTCCGTGAACGACAATGGTCTCCTCAATGTGCTCGCCGCGGATTTGATAAGCATGCGTTTCCTTTGGTTTTTTACCTTTATCTTTCGTGACGTAATTTTGATAACTATCATCGATTTCATAATGACTTGGTTCATCTTCGATATCGAGAAGGGTTCCATCATGTTCTACCGTTTCTCCTGAATGAATCAAGTAATAGTAGACGAGCGCTTTTATGAATTCTAAAGCTCCAGTTCCGTCCGTCATTGAATGGAAGAACTCGACGGCAAGTCGTTTATTGTAATAAACCACTCGAAGTAAGTATCCATTCGTTTCAATCGGATCAATCGGTGCACATGGGTATCTCTTTTCCCGTTGAACGAGTAATTTCTGATCGTTCTCAACGAGGAAGTCCCAAAACAACCCTTTACCTAACTTGACCGCAAACATTGGCAGGCGTTTCATGACGTCATCAAGTGCACGTTGCAAATGTGTGGCATTAACGTCGCTGGTCATAATCATAGAAATCCGGAAGACCGAAGAGTTGGCTTGCTCGGACACAGCATGAAACATCTTGCCAGCGTTATCTATTTTGTACCATTGATTCATAGAAGAAGCCCCTCTACACAACCTTTATTGCTATCATAGCATTACCATATGGGTCGTTTCATTTGCATTTTTATTAAAAAAACTCTGGAGATCGATTACTTGCGTGCATCTATACTACCAGAAAAAGAGGAGAGATGGGATTGTTAACGATCGGTAATCTGTCAAAGAAAACGGGTGTGACCGTTCGTACACTCGGCTATTACGACCAAATTGGGTTACTTGCACCTGCTTCTAGAACCGAAGGGGGACATCGGCTTTATGATGCGGCTCAAATTATAAGGCTTGAACAAATTGTCTCGTTAAAATATCTCGGTTTCTCATTAGATGAGATCAAGCTCATGATCGATGATGGGACAGAATCGATTTACAATTCATTAGAAAAGCAGCTTCAGCTCGTGCGTGAACAAAAGGCAGAATTGCAACGGGTTGAACAGGCGCTAGAGAGTATGCATCATTCCATTCGTACAGACGAAGAAATGAACTGGGCTTTGCTGTTTCAAGTCATGAGGTTATTTCAACAAGATCAACGAGAGTTGAAACAACGATTAGATCGCTACCTAAATGAAGAGCAAAAACAACATATGTTAACGGCGAACTTGGACAACGAGCAGCGAGCGGAGTGGTTGGCGCTCATAGCAGATGTAAAAAAAACACGTAAATGAACCACCTCACTCTGCAATGGCACAACAACTTGCAACACGGTGGATAGAGCACGTGTACAGCATGTTTGGGGACGATGACTCATTTTTAGAAAATGCATGGGATGCTGTTCGTGAAGAGGCAGATGGAGTCATGTTTTATCCGATGACGAAGGAAGTCGTAACGTTTATCCAAAAAGCCATCGAGTATAAGGAGAATCACCAACTGCTGGAGTAAAGGATTCGTGGTTCATGATCGAATGAGAAAGCGGTAAGAATCACATGCAATAATTCTTTTGTTCGTAGGATTTCGAGAAAATAAAGGTCATCGTAGTCAGTTGAACCGAAAAATGGCCCGTAAAGGGTAGGAAGGTAGCGTTCGGGTTGATCGCAATGAAGGAGCGTTTGTTCACATTGATTCATTAATGCTCGCAGTTGTGTTTGATTAACAGGGTATACCCTGCAATCATCGCAATGGGATTGCACGTGTTCGATAAACCAACGATGAATGTGGTTCGCTTTGCGCCAGTAAATCAATTCTTCATGAACACGTTGATTGTTTTTTTGTCGTTCGACGACTAGGTACATATCAAGTCCGATACGAATCACCTCAATGTGTTTAATTAATTGGATAAGAATGAAAGAAATGTGTGGATGTGTAGAGGGGTGATATGAGTATAACACGTAAATGACAGAATTCTCTCTCTTTAATTAGGTGAGGTCCTTTCCCAACGAACGAAAGGACCTCGTAGTTTTAGTGGTAAAACAGTTCACGTAAATAACTATTCAAAAACATTTGATCAGGATCAAATTGCTCCCTAAGGTGAAGAAAGTCTTGAAAGCGCGGGTACAGAACGCTTAATTGCTCCGTTGATTTTGTGTGTAGCTTTCCCCAATGGGGACGCCCTTCAAACGTATCCATGATCGTTTCCATCGCCTTAAAGTAAGGGCGGTATTTTGTTCCAGAATACATATGAAAAGCGATATAAGCAGAAGGACGCTCATAGGACGGACTGAGCCACAATTGGTCTGCCTTTACAGTACGTACTTCGATTGGAAAATGAACATGATAGTTAGACGTGTGTAGCGCTGTGCGAATGTGAGCAAGGATCTGTGGTAATTTCTCGAGAGGTACCGCATACTCCATTTCAACGAATCGAACGTTTCTCGGTGTAGAAAATAACTCATCACTTGGTGCGTGTAGTGAGGTTTCTGAAACCGCAATAGATGAGAGGCGACTAAAAAACTTACTGCTCTTTGGGAATGTTTTGCAGACGCTAGACACGCATTGCAACAAATAGTTTTCAACAACGAGGCTTGTTGTTTTATGTTTCGTTATGTCCTCGGGTCCGTGAGTAGAAGGTCCATCGTTTTGACGTGAACCGTATCGGAATGAGGGAAGAGAAAGAACTCAAAATGTTGGTGTTCTTCAACCCATTGAAACAACTCTCGTTGCAAGTCAGCAAACTGTACTTTAGAACTTTCATAATGATAGATCGGACGTTTTACGACCCGAAGTGTAACCGACACGACGATGCCTAGCGTTCCGAGTGACACGATCGCACCATAGAATGCATCTTCGTTTGTTCGTCGATGTAACGAGCTTAATGAACCATCAGCTTTGACAATTGTGATCGATTCAACTTGTGTACTGATTGAACCAAACGTGATTCCTGTTCCGTGAGTTCCTGTGGCAATTGCACCAGCGACACTTTGTACATTAATGTCTCCTAAGTTTTCTAACGAGAACCCATGAACCGCTAACCGTTCAGAAAGGTCAAAGAGTTTCGTGCCGGCTAGAACGGTCACGGTTTCGTTTTTGTCATCAAGAGAAACAATCCCCGTTAATCGATCAAGGGATACGAGGCAATCAGACGTAGCAACGAGTGGTGTGAATGAATGACCAGCACCTACGACTCGGATTGTTCGTTTTTGGATGCGAGATTGGGTAATAATCTCTTGGACATCAGCAACGGACTCTGGGTAATACCAATCCGTTGGTACACTATGAAACGTTTGAGCCCAGTTATAAAACGTGTTTGTTTTTGTACGTACGAATGATGTCATAGAAAACAAATCCCCTCTCCTCGATACGTTGGAACGTGACCGACGACCTGATTGTTTCGAATGAGTGCAATCGATGTGAAGCGCTCACAAATCTCACCGGCTTTAGCCGGACGGAAAATGACTGGATCTCCAATTGAAAGCGTTGAAGATCTACACTGTATCGGTGTCTGGACTTCCCCTGCCCCTTCTAATGAGAGTAGTTGTGCATCTTCTGGATATACAGGAGAAGGTAAGCGGTCTTTACCTGATGCACCAGAGGCAACATAGCCACCACCTAGACACGTATAAATCTGACTTGTAGGTTTTCGTACGACCGGCAGTGCAAAGTAAAGAGCGGGGTCGTATTGAAAGGATGAATAGTGATCAAATAATGTTGGCTGATAAAGACCAGATCCAACCGTCAATTCAGTCACAGAGGGATCTTGTGCAGTTGTCATCAAGCTGCCGGTGCCGCCACCATTGATGAAGGATAGCTTAATGCCTTCTTTGCGCAAAGCTTTTACGACTTGTTGCCGTTTCGAATGCACATGTTTTACACTTGCTTTTTTTTAATCGTTTAATGGCAAAATCTTTGATAGACTGGTCGGAGTAATCGGTCACACCAGCAAGTTGCGCTTCATAACCCATGATGCCGACGAGTTTCAAATTAGGATAATTCTGAATCCTTTTCGCGAACTGTACGACTTTTTCTGTAGTGCGCAGTGGTGAACGTCTTACACCGAAATGAAATCCATTGAAATTCGTACTCATGTCAACATCAATGCAAATACAGAATTGACTTTGTTCATCATGAGCAATCGCTTGCAGAAAAGAAAGATGTTCGTCATCATCGACCATGACAGTGATGTTCGCTCCGGTTTTCATGTGACGTGTGAGCTTGTGCAGTTCATGGCGGTCTGTGGAAGGGTAAGCGACGAGAATATCATCAATGCCTTCAGCGTATAACCAATTCGCTTCTTCAACAGAATAAGACATTACACCTTGATAGGTTTGAGAAGATTTCATTATATGTTTAAGCAAAGGCAACGATCGAATTGATTTTGTGGCAAGACGAATCGTCTTCCCTTGACTCCGGTTTGCGATCGCAGTGAGGTTTCGGTTTAGTGCATCAACATCGAGAAAAAGTGCAGGTAATGTTTGTGATTTGATCAAATCAACAGGTAGATTCATACACGTTTGTCTCCCCTCATCGTTATCATAATTATTCGTGAACGTTTGAAACGATGCAACTAGAATTAGACTGCCATGTGAAGACGGAGGTTCTTAGATGATTGAATACAGAGATGCAACGAACGATGATTTTGAACGGTTAGTCTCCCTTCGAACGACAGCGATGATTCATGATTTTAAACGACATGAACTTGATCTTAATCGTACAAAGGAATTCTTTCGAAAAAGCTTTAAAGCGGTCTATACGCAAATGCTATACATGAACGATGATTGGGTTGGATGCGTTGCCCTTCATCCTGATGATGAGTACGATACAGAACTTAAGCACTATTATATTCATGCAGCGTATCGAGGGAAAGGGATCGGCAAGCACGTATTGCAATCGATTATTGAGCGTCAGCGGCTAGACAATAAGAACCTTTGTCTCTATGTATTTAAAGAAAGTGCTGCGATACCGATGTATGAAAAGCATGGCTTTGTTGAAGTAGAGGTAGGGGATTTCACTCATCGGTTAGCGTTATGGCAAAAGCCACCGCTATAGACGGTGGCTTAACTACGCTCTTGGATTCGTTTAAGCAGCGACACAAGGTCTTCAGGCTTGTAGAATTCAATGGGCGTTGCTCCTTTTTGAAACGATAAATGATCGGCCTCTACGACAAGCATATAGCGATCATTGACTTTCGCTAAATGGATCGATTCCCCAAATTCTGCTAACGGTCCTTTAACTTCTGTCTCTCCGATTTTCATGCGAATTTCTGCATCAGGGTTTTGTTCTACGATTTGTGCAGAAGCTTCAATAACTTGATGGGTTGAAAGTTGCTCGGTAATTTCGCGCTGATCACTCGTTTGCCACTCATCAAGACGTTCCCACTGTTCTTTTTCCTCACTATCCTCATCAAACGATTCAGAGATATGTTCAGTCATCATTTCTTTTACCGTTGATTTTAGAAGCGTTGGGACGCTATCTCCATATTGCACGAAGGCGAGGAAATCCTGAAAGTAGCGCGCGTGTGACGACTGGTGGATTTTCAGCTCAGCCGTTTGTACCATTCCCTCTTCAATCATAAAGGGGTATTGAATTGACTTCATATTCTTCGTTGTAATTGCGTACTCAATTTTTTTTCAAAAGCGAAGAAGAGTCGGTGACACTGGCTACTTTCTGTTCGAAGTCGCATTTTAAGATGAACACAAACTCATCAGAGTAATATTTCTTCGGAACGGCAGACATGACAAGAAAGACCCCGCCGCGAACAGCCGATGTTTCTGTATAAAGCTTTGCAAACTCTTCACTATGTTGCCTGAACACATCGGACGTTTGTGCCCGCAATGTCTTTTGGAAGAGTGCATAATTCGGATTCGAATCGAGCGGATAGTCTGCTTCTGTAATAAAGCGACCAATCTTTGTTGGGGTTTGCTCAGACTTCGGATGGTGTTCAGCTTTTCGATTAATAATTCTCTTTAATTCACCATCGAGAAAATCTTTCAGTTCACTTTCTTCGAAAGCATCGGTATCAAACGTTTGAAAATGCTCAAAACGCTTAATTGCGTCATCGCCACTACCTTCAACTGTAATAACATAAAAAGAAAGAAACTTAATTGTAAATTCCACTTTCATCACCTCTAGTTGCTGAACCTAGTATACTGACAGCGTCACTAAGATTCAATGGATGAAGAGTGGAAGATACATAAAGATTGCAAGAACACCGATGACAGATAAGAGCAAAATCCCCTTCCATCGCTTGCGTTTCATAAAGAGCACACTGACGATGATTCCTTGTAGCACAATGAATGTGGCACCGGTGATAATCAGTGGCGGAAACAAAAGCCACGTACCGATTACGTTGAGGGCGATTCCGATCGGCATAAGGCAATTAGAATGACAAGCCAAGCATTTGATTTTATTTTTTGAAGCAGTTGTTTTCGTTCGTCTTCAGACAGATGATCAAACTCTACAAGTGTAAACCAACCAGTAATAATAAGGATGGTACCGGTAATCGTAATCGAACGCATTCATCTACCCCTTTTTGACCTACTGTTTCCGAAATTGTTCCTTTTAAAACAAAAGGGGTAGTGTTCATTACTCACCGTAAGCAGTTTGGTCTGAACGAATGACATTGAGTTCGGTTATTCCTGCGGGTTCCCGCATGCCTCGAATCCACGTTTCCAAGTCATAATTACCACGATCAATAATTTCTGACAGCATTTCGAGTGAAGAGGTCAATTCTGAAAGGCAGTCTAGTCCATGGTTTAATATAATGCCTTTTCGTCTCGCTTTTTGGACAGAGTGCTCCATTTTGTAGTCATACTCTCCATATGTAAAAACGATCGTACAGCCAGCGCGGTCCCAATTAAAATCAAATTCTTTGATCTTAAGTCGCTTCATAATTTTAAGTAATTTCTTTTCAATATGCTTTTGCTCTTTAAAAGGTACCCATTTAAACATAAAGCACACCTTCCTTACTCGAGTTAGCGGTCTTACTAAACAAGTTTCAACAAATCTCTCGTATTTCCTTGACCTAATCGACTGACATATTGCGACAAATTATGACAAATTTGAAAAAGGTATACAGTTAGGCGCGTCATGTCGGGCGTGAACACAATGATTATTCGACAAAAAGAAAACCTTTGGCTGTAAAACAGTCCAAAGGTTGGATACTATTCGTCATCGAAGGAGTAGACATGAAAGCGCTCATTCTCGAGACGTTCAGATACTTCTTGATCTCCAGCGAGGTAACGTTTTTCGTATTCACGAAACATCGTACCAAACTGTGAGTCGTGTGCTTTAATCGTACTGATTTTTTGATTGATGAAAGGCTTCACGGAATACTCAATTTCTGGGTCATCTTTTGTAATGGCGATCCCCCAAAAACGAGGACGTTTATCGCTCTTAATCTCTGCGAGTGCATCGCGAACGGCCGCTGATGTCGCATCGTGATCAGGATGTACGCCATGTTCTGGATAAAAGGAAATCACAACACTCGGATTAAGTTCATCGATTAAGTTTAAGACGACTTGCTTTAGCACACCATCATCGAGGAATTCTAACGTTTTGTCACGATAGCCGAGCATTCTAAGGTCTTCTAGGCCCATCGATTCTGCCGCTTCAAAGAGCTCTCGTTTACGAATTTCGCGAAGGGACTCTCGTGTTGCTATTGGTGGATTACCGACATTTCGCCCCATTTCACCAAGCGTTAAGCAAGCATACGTAACAGGTGTTCCTTTTGCAATTTGACCTGCGATGGTTCCGCTCACTCCGTACGCTTCATCATCTGGATGGGGGAAGATGACTAGAACGTGTCGTTCATCATACATAGGTTTAAGCTCCTTTTAATTATGTTGGAATGGTTGTTCTGATAGTTGTAGGGTTACGGCAATTTTGCCTTCATAATTAAGTCCCATCAATATGAATTCTTCATTTTCATTGATGACGTAATGAGTTAAGCCTTCAGCATAAATCCAACCAATCTCAAGTTCTAAACCAACGCGATACGGTCCTTGTCCTTGAATCTTTCCTTGCTTGTACGAAACCGAAGCATTTCGTATATAGCACTGGCTGAAAAAAAAGGATTGGTCAAAATGAGAAGCGTAGGCACCATTTGTTGTTTCTAAGTGTAAATAAACGTTTTTCGTTGCATAACGATCGATGATCGTTTGAACGTCTTGTTTGACGATCTCTTTCAAAGCAATTGCCTCCAATCCACATCTTTCACTACATTATAAACAAAGTTGCTTGCGGAATCCAAAATGTTGAGCTTAACCGCAAGTGTGATCGGGAAAAGGATGTACGAGGTGGTCTTTGTGAAGTTGCTCTCCTATGGCTATTGGCGAAAAGGACAAATTCGTGCAACGTTTGATTTGTTTCCAGATTCAATGGTTACGTTTCGCCGAATTGGTTCTTTTTATTTCGTTTATATGATTTCTTGGTCCGAACTTGATCTTGTTGTTACGCGTGAACACTTAAAAATGATGGAGATTTTAATGAATAAAGAACTCGGTACGATTGATGCATATAACAGCAGAAGGCGCTCTTAGTAAGCTGTTCGGGTATGGTATAGTGAGGGTACAGCTAGAGTGTGATGAGGGATGCATGTGGAATTAGAGTTGTGGGCGTATATTGTTATTTTTGTTGTCGGTTTTTTTTGCGGGCGTTATTAATACTGTTTCAGCAGGCGGCTCATTGTTGACATTACCGATGTTAATTTTTCTAGGTTTACCGTCAGCAGAAGCGAACGGAACAAATCGTGTCGCAATTGTTGTGCAAAGTTTAAGTGCAGTACTTGCGTTTAAACGCAAAGGAAAGTTGGAGACGAAGGTAAGCTCTATTGTCGCATTGCCAGCAATTATCGGTTCCATCTTCGGAGCGATGGCAGCTGTATCAATCAGTGATGCATTGTTCCAGCTCATCCTTGCAATCACGATGATCGTCACCATCGTATTTATCGTATGGGATCCATCAAAACGAGAAGCACCTGGAGTCATGCTTTCCAACAACCGCAAGGTGTTAGGAATGATTGCGTTTTTCGGAATTGGATTTTATGGCGGGTTTATTCAAGTTGGTGCTGGTTTTTATATTGTTCTGACGGCGATGCTCATTATGCAGTTATCGTTTATTCATGCCAACAGTGTGAAAGTGATGATTACTGGTCTGTACATATTTGTTTCCTTACTCGTTTTTGGTATAAACGGAGAAGTAACTGGTGGTTAGGTCTCGTCCTTGCATTAGGGAATGCGTCAGGGGCGTGGCTCGGAAGTAGTATTATTATGTCGAGTCAGTCTAAATGGATTAAATGGATATTGTTCGTGACAGTACTTGTCATGTCGATCCGTCTTATATATGAAGCGTTTGTGTAATGAGAAACAGCGATGAACCGAGAGGTTATCGCTGTTTTTATGTTTTTAAAGCTCGATCGTGTCTCGTGAATAAAAAAACAAAGTTTACCTCAAACTAAATGTAGTCTGTATGCATATAGATAGTGTTTAGAGAGGAGGGTGCGAATGGGCCGTTATGAACGTTTGCGTGAAGGTGAACGTGGCGCTTGGGTGAGTATTGCTGCGTATTTAAGTTTAGCCTCTGTAAAATTGGTGATTGGTTATCTTTTCTTTTCTCAAGCTTTAATTGCCGATGGATTTAATAACGCAGCAGACATTGTCGTGTCCGTTGCTGTGCTCGTCGGACTTCGTATCTCCCAAAAGCCGCCGGATCACGATCATCCTTACGGTCACTTTCGTGCCGAGAACATTGCAAGCTTGCTCGCTGCATTTATTATTATGCTCGTTGGCTTCCAAGTGTTATGGGGAGCAGGGACGTCATTGTTTGGTGAAACGAGGACCGAGTCACCGAGCTTAATTGCTGCTTGGGTGGCGATTGGTGCCGCGTTCATTATGTTTTTCGTCTCAATGTATAATACAAAGCTTGCCGATCGTGTTGATAGTCAGGCTTTGCGTGCAGTAGCGAAAGACAATCGTGTCGATGCGTATGTGAGTGTGGGTGCGTTTGTCGGGATTATTGGGGCTTACTTTCATTTAGGGTGGGTCGACTCATTAGCCGCGTTGCTCATTGGTCTTGTCATTTGTCGCACGGCTTGGCACATTTTTAAAGACGCTGCGCATTCGTTGTCTGATGGATTTGATGAAGAGCATTTATCAGATTATCGTGACACCATTGAGGAACTAGACCATGTGCAAGGGTTACGGATGCTTCGAGCGAGAAAGCTTGGAAGTGCGGTTCATGCAGAAGTCATCATTGAAGTTGACCCTGACTTATCTGTAGAAGATAGTCATGAAATTGCTGAGAGAGTCGAAACGAATCTAAAAACTGAACATGAAATTGAGCATGCCCACGTGCATATTGAGCCGAAAAAAAGAAGAGTAGGGGGTTACAACGTGCATCATCGCCTTGACGTCGTCGATCAACTTCGCGGGTTTGCACTTTGTGGCTTACCTTTTGTGAATATGATGATTTTCTTTCAGGGGAAATTTGTGTACACAGATGAAGCACTGAATGCTTGGTTGGAACGTTCAGTTGTAATTCTAATGGAAGGGCGTTTCATCTCAATCTTTTCATTTTTGTTTGGGTTAAGTTTTTTTCCTATTCTTTGACCGAAAGAAGGCGCTTGGCGATGTGACATCTATAAGGTATGCCAAGCGCTTAAGTATCCTCGTTTTAATCGGAATGATGCACATGATGATCAATCCAGGGGACGTGTTATTGCTGTATGGCGTATACGGAATCGTTTTACTACCTTGTATGAAGCTACCAAAGCCGTTGCTTCTAACCATAGGAATTCTCGGGACGGTTGTAGCAACAGTGACAACAATAAAGTTCCTTTTGCCACTGCCGCTCATGATTTTAGGACTGGCAGTTGGTAAGTATCGGATCTTTGAACGGATTTCGCAAACAATTGCTAATCGATTGGTTGTAGTCAGTGGTCTATTCGCAGTAATTGCTTTCATCTATTTAGGAAACATCGCACCGAGTTTTCCAATTCAGCTTTATGAGCCAATAGCACATGCAACATTTGCTGATCGTACATTTATGCTTTGGCCTATCTTTACATGTTTGTATATTGCTTTAATCGTTCGATTTTCAAGTGCTTTACGTTTTCTTATCCCGATCGGAAAAATGCCAATTACGATTTATATTGGTCAATCCATCTTATTATTGTTATTGTCCCCAAGTGATTTAATCACCTTAGGACAAGCTTTTGCCACTAGCGCTATAATCGTGTTTATCTGTATTATTTGTTCGCATGTTTGGTTACGCTTTTTTTGCAAATGGACCTCTAGAATGGCTGATTCGCACCGGAACGAATACAGAGGTATCGCGAGCAATTTCCCAAAGATGATTCATATGGATCGTGAAAAACAAGTTTAAGAATGAACGTAGTGTGGGAATTAATATTTAAGTACTACATAATTCATTCGTATTACAATTCAAAGTGACAGGAAAGGTGGTAAGCTCGCTGTCATGATTCACTTATGACTGTGAGCAAACTTTATGAAAAATAGTAAGTTATCTATCGTTTTTTGGGTATCGCTCGCACTTGCCGGTGTATTCATCCTTTGGGGTGTATTCTTACCAGACAATGTTGAAACGGTACTTGGATTTATTGATGGATTAATCGCGAATAACTTTGGTTGGGTATACATTATTGCAACAACGTTGTTTGTATTACTCGCATTGTTTCTCGTGTTTGGACCTTATGGACGCATTCGTTTAGGAAGCCTGACGAAAGGCCAGAATACAGCTACTTTACATGGTTTGCATTTTTATTTACTGCAGGGATGGGTGTAGGGCTTGTTTTCTTCGGTATTTCCGAGCCTTTAACGCATTTCCACAACCCGCCATCTGTTGATCCAGGTACTGTAGCAGCTGCTGAAGAGTCAACAAGGTACACGCTCTTTCATTGGGGATTTCATCCGTGGGCTACATATGCAATCGTTGCCCTAACCCTCGCTTACTTTAAGTTCCGTCATCAGGCACCAGCACTCATTAGTTCAGCATTCACACCGT
Organism: Geomicrobium sp. JCM 19055; assembly: GCF_000698185.1. NCBI lineage: Bacteria > Bacillati > Bacillota > Bacilli > Caryophanales > Geomicrobium > Geomicrobium sp. JCM 19055. Next base: position 73,280 of record NZ_BAXL01000020.1, read on the forward strand.
TAATTGGTCATCGTGCACAAGGTGGTCTTGGTCATAGTATTGATGTACTAGCGGTGTTTGCAACGATTTTTGGTATTGCCACATCACTTGGACTCGGTGCAACGCAAATTACAGCGGGTTTAAGTTATACATTTGATGGGATTACGAATAGCACGCTGACGACGATGATTGTTATCGCTGTCGTTACCGTTATCTTCATTCTTTCAGCCTCAACAGGGGTTGATAAAGGAATTCGTTATTTGAGTTGGATGAATATCGTTGTTGCCATTGCATTGATGATCTTAGTCTTCATCTTAGGATCATCGATACAAATGATTGAAGCATTTACAACCACGCTCGGAAGTTACATTCAGAGCATCCCAAGTATGACGCTTGGAATGAACGCTTTTGAAGGTGAACGTGAGTTCTTAAATGACTGGACATTGTTCTACTGGGCTTGGTGGATCGGCTGGTCTCCTTTTGTAGGTACGTTTATTGCACGAGTTTCAAGAGGACGTACCATTCGTGAATTTGTCATTGGTGTTACAGCCGTTCCAGTGTTATTTAGTGCAGTATGGTTCTCAATCTTTGGTATTGCAGGTATTGAGATGGACAATGCATTAAATGGCGGACTTTATGAAATTGTAAGCGAACAAGGAAACGAAGTAGCACTGTTTGCTTTCTTAGAACAGTATCCTTGGAGTCCAGTTATTATGGGTATTGCGATTCTCCTGATTTCTTCATTCTTCATTACGTCAGCAGATGCTGCGACATTTGTTTTAGGGATGTTAACGACAGGTGGTCGTTTGAACCCGCAAGTGAAGATCAAAGTTATCTGGGGTGTTATTCTTTCAGCAACAGCTGCGGCGCTATTGTTATCAGGCGGACTTCAAGCTTTAGAAATGGCCATGTTGATCGCTGCATTCCCGTTTACCTTTGTCGTATTGTTGATGGCAATATCTTTACTCAAAGCGTTAAGTGGTGAGTACGATATTCTCAGATTAGAGAGTAAGCATAAAGAGTACGAGCCGACTTTCTTGGAAGAATCTAAAGAAGAACTTAAAGAGAAACGTGAAGAATTTGAACAGACAATGCCAGAAGAATTAATTGACGAGAGTGATGAAGAAACAAATAAAAACGAAGATGATTCGAAATAAGCGAATCCGCTGAGATTTTTCTCAGCGGATTTTTTTGTAACATTTTATGGAAAGTGGCGACTATAGGTAGTGAGAGCGAAATGAAGGAGAAAGACATGAACAAGAAATTAGCCATTATTTCATTGATCGTTGCTCTAGTCATTAGTTTAAGCATTGAAAGTAACAATACAAGCGTGCAGTTCCATGAACCACAAGAAAAAATTGAATTGCATAAGTCCCTTGAGTCATAAAGATTTCTGAAAATATCCATTGCTTTCTATATTATCCTTCACTATGCTAGAGTAAAGGGTAAATAAAGGTGGAGCGGATCATCATGAAATTACAGTGTGTGGATTGTCACAAAGAGTATGCAATGGAACAGTTCCAATACCAATGTGAATGTGGTGGATTGTTTGACATTGTGCACGATTTTAAACAAGTCGATACGGAGCAGCTAAAGCAAACGTTCAATGAGCGTTTATCAGAGCGTATGACACCTTATGCTAGCGGTGTTTGGAGATATAAAGAGCTGATTTTTCCTGAGTTAGCTGAAGAGCATATGGTTACGAAGTACGAAGGCAATACAGGTCTTTATAACGTTCAATCGGTAAAAGACTATGTCGGGTTGAACCAACCGGTCTACTTAAAAGCTCAAAGTGAGAACCCAAGTGGCTCGTTTAAAGATAACGGGATGGCCGTTGCGGTTTCCCATGGAAAATCACTAGGCTATGACAAATTTACGTGTACATCAACAGGGAATACTTCATCGTCACTCGCAATGTATAGTTCAATGGCGGGTTCCAAATCATTCGTATTTGTGCCTAACAAGAACATTTCGATGAATAAGGTAATGCAGACGCTAGCATACGGCGCGAAAGTGTTTAGTACAGAAGGAAAGTATGATGAGGGGATCAACTTCTTACAAGCGCATAGTGAGGAGTTAGGGTTATATGTATGTAACTCGATTAACCCTTTCCGAATTGAAGGCCAGAAGAGCATTATATTTGAAATCGCACATTACTTAAATTGGCAATTGCCGGATTGGATTGTCGTTCCTGGAGGAGCGCTTTCCAACAGTACTGCACTCGGAAAAGGATTAAAGGATCTCTATGACCTCGGGTTTATTGACAGATTGCCGCGTGTTGCGATTGTACAAGCAGAAGGAGCAAGTCCGTTTCATAAGATGATGGACCAAAAAGCGGAGCAGTTTGTTCCAGAGAGCGATCCGAACACGGTTGCAAGTGCGTTAAATATCGGAAACCCACCGAGCTGGAAGAAAGCGAAGAACGTCTTACATGCAACAGATGGCGTTACCGTTGCAGTTACGGATGAAGAGATTCTTGATGCAAAAGCGGTAATCGACCAAAGTGGAGTTGGATGTGAACCTGCATCTGCGGCTACAGTTGCAGGGTTAAAGCAACTCTTAGAGCGACAAATCGTTGACCGTGATGAAACGGCACTTTGTGTGTTAACGGGTAATATCTTAAAGGACACGTCAGCGTTGCAACAGTATCACACAGGAGATTATCAATTCAGTAATCAAATTGTCAATACAGAGTTAACGTTTACGAATATCCAAAAACAATTGTAATTAGAAAGCCGGCTTTGCTTAATGCAAAACCGGCTTTTCTTATAGTAGTGGAGAGATTAATCGTGCAACGTTTTCTTTCACTCGAATCCATTTAGATCGTTGTTCGTACTCTTCAAGCGTTAACTCATGACAATCGACGAGATCATTTTGAAACGTTTCTCGCATTTTCTCTGCCATCTCCTCGTCATACATGAACGTATTCACTTCAAAGTTCAGGCTAACACTGCGAACGTCCATGTTCGTTGTGCCGAGTGTGCTTATCCGATCATCAACGACCATTGTTTTTGAATGAAGAAACCCTTTGTCATAAATGTAAATCGTTGCACCGAGCCTGAGAAGTTCACCGATATAAAAGTACGTTGCCCAATAGATAAACGGATGATCGGGCTTGTTTGGAATCATGATGCGTACGTCGATGCCACTCATAATCGCAACGCGTAGATTATCTAGCAAACCGAAATCAGGAATAAAGTAAGGAGTCTGAATGTAAATGTAACGTTTCGCTCGCTGGATCATTTGAATGAAGCCGTTTTTCACCTGGTCCGTCTCAAACCCTGGTCCGCTTGCGACGATTTGCATAGGAACGCCGCCTTTTAAGGATGATGAGACTGGAACTTCATAATTCTCAAATTCAGGGGCAGGTTCTTTTTGACCTTTGTTCCAGTCAGAAATAAATTGATCATGCAAATGATGAACAGCACTCCCTGTAAGCCTTAAATGTGAGTCTCGCCAAAAGCCGAGCCCACGATCATCAGTGTTGTACTTATCACCAATATTAAATCCTCCGATGTAAGCGATAGAGCCATCAATAATTGCAAGCTTCCGGTGGTTGCGGTGATTTAAGCTCCCGTACGTGAACATTGAACGTGGTGGGAAAAACACGCGGGACTTGCCACCGGCATTTAAGTAGTCTTTTAAGAAGCGATTCGTCACTTTCCATGAACCGAGTCCGTCATACAACAACATCACCTGTACGCCTTCTTTTGCTTTTTCGGTGAGCAACTGAATAAAGGCTGATCCAAGTTCATCGGTATTTATGGAAAAGTATTGCACATGAACATAATCAGTCGCTTCACGAATGTCGTTGAACAGCGATTCGAACTTCTGGTCACCGTCTGTTAACAAGTCTACGGACTGTGCATATGTAAGTGGCGCATGACTGTGGTGAATGTGCATATAGATGAGACTTTCTAATCCATCCATGCTTGGTGAATTCCGATAGAGCGTGTCTTCTTGAATCTCTTCACGTTGATGTAGAAGAAGCGCATTCGTTTTGAAAAGTGAGTCCTCATTCCATGAACTATTCCGAAGTTCGCGACCGAATACAAAGTAAATGATGAGACCGATTACTGGCACGAAAAAAAGGACCATTAGCCAGGCCCATGTTGCTTGTGCACTCTTTTGTTCACGAAAGATAATAATGAGACCGAAGAAAATGTTTACGATTAAAATCCCCAGAAATACCGTTGCGGGCCATGACATGTCTACGTCCCCCTAGTGACTAGTAGTACTGTCATTCCCTTCAATTGTATGTGTTAACCCTCAATCTACATGAAAGGAAGGGGAATAATGGAAAAAAAACGTCATTTGCTTTTATTTTTACATGGTGGTGGGACAAGCTCGTGGATGTGGAACGAGCAAGTGAAGTTTTTTGAACGAGATTATACCGTTTGGACACCTGAGCTCCCTGGGCACGGAAGAAATGAAGAGAAGCATTTTTCGATTGATGACACTGTCGATCAATTGCTTAGAGAATTAGATGCTGTTTCTTTTGAACGTATTAGTGTAATTGGGTTTTCACTCGGTGCACAAGTAGCACTTTCATTAGTGAGCAGACAACCTGAACGGTTTAAACATGTCGTCTTAGTTAGTATGTTAGCCGCCTCACTTCCTTTTCCGAAGGTAATGGCAAAAGCGACTGCTATGATGCTTCCATTAAGTAGAAACCGAACCTTTGCAAAACTTCAAGCAAAGCAATTGGAGATTCCAAGTTCGGACTTTGAGCGTTATTTCAGCGATACGCAATCAATCACTAAATCGCTACTGGAGAACATCATCTATGAGAATAGTCGATTTAAGCTTCCTCAGAACGTGCACGAACTACCGTTACCGATCCTCGTGATGGCTGGGGCGAAAGAAAACAGATTGATTAAGAAAACGATGGTAGAAATTTCGAGAGGAAATAAGCATGTAAAGACGATAATCGTTGAGGAAGCTGGTCATAGCTTACCATATGCTTATTCCTCTATCTTTAATGAAACTGTGCAACGTTTCCTTAGTCAAAACGATTAAGTTGAGTAGTAATTAGAAGGTTCATCAATTGTTCAGATGATCTACAGATGTTCTTCATATTCTTCGTGTACACTATAAGTAATCGCTTTGAAGGAGTGGTTCATGTGAAGATCGTAACAGTTAGCTTTTTAACCTCTTATTTAGCCTTGAGTTCGGTAACACCGAATCAATACGAAGAGGGAACACATACGGCAACAGAATCAAATGCTCCCGAAGGAATTGTTGAAACAATTGATGAGTCAGGTAAGGTGATTGACTCAAAAGAAGTATCCGACACTGTTGAACATGTGGATCTATATTCGTTGTTATCATGACCGGCATCTGCCGGTCATTTTACGTTGGTTAGAGTCGAATTATGGTAAACTAAAGGAAACATAAAGGTGGTGCAGACAAGTGAGTGTAGATTTTTTCGAAAATATCGATAAAAGAGTTGCAGGAACAATTATTGACGAATTAGCGATTGAATTTATAGAGACGGATCCGGATCGACTCGTCTTAAAAATGCCGATTACCCCGAAAACACATCAACCTGCAGGGATTTTACATGGAGGTATCTCAGTCGTACTCGCAGAAACGGCAGCTTCAGTTGGAACTGCGATTAACATCGATTTATCTAAAAAAGTGGCAGTCGGCTTAGAGATTAATGCGAACCACGTTCGAAGCAAGAGAGAGGGGCACGTTTTTGCAGTTGCGGTGCCGGTACATAAAGGAAGAACGACGATGATATGGGAGATTAAGATTGTTGATGAAGAAGATAAGTTAATCTGCACATCTCGCTGTACGATGGCGATTATTGATCAGAAACCGTAAAGTGGTGTACACTAAAGCAATTGAACGATTTTGAGTATCCAATTGTGATCACAATCGCAAGTGGGAAACTGTGGAAATGCATCTTGGAGGAACACTATGTGGAAAGAATTTAAAGCATTCATTGCACAAGGAAACGTACTAGATCTCGCAGTTGCAGTCGTCATAGGTGCTGCTTTTCAACAGATTGTCAGTTCGCTTGTTGATCACATTATTATGCCGTTCGTCGGTGTGATCCTCGGTGGTGTTGACTTTTCGAGTCTCGTCTTCCAATTTGGTGATGCTCAAGTAGAGTATGGCATGTTTATTCAAGCGATCGTCGACTTTCTCATTATCGCTTTAGCCATATTTATTTTCGTGAAAGTTGCGAACAAGCTCATTAAACGAAGAGCTGAGGCGGAAGAAGCTGAGGAAGAAGTGGAAGAAGAGCCACCAGCAAGTGAAGTGTATCTAAAAGAAATTCGCGATCTACTATCGAAGCAACAAGAGTCACAACCAAATGGCGATAAAGAATAGTACGGAAAGAAAACAAGTTTTGCTTCATTGAAGCGAGGCTTGTTTTTTTATGTTAATACTATGGAAGTTAATATAACAACAATATAGAAACTATTAAGAATATTATAGTATTGTTAACCGTACTAGATTAACGCTTTGAAGGAGGAAATGATGAAAAAATATAAATGGGGGATCGCCTTATTCTCGTCTGCATTTATCCTAAGTGCATGTGCTGCTGGAGATGAAGCGGCGGATACAGGTTTTGGAGAAGCGAGTGCAGGCGAGGACGAACAGTCCGATTCAGAAGAGAATAGTGAAGAAGTTGTCGTGGATGAGGATTCTATTCCAGTTGGATTGCTTCATTCATTAAGTGGAACGATGGCAATAAGTGAGACATCTGTCAGAGATGCGGTCATGTTAGCGATCGATGAAATTAATGAAGATGGTGGTGTTTTAGGGAAAGAAATTGTCCCTAATGTTGAAGATGGTGCCTCCGACGAACCGGTCTTCTCTGAGCGAGCGTCTAAGCTATTGCAACAAGATGATGTCGCAGCAATTTTCGGTACGTGGACGTCTGCAAGTCGACAAGCCGTATTGCCAGTTGTAGAAGAACATAACGGACTGTTGTTCTACCCTGTGCAATATGAAGGAATGGAGTCTTCACCGAATATCTTCTATAACGGTGCCGCGCCGAATCAACAAATTGTTCCGGCTGTAGAGTGGTTGTTTGATAACGTTGGTGATTCTTTCTTTTTATTAGGTTCAGACTATGTGTTCCCGAGAACTGCGAATCAAATTATCCAAGCACAATTAGATGATCTAGGTGGCGAAGTCGTAAGAGAAGAATACACGCCGATGGGTCATACCGATTACAACACGATTATTTCACACATTAGAGATACAGAGCCTGACGTTATATTTAATACGTTAAATGGAGATAGCAACGTCGCGTTCTTTAACCAGCTGGCAGATGCAGGCATTACTTCCGATGACGTCACGGTGTTGTCTGTAAGTGTAGCGGAAGAAGAGATTCGAGGAATCGGTGCAGAAGTATTAGAAGGGCATTTGGCGAGCTGGAACTATTATCAAACGACAGATACTCCTGAGAACGAAGAGTTTGTGTCGAACTTCAAAGAAGCTTACGGTGAGGACCGTGTAACGGGAGATCCAATTGAAGCGGCTTACTTTATGGTTTACTTGTGGGCACAAGCGGTTGAAGAAGCGGGTACAACGGAAACTGATGCGGTTAGGGAAGCGGCATCAGGCATTACGTTTGATGCACCGAACGGACCCGTTGAAATTGATGGAGATAATCAGCATGTCTATAAGACGGTAAGAATTGGTGAAGTTCAAAGTGATGGACAGTTTGAAGAGGTTTGGAATTCTGGAGAACCGGTAAAGCCAGATCCATTTTTGGAGAATTACGACTGGGCAGAAGCTATTCAATAAGTACGAAGGGAAAGATTTCCCTTCGTCTCTTTTAATCGACAGAAAGGCGTGCATGTTATGAGTAGCGTTGCGATGCAAATTTTTAATGGAATAAGTCTTGGTTCTGTTCTGTTACTCGTTGCTATGGGTCTTGCTATCACGTTTGGTCTGATGCGTGTCATTAACATGGCTCATGGTGATTTAATTATGATCGGAGCTTATGTGACGTATTTGATGCAAGTCATTTTTGTGCAGTACATACCAGAGCAGTTTTTCGATTGGTATTTTATCCTCGCAATCCCAGCTGCATTTGTGATCGTTGCTGGAATTGGGATGTTACTCGAATTTACGGTGATTCGACATTTGTACGGGCGACCACTCGATAGTTTATTGGCAACGTTTGGTGCAGGCCTTATCTTGCAGCAATTGATTCGGACGATTTTTGGTGCGCCAAATGTTGGTGTTCAAAGTCCGAGCTTTTTACAAGGAAGTTTAGAGATCTTTGGTTTGTATTTGCCGTTTAATCGTTTGTTTATGATCGGACTTGTCATCGTCTGCCTTGGTGGTCTATTCATCTACTTGTATCGAACGAGGCAAGGACGTCGTGTGCGTGCAGTCATGCAAAATCGTGAAATGGCAACGTGTGTTGGTATTTCTTCGAGGAAAGTGGATTCATTAACGTTTGCAATGGGAGCAGGGTTTGCTGGAGTGGCTGGTTGCACGTTGACATTAATCGGTCCGATTGGGCCGACGATCGGCTTAAATTACATTGTCGATGCGTTTATGGTTGTCGTTGTAGGCGGTGTAGGGGCACTAACAGGTACGGTGATTGGTGCGCTTGGCATCGGTGTTTTTAATACGTTTTTTGAATACTGGACGAATGCATCAATGGGGAAAGTGTTGATCTTCGCTCTAATTATTGCATTTTTACAATGGCGACCATCTGGGCTCTTTTCCATGAAAACAAGATCTTTGGATTAGAGCAGAAAGGAAACGATTATGTCGTATTTATATTCCAAAAAGACGTTAGTCATTTTAGGGTTTGTGATTTTGCTCATCATGCCATTTGTACTCGCTCCATTTAATTTAAATTTGCTCGGACGCTTTTTGGCGTATGCGATTTTGGCGTTAGGGATTGGCGTACTTTGGGGTTATGCGGGCATTTTAAGCCTAGGTCACGGCATCTTTTTCGGTTTTGGTGCCTATGCAATGGCGATGTATTTAACCCTTCAAAGTGGTGGAATGCCAGATTTCATGGGGTGGAATGGGATCACTGAATTGCCATGGTTTTGGGCGATCTTTTCAAATCCGATCGTAGCCATTGTTTTGGCTATTGCCGTTCCGATGTTGTTTGCAGGTATTCTAGGTTTTTTTCACATTTAGAAATCGAATTACCGGTGTTTACTTTACGATCTTGACGCAAGCACTCGTCATCGTCGTTACAACGCTTATTATTAGCCAACAACAATACACTGGCGGGACGAATGGGATTACCGGTTTTGATACGATTTTCGGGTATTCATTGAATTCAGTTGCGACGCAACAAATGATATATTGGACGACCGTTGTTTTTCTTGGTCTTGTTTTTCTAATGTGCTATAAGCTTGTGAACAGTCGATTTGGAAAGGTATTAATAGCGATACGAGACGGGGAGAATCGTACCCGCTTTCTTGGGTATAATACGTCCATTTATCAAGTGATTGTGTATAGCTTTTCAGCGGGTGTCGCAGGTCTTGCAGGAATGCTGTTCGTATTACAAGTAGGGATTATCACGCCGTCGATGATGGGGATTGTCCCATCGATTGAGATGGTGCTGTGGGTTGCGATTGGAGGACGCGGTACATTAATTGGTCCTGTTATTGGCGCATTGCTTACAAACGGTGCGAGCACTTGGTTCAGTCAAACCTATCCGGACGCTTGGTTGTTTTTTTATCGGTCTTGTATTCGTCTTAGTCGTTGTCTTTATGCCAAAAGGGATCATGGGAATTATTTCGACAATCCAAGCACGTAGGAGGGCGAAGAAATATGGAAAAGATCGAAAAGAAGAAGCAAAGCTCTACAACAGTTCTTCAATCTGAGAAGTTAATCGTGCAATTTGGAGGATTAAAAGCCATCAATGAATTCAGCTTTCAACTCACCGATCGTGAACTGCACTTTATTATTGGACCAAATGGGGCTGGAAAAACGACCTTTCTAGATGTGTTGTGTGGAAAAACGAAACCGACGTCTGGCAATGTGTTGTTTAAGGAGTCATTGAGTTAGGTAAGTTGTATGAATATCAAATTGTTCGTAAAGGGGTTGGGCGGAAGTTCCAAGCTCCGTCAATTTTTCCATCGTTGTCAGTGATGTCTAACTTAGAAATTGCCATGAAGCAGCAAAAAGGGTTTTGGCATATTCTTCGCGCCAAGTTGTCAGAAGGAGACAAAGAGCATATTCACGAAATGCTATCACTCATTGGACTTAAAAAAGAGAGCAACCGTACCGCAGGAACGCTTGCCCACGGTCAAAAGCAATGGCTAGAAATTGCGATGGTTTTAATGCAAGACCCTGAATTAGTTTTATTGGATGAGCCAATTGCAGGGATGACTGAAGAAGAGGAAGAGAAGACAGGAGAACTTCTAAGAACGATTGCAAAAGACCGGGCAGTGATTGTTGTGGAGCACGACATGGACTTTGTGCGGAAATTTGCAGATAAGGTTACGGTTATGCACGAAGGCACGTGGTTATGCGATGGTTCAATGGAAGAGGTACAACAGAATGATCGGGTTTTAGAAGTGTATTTAGGTCGGAGGTGATCTCGATGCTTGAACTGAATCGTATTGAAGCGGGGTATGGTGAAAGTGCAGTTCTTCGAGACGTAAGTTTGACGGTTCCGAAGGGAAAGCTCGTCTGCTTGTTAGGAAGAAACGGAGTGGGGAAGTCAACCTTACTTAAAACATTAATGGGGTTAATTAAAGCAAATCATGGTCAAATCGCTTACCAGAGCGACAACATTAATGACAAATCCCCAACATGGCGTTCGCGTAAAGGAATTGGGTACATCCCTCAAGGTAGAGAAATCTTTTCGACACTAACGGTCCATGAGAATTTGCAGCTTGGCTTAGAAGCACGGCAAGACCAGAAGAAGAACATTGAGTCGGATCATCAGGTTTATGATTACTTTCCAATTCTAAAAGACATGCACAATCGAAAAGGAGGCGATTTAAGTGGGGGACAGCAGCAACAATTGGCAATTGCCCGCACGTTAGTTGCAGATCCAGACGTGATCTTACTTGATGAACCGACAGAAGGAATTCAACCGAACATTGTCCAAGATATTCAAGATGTGATTAAAGATTTGAAGCAAAACAATGGAAAGACGATGCTGCTCGTCGAACAGAGCTTCGATTTTGCAAGTGAAGTAGCTGATTACTTTTACGTGATGGACCGTGGACGCATTGTTTATGAAGGTGAAAGAGAAGAGTTAACAGAAGAGAATATGAGAGGGTATTTGAGCATTTAAGACTCGTGGAAGAAGAGCTGACTCGAAAGTCAGCTCTTCGTTTTGTTTCATTTTAACGTCTTCGTAGTATTCGCTGTAAGAGAAAGATCGGAAGAATGGCGAATGTCGCAAAAATCACCCAATAAATAGAGAGCAATTGAAGTGAATGTAACCATTCGTAGAGGCTACCCCCGACAATATTTCCAAGTGCGCCACCAATGGCCATTGCTAGATTCGAGAAGCCGATATACAAAGCAAAGCGTTCTGCAGGAGCTTGGCTAACGGTATAGGAATAGAATGTTGGTTGAATGAGCATAACACCGAGTGCGATTCCGATTAATGAGGCAATGACGGTAATCACATGTAAGTGGAAGAATAGCGGTATGAAACCTAATGCCATGGCGAAATAGCCCCACTGAATAGAGCGAACCATACTTAATCGCTCTGACAGGCGAGTGACCGTCATTTGACAGGCAACGACTAGCAGCGTTAGAACGGTAAAGATCCATCCTCCTGAACCGGTTAATGTGAATCCAATTAAAGGGTAGACGAGGAAAAGCTGTTGATAAATAAAGTGAAAAGGGATTAAGGCAACCACAACGAGTAGAAAAGAACGGTTAGCGAGTATCTCAGTTAAACCGAGCACGAGAGAAGGCTTAGTTGTGGATTGTATAGACCGAATCGGAACTAAAAAAATCCAGAAACTCATCAACGCAAATGAGAGACCTGTAATCACACTAAGCAGCGGGAATTGAGTGACTGAAAACAAAGTGCCAAACAAAGGACCGATAATTGTTCCAGCATTTGCACTAATGTTGGAATAAGCAAATAAGGTCTTATGTTCAGATTTCGGTTGATTTGAAATGAGCACAGCTTTTAATGATGGACTAAAGAATGTCCCTCCGATTCCTCCAATCATCGCCATTATAATGAGGGCAATGGGAGTCTCGACAAGACCTAATCCAGCAAAGCCGACACCTCGACATAAAAAAACCAATCATCATCATTTTTTTTATGCCCGTACTTATCCCCAAAGTATCCACCGATGAGCATAACTCCTTGTTGACTTACTAATCGCACAGCAAGAATAACACCGGCAAAGAGCAAGGAGTAGCCAAGTTCACCAGTTAAGTAGAGTGAAATAAACGGAACGAACATAAAAAACGTAAACGTAACAAAAAAATTCAATTGCCAAAAGGGCAAAAACAAAAGGCCCATAGCTTTTCCAAATCGTCCAAGGCATACGATGGTCACTTCTTTCTCGTTCGTTACCTCAATCGTACGACTTGCTTTAGTTATTCACAACATGAATAATTGAATCCATATGATCGATAATTTCAATGAGGTGAAATGGGATGGATTATGACCAGTTAAAAACGTTTCTCGTCGTTACGGAATTGAATAGTTTTACAAAGGCAGCTGCGTTCTTACATATTACGCAATCAACTGTAACTTCTCGGATTGCAAAGTTAGAGGAATTCTATGGTGTACGTCTGTTTGATCGAAACAACCGAGATCTTAGACTTTCTTCGAAAGGATTAGAGTTGTTACCATTCATGCAACAACAATTAAACCTCTATGAAAAAAACGAAACAAATTGCAACGCAACACACCCATAACCAAGAACTAAAAATCGCTGTAACGCAATCTACTTGGAATTCATTCCCTGTACGTCGAGTGTTGTCTTTGCATGAAAAAAATTCCGAATCTACACGTGCAAATTACAACGGATCATTCACCTGCGATTATTCAACACGTGTTAGATGGGCGCATTGATTATGGAATCGTTTTTAATTTGCCAAGAGCGAAAGCCATTCGTGCTTGGCATCTGGGACGTCATCACTATGCGTTATATCGTCATATTGAAGTTGACATTGGTGAAGACTTTGATTTAGCAAGTCTTCAAAATGAGCGTTACATTAAAGTGAGTTGGGGCATCCCTTTTCAAAAGTGGCTAGAAAAACATGGCATACAGCATCAGAAATCACCCGTCGAAGTTTCTCATGGAAATTTAGCAAAGCAAATCATTATTGAGCAAAAAGGATGGGCTTTCTACCTCAAGAAAGCGTCGTAAATGAACCGAGGTTAGTTGAAGTACCCCTTGGCGTTGAGTGGGCCTATCAAGATTACTATGCGATCTGTTTAAAAAAAATCATCCGCAGACAATGGTCTATCAAACGATGAATCAATTCCTAAACGAAGGTAAAGTTAAAGGCGAGATTGAGAATATGGACCATTAAAAAGCCGACCGAGGAGAATTTCCCGGTCGGCTTTTTGCACTGCCGTTACGCTAAGTTTGGTTTCTTACGATGCTGTGTCGCTTGTTCGTAGCCAAAGGCAAGTTCAATTAATGTTCGTTCTTGGAACATAGGCCCTGTGAATGTAATGCCAAATGGTTGTCCATTCGCTTTATAACCCGCAGGTACTGAAATGGAAGGTAAGCCTGCACGAGCGGCGACGGCAAAACCAGCAGCACTCGGAAAGACAATCGCATCCAGTGCATGATTCTTCATCACATTTTCAATGGCGTATTCGTCGTGTAGTCCTTGGTTTAGTAGCTTTTGCATAATCCATTCGGAGTTTGCTAGTTCTTCTTTACGATCCGTGCCACTAATGAAGCTATCAAAACCGTAAGGTTGTAAACGGGCGTGTTGGAAGTATGTAGTAAGGAACTCATCGAAAGTTGCGTAACCTGTCGATGGTTTTGCTCTCTTAAAGAAGGTGTTTAGGGAATGCTTAATTTCATAACGTAATAAGCTAGGAATTTCTTTTTCAACGTCTGGAATTGTAATGTCTTCGATGACTTCAACTTCTTGTTTTCTCAACACATCAATGGCAGCTTCAAAGCGATGCTGGTCAACGTGTTCAGCCTGATCATCTGGAATTTTTCCGCGGTACACACCGATTCGTTTGCGTGCTAAGCCGTGAACGATTAGGTGATCACAATAGTTGGATGTGTGACTAGGAATACCATGTGTCGCATGATCTCGTTCGCAGCGACCAGCAATAACATCTAAAAGAATAGCTGCATCTTCAACGGTACGTGTCAATGGTCCAGCAACATCTTGTGAATACGATAGCGGAATCACACCTTCACGACTCACAAGTCCAAACGTCGGTTTAATCGTAACGAGTGAATTACGTGTAGCAGGATTAACGAGTGACCCTGACGTCTCAGTACCGATACTGACAGCAGCGAAGTTGCTAGCAATTGCTGCTGCCGACCCAGAGCTACTTCCCCCAACATCGAACTCCTGTGGACCGTACGGGTTCAAGACGAGGCCGCCACGACTGCTAAAACTATTCGGCATTCCTTCGCGGCCGATGCGATGAGCAAGTTCTGTCATGTTCGCTTTTCCGAGAATGACGGCCCCTGCTGAACGGAGCTTTTTAACGAGCGCAGCATCTTCGTCTGCTTTCCAATCTTTTAAAGCATAAGCCCCAGCGCTCGTTGAAAGTGCATCACCGGTTTGAATATTGTCTTTTAGAAGAACAGGGATGCCGTGTAAAGGTCCAACTAAACCAGACTGAGCGTATTGAACGTCGAGTCCTATAGCGATTGCGATGGCATCTGGATTGATATCGAGTACGGCGTTAATGCTAGGACCATCTTGGTCAAAAAGAGCAATTCGTTCAAGGTAATACATCACAAGTTTCTGTGACGTTAATTGTCCTTGTCGAAAGGCCGTATGGATCTCTTGAATGGTCGTCTCTTCGTGCCAGTACGGCGCAATCATCGGTTCTCACCTTCATACAAGTGACATGAAACGAAGTGACCAGGCTTCGCTTCTTCCAAGTTGGCTTTACGGTTGCACAAATGTCCATCGCTTCAGGGCAACGAGTTCGAAAGACACAGCCGCTAGGCGGATTAACCGGACTCGGGACTTCGCCTTCTACGATGATGCGCTCCCGTTGTTGTTCTACAACCGGATCCGGCACTGGAATCGCTGAAAGAAGTACGTTCGTATAAGGGTGGAGCGGATCTGAATAAAGTTGTTCACTCGTTGTTAATTCAACGATATTGCCTAAGTACATTACACCGATTCGATCGCTAATGTGTTTAACCATCGCAAGGTCATGCGCGATAAACAAATACGTGAGGTTGCGCTCTCGTTGCAAATCTTTCATTAAGTTAACGACTTGCGCTTGAACGGATACATCAAGTGCAGAAATAGGCTCATCTGCAATGATGAATTCTGGATCAAGAGCCAACGCACGTGCAATTCCAATACGTTGCCGTTGCCCACCACTAAATTCATGGGGATACCGGTTAGCGTGTTCTCGTTGAAGACCAACCGTTTCGAGAAGCTCATAAACGCGCTCTAGACGATCTTTTCCTTTATGAATGTTGTGGATATCCATCCCTTCAGCAATGCACATTGCAACATTCATACGAGGGTTTAAAGATGCGTAAGGGTCTTGAAAGATCATTTGTACTCGTCTGTAAAAAGAACGTCGATTTTTCCCGCGTAACAATTCAACGTCATTGCCTTTATATCGAATTGTCCCGTCACTCGTTTTATAGAGATTAATGATCGTGCGACCTGTAGTGGACTTTCCGCAGCCCGATTCACCGACAAGTCCGAGTGTTTCACCTTTATAAATTTCAAAAGAAACACCGTCAACGGCTTTGACTACTTGGTTTTTATCAAGGGGAAAATGTTTTTTGAGGTTCGTAACTTCAAGTAATTTTTCTTGTGTCAATGCATTCACCTGCCTATGAACGAAGGAAGGTGCCCATTATCTGGGCACCGATTCGCTTTAGTCTAAACTTGCGTATTTAAACTCAACAAAGCCTACTGGATGACGAACAATATTATTTACTTCTGGTTTATACAAGAATGTATGGTTGTAGAAGTAGAGTGGTACAATTGGCGCTTCTTCCATTAACAATGCCTCTGCTTCAAGGAGTAAATCAAAACGTGCGTCAGCATCATCTTCTTCATAACTCGAATTAATTAATGCGTCGAACTCTTCATTACTGAAATCAGTACGGTTCATCGGGTTGTCTGTTGTAAAGTTTGTTAAGAAGTTGATCGGGTCATTGTAACCACCTAAGAATGAAGAACGAGAGTATTGAAGCTCAAGACCTTGTTGTGCTTCCATGAATACTGCCCACTCACTGTTCTCAAGTTGAATATCAATCCCTAAGTTTTCAAGAATCATTTCTTGAATGGCTTGAGAAACAATGCTGTGTTGATCTGATGTGTTGTATGAGAACGTTACAGTAGGGAGCTCATCATAGCCCTCTTCTGCCATACCTTCTTCAAGAAGTTGTTGTGCAGTTTCAGGATCATAAGGGTAGTGACTGTCAGCAACATCACGGAAGTCTTCCCCATCTGGAGTTAGGAAACCATAAGCGACAAAACCTTCAGCAATGTTTTCGTCTCCTTGAATAATGCGGTCAACGATAATTTGGCTATCGATTGCATAGTTAAATGCTTGACGGATTTTCTTGTTGTGGAATGGTTCTTCGTTTACATTAAAACGTTGGAATTCAATTCCTGCACGTGGTGCTACGAAAGCATCTTCGCTATCGATTAACGTTTCAATCATGTCAGCTGGCATTGCCACAGTATCAAGAGTTCCATCTTCATACAATTGGTACGCTGTAGAAGAGTCATCGATCATTTCATACTGAACACCATCAAGTGCAACGTTTTCTGCATCCCAATAATCTTCGTTTCTTTCAAGAAGAATTCTTACATCATGATCCCATTCAGTCATTTTGAAAGGCCCGTTTGTTACGATCGTGTCAAGGCTACCTGCCCAGTTATCATCTTCTTCAACCGTTTCTTTATGAACCGGGAAGAGTTGTGGCATTGCAGTAATTGACGGGAAGAATTCAGTTGGATTCTCTAAAACGACTTCAAGTGTTTGATCATCAATTGCTGTAACGAGAACATCTTCTTCATCCGCTTCACCTGCGTTGAAATCTTCAGCACCAGCAATCCAATAAGAATGTTGTGCTGCTGGAGATGCAGTGTCAGGATCTGCTAAACGTTTCCAAGAAAATTCGAAGTCTTGAGCGGTGACAGGTTCACCGTTTGTCCATGTGATGCCTTCACGTAAGTTAAACGTGTACGTTAATCCATCTTCAGAAACATCCCAGTCTTCAGCCATTGCAGGCTCTGGAACAGCTTCATCAGCACCAAGACGAGTCAATCCTTCGCCAATGTTGTTAAGGACATCATAGGAATATTGGTCGTTTCCAATTGGTGGATCTAAAGACGTTGGTTCAGATTCATTGTTGACGACAAGAACATTGTCTCCTGCTTCACTTTCCCCTGCTGCGCTATCATCATCGTCAGTTTCCTCTGTGTCATTCGCGTCATCGTCACTTTCTTCGCTATCGCTACCTTCATCTGAACAAGCAGCAAGAACGAGTACCATGCTTAACATTAACGTAAACATGAGCATTAGCCATTTCTTCTTCATTTTCTTTCCCCCTAAATGATAGTTTATGAGTGAAGCTGTTTTATAGATGGAGCTCGCTCATCTTGTAGCCAACAATGAACATAATGCGATTCATTGCAATCAGTTCTAGGTGGAGCGACCTCTTTACACACTTTCATTGCGTAATCACACCGCATGTAAAAGGGACACCCTACTGGAGGGTTCATTAAGTTAGGTGGTGTACCTGGTACAGGGATTAATGGAACGTCCCGGTTGCCATCCATTCTTGGAACAGATTTCAAAATGCCTTCGGTGTACGGATGACGATGCTCTTTGAACACTTCATAGCTCGTACCCGTCTCAGCGATTTTACCGGCATACATCACACAGATTCGATCAGCGATTTGAGCGACAACGCCAAGATCATGCGTGATAATGATAATTGCGACACCTGTTTTTCTTTGAATCTCTTGGAACAATTCAATAATTTGAGCTTGGATGGTGACGTCCAGCGCTGTTGTTGGTTCGTCGGCAATCAGAATGTCTGGTTTACAAACAAGTGCCATCGCAATCATTAACCGTTGTCTCATCCCGCCGCTAAATTGGTGCGGATATTGCTTCATTCGTTTATCAGGATCGGCGATGCCCACAAGGCGTAGCATCTCGATTGCTTCTTTTGTTGCTTCGTCTTTAGACATCTTTTGATGCCGTAGCAAGCCTTCGCGGATTTGCTCTCCGACTGTAATGACGGGGTTTAAGGAAGTCATTGGATCTTGAAAGATCATGCCCATCTCAAGCCCGCGTAGCTTTTGCATTTGTTTTTCCGTTTTGGTCGTTAATTCTTCTCCTTTATAGCGAATGCTCCCAGACTTTGGTGGTGTGGAGACGAGACGCATAAGACTTTGAGCAGTAACGCTCTTGCCGCATCCCGATTCACCAACAATGGCTAACGTTTCACCTTTATATAAGGAAAAGCTTACCCCTCGAACGGCCTGCACTTCACCTCGTTTAGTGGGAAATGAGACGTGAAGGTCATCAACCTCTAACAGTAATTCTTTTGTTGTTGCTTCAGTCATTTGCTCACTTCCTCATTTTAGGGTCGAGTGCGTCACGTAAACCGTCTCCAAAGACGTTAAAGGCAAACATCGTCAAAGAGATGAAAAACGCAGGGAAAAATAATCGCCACCAATAACCTGTTTGGATAACACCTAATGCATCATTGGCCATCGTACCCCAACTTGCCACAGGTGCTTGTACACCTAGTCCTAAGAAACTTAGAAAAGCCTCAGCAAAAATGGCTGTTGGTATCGTAAGTGTCATGGATACGATGATTGGGCCGGATGTGTTCGGTAACAGGTGCTTGCGAATGATGCGGTTATTACTTCCTCCTAAAACGCGAGAGGCGAGAACGTATTCGGCATTTTTGAGTTGGAGAACTTGCCCTCTTACGAGCCTAGCCATACCGATCCACCCCGTAATAGAAAGAGCGATAATTATCGTAAACAAGCCTGGTCCCATAACGACCATTAATAAAACAACGACGAGTAGGTATGGGAGACCATACAAGACATCGACGATACGCATCATTACGTTGTCGACTTTGCCACCGCGATACCCCGAGACGCCTCCATAAGTAACACCAATAACAAATTCAATTAAAGCCGCTGCAAGTCCAATAAATAAGGAAACTCTTGCGCCGTACCATACACGCGTGAATACATCTCGTCCTAATTCGTCTGAGCCGAACCAGTACGTTGAGTCTGGAGCCGTGTTGCTATTTAAAATAGATT
Organism: Geomicrobium sp. JCM 19055; assembly: GCF_000698185.1. Classification (NCBI taxonomy): domain Bacteria; kingdom Bacillati; phylum Bacillota; class Bacilli; order Caryophanales; genus Geomicrobium; species Geomicrobium sp. JCM 19055. Next base: position 92,675 of record NZ_BAXL01000020.1, read on the forward strand.
GAGAGCGATACGTGTGCTCAGTAAGGAAAGGTCCTATAATCGCCATAATCGTTAGTAAGATAATGAGGATTAGACCTGTGACAGCAAGCTTATTCGCAAACAAGCGCCCCATCACATCTTTCCAGTAACTATCTCCTTTATGATGAATCGTTTCTTGTTGTTCTTCTTTCGGCAGAGGAACAAACCATTCATCAGGGACGTTAGAGGCCGATTTCTTCGGACTTCTATCTTCCATGTTTATTCCTCCTTCTTATGTAGTTGTATTCTTGGATCTACAATGCCGTAAACAACATCCACGATGAACATCATAATTATAAAGATTGTGCTGTAGATAATCGTCGTTGCCATAATCATCGGGTAATCACGGTTTGTAATACTTTCGACGAAGTATTGACCAACTCCTGGTATTGCGAAAATTCGCTCAACTACAAAGCTTCCAGTGAAAATACTTGCAACGAGAACACCGAGAATTGTAATGACAGGTAGCAATGCATTTCGAAGTGCATGCTTGACGACGATTTGGAAATTAGAAAGCCCTTTTGCTTTGGCGGTCTTAATATAATCTTCGGTTAACACTTCAAGCATGTTTGAGCGAGTCATCCGTGCAATAATGGCAATTGGACCAGATGCAAGGGCGAGTGCAGGCAAGATCGCATGCCGCCACGTTCCCCATTGAGCTGTTGGGAAGAAATCGAATTGACTGCTTATGTATTGAATGAATAACATGGCTTGAATAAAGTTCGGAATGGAAATTCCGATGATGGCGATAAACATCGTCATATAGTCAATCAACTTGTTATGTCGGAGTGCTGCTAACACACCTAAAATGATCCCAGAAATGACTGCTAAGATCAGGGTTACTAAGCCGAGTTGCAAAGAGGCTGGAAAACCGCTGGCTAGCATGTCACTAACTTCACGTGAACGAGTCACCATAGAAGGTCCAAAATCAAAAGTGATGGCATTTTTCAGATAATTTAAATATTGTAGGATGACAGGTTGGTCGAGATTGTAATGGGCCATCATATTCTCTCGAGCTTGGTCGCTCATTCCTACGTCATCAATATCTAGCGGACTACCAGGAGCAAAACGCATGAGAATAAAGGTGACGGTGATGATTACCCAAAGTGTAACAATCATCCATAAAAACCGTTTTCCAATAAATTTCAGCAAATCGTCATGTACCTCCTTTCATATCATTGTAAAGTAATCCGACAAGCGATAAATCGCACATCAATAACATGAATTAGTTATAGTCTAACAATAATGTAAACGACAACATCCGTCAATAAAATGATAGACAATTTGTAAAATGATGAAAAGTGATTAATATATCAATATAGTAATAGAGCGGATGAATAGTGGGATGTTTACGGAGAAATAGAAATGGGAATCAATTTACTAGAACGACAATTAGACTTGAAAGGATGTTTCTCTCATGAGTAAAAAAGTAGCTGTACTCATTACAGATTTATTTGAGGATATTGAATACACAGATCCAGCGAAGAATCTTCAGGATGCCGGTCATGAGCTCGTTACGATTGAGAAAGAGGCAGGCAATAAAGTAACCGGTAAGCAAAACGATACAACGGTTACCATCGACAAAGGAATTGATCAGGTTAAACCGGAACAATTCGATGCTTTATTGTTGCCAGGTGGCTTTTCACCAGACATCCTTCGTGGTGACGATCGTTTTGTAGATTTTACGAAAGCATTTGCTGATGCCGGCAAGCCGATCATGGCCATTTGTCACGGTCCACAACTGCTCATTAATGCAGACGTATTGAAAGGTAGAACCGTCACTGGCGTAAAACCAATCGTTCCTGATTTAAAGAACGCAGGTGCAATCTTTAAAGATGAAGAAGTGGTCGTATGCCAAGGGAATCTCGTAACAAGTCGTACACCAGATGACTTACCAGCGTTCAACCGCGAATCATTAAAAGTACTAGAAGGTTAATGAAAAGCATCCCTTATGATGAAGGGATGCTTTTTTTTAGATAGTGGTTTTGACTGAATGCTCATTCATTTAACGTGATCAAAAACCGGTTCAAATTCAAATATACCGCCTTTTTCTGTCTTCACAGTCATATTTTTACTTTCCATATAATCGAGGTGTCCGATGATCTCAGACATGACGAGAGGGAACTGAGTTTCATATCGTTTTTGATACATAGTAATTGCCAATTCATTCGCTGTCATCGGTTTTTGGAGCATTAACTCTCGTAAATGCTCGGCTTTTTGTTGAATTCCTAGAAGACGTTCCTGAATGAGTGTTTGATGATTTGTAATGACAGACCCGTGTCCTGGATATACAGTTTGAACGTCTAGTTGTTGGACAGTTTGTAAGGAATCAATATGTTGTTGCATCGTAAACAATCGATTGCCATGTTTGTCAGGCTCAATTAGCGCGTTGCTCGAGATATGGTGAATCAATAAATCACCTGAAATGAGGATGTCGTCATATTGGAGTGCAATTTGGTCAGGGGCATGCCCTGGTGTTTCAACTAAGTCAAAGTCGAATAAAGGCTTTGATACATCGATCAATGTTAGTTCGCCTTCAATTCGATTGCCTATGTTCGTCTCTTTAGAGCGTTGCAAACGATCGATTTGCTTCTCGCCGAATGCTCCGCAACCCGCTTGTTGATATAATGCTTTGTAAAAGTTAATTCGCATTTCCATAAAGGTAGGTTCTCGCGTTAAACGGTGCACCGATTCAGGGTGAACGTATAACGGAACGTCAATTTGTTTGCGAATACGATTGACGAGCCCAACGTGATCGGGATGATGGTGCGTTAGAACGATTGCAGTAAGATCCGATAACTGGAGAAGATGGGTTTGTAATGCTTCAACTAGCCCATTCCAACAATCTTCCGTATCATATCCTGCATCAATCAAAATGAGCTCGTTAGAATGTTGAACGAGATAAAAGTTAAAACTTCGAAGCGCTCGTTCAGTTTTTACGTGAATGGGTATGATTTTCATCTTTTGCCACTCCTTAATGAGTGATGAACTGTCTTTTTTTTGAATAGTTTATCATACTTGTAGCTAGGACGTGCAATGAAAGGTGAATCAGAGGTGAGGCGATGAGTACGAGCTGTTATTTTATCCGACATGCACATGCGACTTATTCAGACGATGAACGAAACCGTTCGTTGTCATCAGTCGGACGTATCCAAAGCGAAGCAATTGCAAAGCAGTTTGAGTCAATTAAAGTAGATCAGATCGTCTCAAGTCCGTATCACCGAGCAATTCAAACGATTAAACCACTAGCAAAGCAAAAAGGGCTGTCGGTTCAACTAGAAGATGCTTTTCGTGAAAGAGAAAGCGGACTCGGCTTTGAGCCAAACTTCGAAGAGAAGATTAAGGCATTATGGGAAAACCCGGATTTGTATTATGGAAGTGGAGAGTCAAATGGTCAAGCACAACGAAGAGGTCAGGCGGCAACAAAACAACTCATAGAAGCGCATGAAAATAAATCAATCGTAATCGCAACACATGGGAATCTCCTAACATTAATCCTTTCAACCTATGATCCATCGTTTACGTTTGAATCGTGGAGAATGATGCCGATGCCTGCGATTTACAAAGTAATCGTTTCAAAAACTCAAGTGGAAATTAAGGCGATTGATCTCTCATGACTTTCTTTGAATGTCGTGTGCGTTCAGGATATAATAAACATGTGATCATACTCACTAGGAGGGTTAGTTAATGACAAGTAATTCAATCAAAGACGTTGTTCGCTTTCACAATGGGTTGATGATGCCTCAACACGGTTTTGGCGTGTATCTCATTAACGAACCTTCAGAAGCCGAGACAGCCATTCATAAGGCATTAGATGTAGGTTATCGATCATTCGATACAGCGAAGTTGTATGAGAATGAAGGCTTAATGGCAGAGCAGTTGAGGAATAGCTCGGTGAATAGAGAAGATCTTTTTATTACAACAAAAACGCATAATGACGACCAAGGATACGATCAAGCGTTACGTGCATTTCACGATTCACTTGAAGAGATGAAGCTTGATTATGTTGATTTGTTACTCGTACATTGGCCGAGTAAACGTCATTTTCATGATACGTGGCGCGCATTCGAACGGCTCGAAGGTGAAGGGTTAGTTCGAGCGATTGGTGTGTGCAACTACCAAATTGATCATCTTAAACGACTTGAGACGAAGGCGAATGTAAAGCCTGTCATTAATCAAGTTGAATGTCATCCGTATTTGACACAATATGCACTCAAAGATTATATGGAGGAAGAAGATATCGTCTTTGAGGCGTGGAGTCCGTTAGGGCGTGGCAATGTATTGAGTGACCCCGTTATTGAAAAAATAGCAAACCGCTATCATAAAACTCCAGCGCAAGTGGTGTTACGTTGGCATTTACAACAAGACTCAGTTATTATACCTAAGTCAAAGACACCTGAACGTATTGAGGAAAACGCAGATATCTACAATTTTGTTTTAACTGAAGAAGACATGATGCTGATCGATCAATTAAATCGCGATGAGCGTAGAGGGCCAGACCCAGACGTTGTGTACGAACAAATTTAATGATAGTGCATCCATTTTTAATGAAAATGGATGCTCTTTCTCTGTTGGTTGTTGATTTAATTCATAGGGGATACAATGAGAGTACAAAGATTAAAGGAGTCTAGACGATGATAGCAACAAGCGAAAAAGACATCCAAGGCTTAAAGGATGCTGGGAAGGTCATTTCTGAAATACGTGATGAAATGATTGCACAGACAAAGCCAGGTATTACAACGAAAGAACTTGATGAAATTGCAGAGCGCATGTTTAAAAAGTACGGAGCGATTTCTGCACCAATTAGCACGTACAATTTCCCAGGGTATACGTGTATCTGTGTAAACGAAGAAGTTGCACACGGGATTCCAGGAAAACGTGAAATTCAAGGCGGTGACCTCGTCAATATCGATGTATCAGGGGCGTACAACGATTATTGGGTAGATACAGGGAAATCATTTGTAGTGGGCTCAACTTCAAATCCAGAGCTTGAGAAACTTTTGAAAGCGACAGATGTTGTCTTTGATGAAGGCTTAAAGAAGTTTAAGGCTGGATCGAAGATGAACGGTGTCGGCCGAGCAGTGAATCGTACCGCTAAGCAACTCGGGTACACAGTCATTAAGAACTTAACAGGCCACGGTGTCGGCTCATCACTTCGAGACGAACCAGACCATATTTACAACTACTACATCCCTTGGGATCGCTCACTCTTTACGGAAGGTTCCGTAATTGCATACGAACCATTCGTTTCGACAAAAGCAGAAGAGATTTATGAAAAAGATGACGGTTGGACGTTACTCACGAAAGAGCGAGGTTTCGTTGCCCAAAAAGAGCATACGATTATCGTCACAAAAGACGAACCAATCATTGTTACATGATAAAGAGGCGTTGCCTCTTTACATAAAGAAATCGGAATTAATAGAATACGGAGGGGTATTATGCAACTAGGATTTGTTGGAATCGGTGTAATGGGTAAAAGCATGGCGAAGCATCTTTTAGAAGCGGGCCATGAAGTCAACGTGTATACTCGAACGAAAGAAAAAGCAGACGAACTTCTTACAATCGGTGCACACTGGAAATCAACACTGAAAGAACTAGCAGAAAGCTCCGAAGTGATCATTACGATGATTGGTTATCCAAAAGATGTGGAGGACGTCTATTTCAAAGAGAATGGATTGTTGCAATCAGCAAAATCAGGAACAACGTTGATTGATATGACTACATCAAAACCGTCTCTAGCTGAGCGGATTGCCAAGGCATCTGAGGAACGGGGATGTTCAGCACTAGATGCACCCGTTTCAGGTGGCGATGTTGGCGCTAAGAATGGTACACTAACAATAATGGTCGGTGGTTCGGAGCAGGCGTTCCAGCAGATGTTGCCGGTTTTTGAATTAATGGGCACGAACATCCAACTCCACGGACCTGCAGGTAGTGGGCAACATGCAAAAATGTGCAACCAAATTGCTGTTGCTGCCAGCATGATTGGTGCAGGCGAAGCGCTCGGCTATGCAAAGCAAGCAGGGCTCGACCAACAAAAAGTGCTCGACACCATTTCAAAAGGAGCAGGCGGTAGTTGGACATTGAACAACCTCGCACCACGCATGTTAAATGGTGATTTTGAACCAGGATTTTACGTAAAACATTTTATTAAAGATATGGACATTGCGTTAGAAGAAGTCGAAGCGATGGACAAAAACCTACCCGGTCTCGCACTCGTAAAATCGCTCTACGATGAACTCGCCGAAAAGGGCGAAACAGACAGTGGAACGCAATCGATCTACAAGCTTTGGCAATAAGATAAGGGGTTTGGCATGAAAGAAATTCTGAAAGACAAAACCGTACTATTTCCGATGATCTCAGCACTACTCCTAACTGCAGTTTCTGCATTCATCATGTACGTCGGCAGTTTGCTCTGGATTATATTCTTTAGTCTCGCGCAAATTAACCTATTCATCGGAATCTATAGAGCACTACAACATTCACGTTCCTAAAACTTGCAACCGTCGTTGCAAGTTTTTTTTGTTTGTGCGGATAGGGCGAGGGTGTAGCAAGCGGGGGCGAGGGTGTAGCAAGCGGG
>NZ_BAXL01000019.1:0-102632 GCF_000698185.1 Geomicrobium sp. JCM 19055
CACCTTCTGCGCCGCCACCGAATTTTATACCGATGCAGTCTCAGGCAACGCCGTTTGTTGACTCAGGTGCCATTTCATTTTGCCAATTCCGTTTTACGTACATTTGGCTAAGGAATGGGCAGAGCTTTTGGTACTATCCATTTTTGTAGGACAGCGATCGGTTGCAGGGTTCCGTTGGAATGGACGCAATTGGGTCATCTTTGGTATCAATACAAATCAAATTACGTCTTTTACTTGTCAGTAATACTAGCGTAGCTAATGTGAACCATTAAATCATCTAAAAACACACAGACTTCGGTTTGTGTGTTTGTTTTTACATAAGAAAGATGTAATTTGTAAACTTTTGTGTAGAACGTTATTCTTTTTAAAGAAATACAAGTATACTGGAATAGAGTAGAAATGAACAAGTGCGGATTGTAATGCGTTATTTAGGAGAGAGGTTTAATGAAGGCGAATGTGATGGACAATCTTATCAAAATGGTCGACTTAATTACCGAGCTCACGACTGCTCATTATTCGCAAGAACAGCTAGCGTCATTTGTGGACTGTCCAGTGTATCGAGAAGCAGAAGAGGGACGTACCGTTTTCTTAGAGGATCGTCCGTCTTGCTTGAGAGAGCATTGTCTTTGCGATTCGACGTTTATCGTTAAAACGAATAAACAAGGAATGTTAGTCGCGAAAGGGAAACCAAATAGGCTCGAAGAAGCGTTAGACTGCTTTATTGATGCCGGAGAATACTTAGGCTTTCTGTATGATTATGAAGATCTGAAAGTTGAGAATCATAAATTGAAAAAAAGAGCTTAAGCTAATGATAAATGAAACGAATGAAGCCGTGATGGTCGTCGATCATGAAGGAAAAATTCAGAGTGCTTCATTACCTAGTTGTCGCATTTTCCAAGAAACTGAATCTTCAATGATTAATAAATCGATTCGTCTTTGGTCGGGAATCTTATGGGACGAACTTGAGAAGGTTGAGTATTCAGGGAATATTCAGGTGAAAATCCATGATCATGACGTCGATGTGATCGTTCAGACCGTAATTGAAGGTGGATTTAAAGATCGGTACGTGCTGTACCTTCAAGTCAAAGATCGAAGCCAAACACCGATTCATACGAACTATAGTTTTTCGAACATTATCGGAACTTCACTTGCTGTTGAGCGGACGAAACGATTGGCAGAGCGGGTGGCACCGAGTGAGACGACGATCCTACTTCGGGGAGAAAGCGGAACGGGTAAAGAAGTCTTTGCACAATCCATTCATGCCGCAAGTAGACGAAGTGATCAACCGTTTATCGCTATCAATTGTGCCGCAATTCCAGAGGCGCTACTTGAGAGTGAATTGTTTGGATATGATTCTGGAGCATTTACAGGTGCAAATCAGAAAGGAAAACTAGGCAAGTTTGAAGTAGCCAAAGGTGGTACGATCTTTCTTGATGAAGTGGGAGACATGCCGCTTTCACTACAAGCAAAGTTACTTCGGCTTCTTCAGGAACGGAAGTTTGAACGGGTTGGAGGAACGATGAGCATTGACGTTGATGTCCGAATCATTGCTGCGACGCATCAAGATTTAGATGTTCTCGTTCAGCAAGGGAAGTTTCGACAAGACTTATTTTTCCGCTTAAATGTCATTCAGCTCGTCATCCCAAGCTTAAGAGATCGAATTGATGACCTTCCATTATTAACAGAGAGTTTTCTTAAAGAATATTCATTAAGACAAGGCGGACGTAGTAAGCATTTCACGGAGGAAGCATGGCTATTATTGCAACAATATGATTGGCCGGGGAACATTCGTGAGTTAAAGAACGTAATTGCCCATGCGACACAAATTGAAGTTGGTGATCAATTAACTGTCGATAGTCTACCGGTCGCGTTGCGAAAAGGATATAAGAATGTTGTCGCAACCCCTACGCACGCCAGTGAAAAAGAACGGTTATTAGAGCTATTAGATCAATATGGACGGCATACGGCAGCTAAAAAACAAATCGCTTATGAGTTAAATATGAGCTTACCAACGCTTTACCGACGTTTGAAAAAGCATGGCGTTAAATAAAGTGAGAAAACGTGAGAAAACATGATAATTCAAGAGATATATTGTTAAAATCAACCATATTCACTAATTTTAAGTTTATCATTATCAACTTAGATGAACATCTACGTTTGAGAAAACGCCCAAAACACAGGCTTTAGACTCATAAAAAATTGGCATGAATCTTGCTTATTACTATGTAGGGAGGACAGGGGAATGTGGAAGCTTTACAAAAGAGACATATCCGCTGTTGCCATAGGTGCAAAGTTTCTCGGTTGTGGGGGAGGAGGAGACCCATTTATCGTTGAAATGCTCATTAAATCTGTGATGAATGATGAGGAAAGTATTCACGTCCTCGAATGGCAAGATCTCACAGATCAATGGATCGCACCGATTGCGATTATTGGCTCTCCAGAGTTTTATAGTGAACAATTGCCTTCAGGAGATGAAGGTCGTTCATCACTAAAGTTGTATGAAGAGTATACAAATACAGAGCCTCAAGCCTTAATTTCGTTAGAAATTGGTGGGCTAAATGGTATTAGTCCAATTTTGACAGCACTTAGAAGTCGTTTGCCAATCGTAGATGGTGATGGAATGGGCAGGGCATTCCCAAAACTAAAGATGAGTGTTTTAAACTTAGCGGTACCTTTAACGCCAGCAGCCGTGTATACACATAACTATCAAGAGGTCATAGATTTCGTTCCGAATGAGAAAGCGAGTGAATACTTGCACAGTGTCGTTCAGCAAAATGGTGGTTTTGCACATTTAACGAGTTATGTAGGAAATGCAAAAAAAATCTCAACAGCCATGATTCCGGGTACGTTAACCGTCGCAAAAGCGATTGGAGAGATTATAGAGAAGCAAATTGGCGCTTCTGATAAACAAGAACAGCTGCAGAAAATGTTTGGTAATTCGATTTATGGAAAGGTAGAGTGGATTCTTTCTGGCGTTATTGAACAGGTCGAGCGTGATTTTTATGATGGTGTCGTTACAGGTAGATGCCTCGTTCGCGCGCACTCTGTTCAAGATTATCGAATGGTTACCATATTTTTTTGAAAATGAATTTGTTTATGTTGCATCTGAACATGACCGGCTTGCGACAACACCTGATCTAATTGTCGTTTGTGAAATGGAGACGCTTAGGCCACTAATGGCTTCAACGATACAAAAAGGAACTGAGATTACGATTGCAAAGGTTGCATGTCCGTCGATTTTAAAGACGGAAAAGATGCGTAACCTTTACAAGCGTAATGACTAAAAGAGGTGCACATGAGACTAGGAATTGATGTTGGACGTTCGTATACAGACGCCGTATTAACGTCAGAGAATGGAAGGATCTTTGCCAGAACGAAAAGTACACGAGGTGAAGATTCAGTCGAGAATACGAGATTGGCACTAGCAACTATTTTTGGACAAATCAAAGGTAACGAGGCCAGTATAAAAGGAATATTTGTATGTTCTTCACACATCGAGCAGGCGCTTAATGAAGTAGAGCGTTTAGCTAAAACGTACCTCGTGCGTATTTCACCGATGCCATCAATTTTGCAGCCCGCAGTCGATTGGCCAGAGGACCTTCAAGATCATATTGTCGGTACGACTCATCTTTCTTCAACTGAAGACGATCAAGAATGGGAAGAACTGATTGTAAAGATTAATGAAAGTGGCGCGCAATCAATTGCAGTCGTTGGCGTAAATGCACCAATGGATGCAGAATCCGAACGACGCCTCGGTGCAAAAATCACGGTAAGATTGCCTGAACTTGCGGTTAGTTTATCTCATCAATTCGGAAGTATTGGCTTTATTGAACGAGAGAACACAACGTTACTTAACGCGATGCTTAGACCAGCTACGGTACTTTCAAAAAAACTTGTTGCATGAAATTTTATCTGATTACGGTGTACAGGCACCGGTTTGGATTGCCAAACACGATGGAACGCTCATGACAGAGAGCGAGGCGCTCGGTTCGCCAATTAAGACGATCGCTTCAAATCGTGCGATGGCTTTTCAAGGAGCAGGTGAGCTGGCTAGGTTAACGGACTATGTTGTCGTAAACGTAGGAGAGAATGAAGCAGGAGTTGCTGTCGTTAAGAATGGCAAAGTTGATGAAGCGTCATTAGCGATGCGCATTGATGGCATTCGAACGACGATTTCTTTACCAAGTTACGAACATGTAGAAGCAATACCTGAACGACTCAAGGAGTATGAACGATTAGATATAGAGAGACAAAAAATACAGCATCCTAATTATATAGATGATTTTCAATTGTTTTGTTCGAACGTTCGATCCGTTATTGAACGTGTGCAACCTCGTTACGATGAATTGCCGATTGTGCTTGTCGGAAGTCGCAGTGAAACACTGTTCCCGCATTTAGAGTCTAGGTATGAAACGTGGTTACTCCCAGATGCATCCAATTATTCTTGTGCGTACGGCCTTTGCTTTGCGATGGTAGGAAGTGAATCTGATGGAATCTATCATCTAAAAGGTTCGTCAAAACAAGAGGTTATTGAGCGTGAAATGCGTAAGGCTGAGATTTGCTTAAATGAAAAAGCGAGATTTCTTATTCGTGATCAAGAAGTAGAAGAGTATCCGTTTTGTTATTTAGATGGAGAAATATCAAGGATTCGAGTGAGGGTTAAAGGTTCATTACAGCTAAGCTGAGCGAGTGAAAGGGCGTCCCCTTTTGCTCGCTTTTTGCATAGAACAAGAGAAGATGTGATTTGAAGAAGGTCATAATCAGACGTAATTTGACATTCAATATAAAGAATTCATGACAATACTAGTTGTTATTTGCACTAGATTTTGCGGAATACATAGAGTAGTAACTTCATAGCTTCTATATATAACAAGGAGTTAAGAAGGTGGATATTATGATAAAACAATGGAAACTAAAAATTGATCGCTACTTTGATATGGAAGAAGATCGTTACGGACAAGCATGGATGTATGGTTTAGTAAGTGTAGGCGTCTTATTCTTGCTTTTTGTAACACTTATGATCGTTATGGCTTAGTCTAGTAAGCCTTAATTAATAAGTTTTTCCAAAAGCTCACCTTTTCACGTTTATTATGACGAGTTCAGTGGTATTGATAGGAATACACATAGACAATATACCTAATTGTAGAAATGTGGTGAGTGTGAGCCAAATGAATCGCATGATTCGTAGTGATCGAAGTGAAGGGTTAAAGAAGACAGCAAGGCATCGATTGAAAAACGAACGAAGTAAACATCGTGTTGATCATAAGAATTAGACCAACGAAACAGAACGTTGGTTTTTTTTGTTGTGGTTAATTAAAACATTCGTTTAAAGAAATAAGGAATGTGGTAAATACAATGGTAGTGATACTTATTTAATTTATGGAATTGAGGAGGAGGGACCTTATGAAGAAGTGGCTAATCGTATTCGGTGCAGCGGCATTTATGCTTGCTGGATGTAACGAAGATGCAGGTGACGTTCAAGAGCCTGTTGGGGACTCATTTGAAGATAGTGGTGGTCCATCAAGCGCAAGTGAAGAAGGAGAAGACGGTGAAGGTAGTGAAGGTGAAACCGTTGACTCTGGTGAAGGTGCCTCTTTGTATGAAGAGAACTGTTTAAGCTGTCACGGCCAAGATATGCAAGGTGAATCTGGTCCAGGAATTGCTGGAATGGGTGAAGATGAAGTAATCAATGCCATTGCAGAAGGGCCGGGTAGTATGCCTGAGAACCTCGTTGAGGGCGAAGATGCTGAAGCCGTTGCGGCATACGTAGCGGAAGGCGGAGAATAAATAGAAAGCTTTCGCAAAAGGATTGCGAAAGCTTTTTTTAATGTGTACGCATCGGAATTCGTTCAAAGATTCGGTAGGAAACAACATATTTAGAATTAACTAAACAGTTTGGCGATAACGGAATAAATCCTTCACGGCGTTCTGAAAGAAGTTGGCGCAACATGTTCGCTGTATTCTCTTGAGTGTCCTTGCTATGATAAAGCACTTCTTCATTGCTAATCATCTTAAATGTGACATCGCTCTTCACGTGATCACTCGGCTCATAGAGCACGCCGCTTTCATAGATTTCAATATGGGTGACTTGATCTTTATCAAGGTATAAGGTTTCGTCTAATTCGATAAAACGGTCAGTTGTATCTAGCCATTCTTTTGCAATTGCAGAAGCTGTAAAAATTGATTCCGCTTGAATAAGATGACCAATGGAATGACCTGAAGTCATATAGTAATTCACTTCATAACTGTTCATTGCAACCCCCTAAGTAAAACCTATAAAAAAATAAAAACGAATTAATATATCTCGCTTACGAGACTTTATAACAAATAATAGCATGAAAGTAGTCTCATGATCCTGATTCTTTTCTACTGATTTTGATGAACGTAGTCACTTTGTTTCGTCCTTAAGTCTGTAAAAACAATAGATAAGCTCACTAGTCGTATACAGTGTTGTAATGAAAAGTAAACGCTACCATATTGCATGGTAGAATAAATAGGAACGAGATCGAGAAAGTGGGGTTCCTATGAAGAAAAAAGTAATCTTAGATTGCGATCCTGGACACGATGATGCGATTGCAATTTTTTTTAGCGGCAGGAAATGATGCCATTGACTTACTAGCTATTACGACGGTAAGTGGTAATGCTAGAATCGAAGATACGACGAGAAACGCACTCGTCGCTTGTGAACTAGCTGGACTTGACGATGTTCCTGTGGCAGCAGGAGCAAGTGAACCGCTCGTCCGAGAACAAGTCATATCGGTGGATATCCACGGAACATCAGGAATGGATGGTCCAGACGTTCGACCACCTAAAAAGCAAGCGATAGAACACCATGCGGTCGATTACCTCATCGATACGATTCATCGTGAAGAAGAGAAGATCACACTCGTCGCAACAGGTCCGTTAACGAATGTCGCCCAAGCGATCAAGAAGGATCGGTCGATCGTTGAGAAATTGGAAGAGATCGTGATCATGGGTGGGGGATCATTTGGCAACAAAACACCTGCTGCTGAATTTAATATCTATGTCGATGCAGAAGCTGCTAAGGTTGTTTTTGAAAGTGGTGCGAAGCTGACGATGGTTGGATTAGATCTTACTCATCAAGCGTTGGCCCAAGACCGAGAAATTGCTGCAATCGAAAACATTGATGGAGAAGTAGCAGCATTTACTGTGGAATTATTGAAATTTTTCCGTTCGACCTACTTAGATGTGTTTGAGATTGACGGAGGGCCAATCCATGATGCATGCTGTATTGCATATTGTATCAATCCAGAAGTGTTCACGAAGAAACACCTTCATGTAGACATTGAAGTGAAAGCTGAACATACATACGGGATGACGGTCATTGATTATCATCATGTGTTAGAAAAAGAACCAAATGCACACGTTGCAATGGAACTGAATCAAGACATATTCTGGGACATGCTTTATTCCTCACTAAGAAACTTAAACAAATAGAATCGTAAACGGTTTTGTAAGCGGCTGTTGTGATTACGCCTTCGTCACAACAGCCGCATTTCTAACGGATCGTTTCATTACAAGGATAAAAGCGTTGCTAATCAGCACGTTTCTCGGGTTGAAGTTGTAGTATCTCACGCATCTTTGCTGGAATCTCAGTGTTATCCTGTGTTGTAGCAAACTGAGAAGCGCCGGGACCGTAACTATACAAAGGGACATTTGCGGCTTCATGAGCGTGAGTTGTCCAACCAATCGCTGCCCGTTCACTGATGAGGGTAGCGATTTCTTTATGCATCGAATCCGAGTGTTCTACGCGATCAACTTCGTCCTCTGTGACATCTTCAATTCCTGCGTATACTTCTAGTACTTCTTGAACATCCATCTTCTCTTTTTTAATGTAATCTTCTAATGCATCTACAGAACGTGTGACGTTTTGAATAACTTCAGGATAGAAATGGTAGTCGTCATCATAACCAAGAGCCATACCGCCAGTGCTATGATCAGCCGTCACGACAATAAGTGTATTCTCATCTTGTTCAGCGAAGTCATAAGCAACCTGTACCGCTCGGTCAAATGCGAGCGTTTCTTGTATCATATCTGCTGGAGAATTGTCGTGTCCCGCATGATCAATACGCCCGCCTTCAACGACTAAAAAAAAGCCATCTTCCGTTTTATTAAGCTGTTCGATTGCAACTTCGGTCATCAATTCCAGCGAAGGCTCTTTTGTATCTTCTTGGTCTAGTTCAAAGGAGAGGTGGCTATCATGAAACAAACCTAATAGTTTATTCGTCCCGTCAATTCGTTGCAAGTCATCGACGTCCTCAATGAACGCGTAGCCAAGTTGGTTTGCTTCGGCGATTAAGTCGCGTTCATCGTCCCGGTCGTCAAAATAGGTGCGTCCACCGCCAAATAAGACATCAGTCTCGTCATCGAGCAATTGTGGTGCAATGTCTTCTTCGCTTTTTCGACGATCAATGTGGGCTGTGAATGCTGCAGGCGTTGCATGTGTAAGACGTGCTGTAGTGACCATTCCAGTTGCTTTGCCATTCGATTTAGCTTCTGTAAAAATGGACGACACCTCTTCATAAGTTCCGTCTTCGGTTGGTGCTTTGCCGATGACACCGTTGTCCGTTTTATAACCAGTAGCGAGTGCCGTTCCTGCTGCTGCAGAGTCGGTAACAAGGTGGTCGTTGGAATGTGTTCGAACGAGACCGATATAAGGAAATTGATCGACGGCAAGCTCACCGTAATCATTACCATCACCGAGCGTATACGAAGCAGCGGTTAATTGGTCTGTTCCCATCCCATCTCCAATCATCAGAATAATGTTATCAACCGTTTCTGTTTCTTGCTCATCGGTTTGGAAGAACGATAATCCGATGACGGAACTTACAACGAATGCCAATGAAACTACTGCTTTTATGAGTGAAAATCGCAAAGCAAATCACCCCCACGATGAACTAGAATCTTCATTAATGAAATGAATGTAGCATGAGAACATGAGAATTGCATGAGAAGCGTGTTAAAAATAATTTTTTTTAGCTTATGCAAAGGGGTGGGAAGTCTATCCTGTTGACGGCTTTGAGGAAGGGAGTAAATTGCAAGGCGGAAATTTCAAATGAAAAAAAACGAGGAGAACACCCCTCGTTTCTCAAACGCTACGATTGTTTTGTCATCTTCGAAATGAACGTGTACAAATGGTCAAGTGCACGAATGTTCTCGTTGCATTCGCGCGTGTCGGAACAGACGTATTGAGAATACGACGTGTAGTTTCCTTCATCACCGCGTTCTTTGTACGAAGTGGTGAATTGTCGTGTTGGTGCATGATGATTACAAATCGAACAGACTCCGTGCACAGTGCGTGTATGTAAACGACCTTCGATTCCCACGTGTTTATGATCAACATAGGCAATAATATAGCGTTTTTGCTGCCCGGTGTCGTCCCAGCTAATGTAGGAAGAGAATTTTCGTTCTGACTCTTGAATGGAAATGCGACCTAACTTTGCTTTTGGAAATAATTGCGTGATTTGTGTGTTGTTAATCGCAGGAAAAGGGATGATTAGTAAGGCTAATTGGTCCAAAAATAGTTGTGCATCCCCTTCATCGTTTAGTTGAGTAGTAAGCGTAATTAATCTTTCCTGTTCAGTGGATAGCGATACGAACTGATCAGTAATTCGCTCAATCGCTAGAGATTGGACAGCTTTGATTACATCGTTGTCTATTAAGGTTGCTTGATTGTAGACAAGCTTATTCACTTGGTATTTCCATTCGTTGTACTGATCGTTGCGAATGAAGGCTTCCATATACATACGTCCTTTCTAGAACTCGAGGCGAGTATAACGCATTTTTTTTATGTAGATGTACAACAAATAATCATGCAAATTATTTGGAATATTTATTATACTGATAAAAAGGAGGCAAGATTATGGAAGAAAAGCAAAAACTAAAAAAAAGTATTGAGCAAGACGGATGCCATTGTATTATCATTCGGTGCAATGATCGGTTGGGGATGGGTTGTCCTTTCTGGTGGCTGGGTTACTGATGCTGGAGTAATCGGAGCGATGCTTGCATTCTTAATCGGTGGAGTGCTCGTGCTTTGTGTAGGTTTTACATATTCAGAGCTGGCGTCATCCATGCCTAAAGTCGGTGGTGAGCATTCATATGCGCTACGCGGAATTGGTCCTCGGGGTTCATTTATCGCTTCATGGGCGATTGCGCTCGGGTACGTATCAGTTGTAGCTTTCGAAGCTGTTGCCTTACCTAACGTTGTTGAGTACTTGTTCCCGAACTACAAAGTTGGTTACATGTATAGTGTGACAGGATACGATGTGTACTTTACTTGGGTATTAGTCGGTGTTGCAGGTTCATTGTTTATCGCCTGGATCAATTATATAGGAATTAAATTTGCTTCATTCGTACAGATGATTCTCACGCTAATGATTGTGCTCGTTGGTTTATTGTTAATTTTTGGGGGAGCTGTCAATGGAGACATTGCAAATGCAGATCCATTATGGGTGACGAGTACGACGGGACTATTGGCGGTTATGATTATGACGCCATTCCTTTTTGTCGGCTTCGATGTAATCCCTCAAGCGGCTGAAGAGATGAACGTAAAACCTCGTTCGATTGGAAAGCTACTTATAGCATCTTTGATTTGTGCGATTGTGTTTTACTTAGCGGTTATCTATGCGGTGGGATTCGGTCTAGGTTCAGCAGAAAGGGAGCAATCGGTGTTGCCGACTGCAGATGCAATGGTCAACCTGTTTGGCGGTGAGATATTCGGAACCATTCTCGTTTTAGGTGGGATCGCAGGAATCTTGACGAGCTGGAATGCCTTTATTATTGGGGGAAGTCGAATCATCTTTGCGATGGCGGATACGAAGATGTTGCCCCAATGGTTTGCAAAAGTTCACCCGAAATACGGTACGCCATCCAATGCTATTTGGTTTATCGGCATATTGTCGGCGGTCAGTCCATTCTTCGGTGCACCGATGCTCGGTTGGCTTGTTGATGCAGGCGGTCTGACAATCGTCGTTGCGTATTTAATGGTTGCGGTATCGTTTTTATTCTTACGTAAAAATGAACCTGCGATGGTTCGTCCATTTAAAGCGGGTCGTTCTTCAATCTTCGGTTGGTTGGCACTCGTCATGAGTATTTTCTTCGCTGTTCAATATCTACCAGGAATGCCTGCTGGTCTTGGGTGGCATGAATGGGTCATTTTACTAGGTTGGTGGATGATCGGGGCATACTTTGCAATTACTCGTTACAATCAATACAAAACACTGACGTATGAAGATGATATTCATGATTTGGATGAGCGAATTAGTTAATTGTATCGCAAAAAGCATGAGGAATCGTTCAATTCCTCATGCTTTTTTTCGTTTGAAATTGTAAGCAATCCCAACCATCATTGCAAATAGAAGCAGAACGAGTGTAATCATGTTGAAGTTCCCTGATCCTATGAACGTTAACGTTGAGAACAAGAGACTGACGAAGATGATGAGCAATAAGGTTATGCCATATACGGCTAATGGGATGCTAAGTAGAATCTTTTTCATCTTCCCACCTCCTTGAATAGTAACGTTCATT
This sequence comes from Geomicrobium sp. JCM 19055, assembly GCF_000698185.1. Lineage (NCBI taxonomy): Bacteria > Bacillati > Bacillota > Bacilli > Caryophanales > Geomicrobium > Geomicrobium sp. JCM 19055. The sequence goes on from NZ_BAXL01000019.1 coordinate 11,548, forward strand.
GTATCATCTGTAATTGCAAAATATCGTTCATATTTAAACTAGTTTGTTCAATGTTTAACAAACTTTAGACAAAGGGTAGAAAATCTGCTATAATGATTGATATTCAGTCACCTTGGGCGCTGACCGCTTGGGGTGGCTCTATTTATTCACAAAAAAATGACTGATATTCAGTCATGAGAAATAGAGGTAGAAACAATGAATAGGGATACAACCTCAAAAATATTACTTCTTTCCGCTTCCACAGCTTTTGTGTTTGCGGTCGTGGGAATTATTTGGGGAATCATCAGTGCATCACAAATGATTCTTTTTGATGGCATCTATTCAATAATTAGTTTGTTCATGTCACTAATCGCATTAATTGCATCGCAATACGTGCGAAAAGAGGACACAAAAAGGTTTCCTTTCGGTAAAGCATCGATCGAACCGATGGTCGTCATTATACAAGCAATCGTGATTAGCGTTCTTTGTGTTGCTGCAGTGTCTTCATCGATTATGGCATTGGCTAGTGGTGGACGAGATGTGGCTCTCGGGAGTGCACTTTTATATGGAATCTTCTCTCTTGTCGTCTGTTTTGTCATTCAACAAGTGATGAGAAGAAATCGACACCACTCTGAATTTATAAAGGCAGAATCAGCACAATGGTTGATGGATACGTTATTAAGTCTCGCTGTTGTGGTCGGTTTTATTAGTGCAATCTTTTTGCAAAACACAAGCCTTAGTTGGTTTGTTCCTTATATTGATCCGATTATGGTATTGCTTGCAGGTGTCTATTTCATGACGGTTCCTATTTCTTTAATTCGAAGAAATGGTCGAGAACTGCTTCACATGTCCTCTGATGCTAAGACGGATCAACAAGTGAAGAACGTAGTCACGGAACTTGAAGCAATGTATGGCATTAAAGAGACCCACATCCGTTCTTCAAAAGTAGGCAGAACGCTTTATATTGATTTTCACTTTTTACTTGATGATCAGTCGAAGATTACGTGTGTCGACGATATTGATCAGTTCCGGGAGCAACTGTATGATCGGTTGTCGAATGTAAAACAATCGAAATGGATGAACGTTAACTTCACGAAGCAAAAAAAAGTGGGCATTATAAAAAGGTTCACGGAATTGTCCCCTCTCTCGGCAAATGAAATCTAGTAAAGTGAATAGGGAGGGGGCGCATATGAAAAACTTTCAGCTTAAATGGTTTCGAAGAGTAGGATTGGTTGAGGGATTGTCACTCATTACGCTATTATTTATTGCTATGCCACTTAAATATATGTTCGGCGTTGACCAAGCAGTCTCTATTGTCGGGATGGCGCATGGAGTGCTGTTCTTGCTCTACATGTCATTTGTATTTCTTGTCACACTTACAGTGCGTTGGTCTTTGAAGTGGTTTCTCGGGGCAAGTGTGGTCGCAATTATTCCGTTTGGGAACTTCGTGTTCGATGCCAAATTAAAAAAAGCAGACTTTGCACAACCAGAATCGGTTGTAGAAAAAGTATAGAAAAAACAGCCCTTGGGCTGTTTTTTTGTGTCTATCGTGAGATCTATGATTGTACGTCTTTTCTTAAGTCGTTGATCACATCTTTAATCGTCATCGTTTTTAGTTCATCCTCCATTGCTCGTTGAGCCCGGTGGAAATAATGCTCCACAGATCCTTGGATGTTTTGACCGACAACACAGTTTGGATTAGGGTTGTTGTGAACACTAAATAGCTCATTATCTTTTACCACATGCACCGCATGGTACACATCAAGTAAAGTAATGTCTGCGTAATCTCGAGCGAACTGAATTCCTGCAACTCCTGGTTGGACGGTGATGAGGTCAGCTTTTTTTTAGCATTCCCATAATCTTACGAATAACAGCTGCATTTGTATTGACGCTTTCTGCAATGGATTCAGATGTATTGACGGTATTCTTATTTAGTTCAATGAGAGACAAAATGTGTATTCCTACGGAGAATCTACTACTAATTGACATAAAGTCACCTGCTTTCAAGACAAATGCTTATCGTAAAGTAGTTCCTATTATAGCGCAGAAAAAGGCAAGATGCTTCTTGTTAATAAATACAAGTTGACGAATCACCAACATGTAACTATCATGAATACATGTAATGATAATGATTACAAATTGTGAAGGAGTCGTTCAAATGAAAGTGGCGATTATCGGAGCAAGTGGTAAAGCTGGACGTTTAATTATGAAAGAAGCATTAAAACGAGGTCATGAAAGTACGGCAATTGTTAGAGATCGTTCTAAAATAAAAGAAAATGTAGTCATTCTTGAAAAGGACGTATTCGAACTTACGTCTAAAGACTTGGAACCATTTGATGTAGTCGTTAGCGCATATGGTGCGGCATTCGGTGAAGAAGACAAGTATGTTCAAGTCGGTAAAGCTCTGGTTGAAGCGCTAGCTGGAACAACAGCACGGTTCATCGTTGTTGGAGGAGCAGGAAGCTTGTATGTGGATAAGCAAAAAAACAATGCAACTTATGGACACAGCAGAATTCCCTGAATTTGCGTTAGCTACGGCTAAAGGACAAAGTGAAAACTTGGGCGTTTTACAAAACACAACAAACGTCACGTGGACATTTATCAGCCCGGCAGCTTTCTTTGACCCAGATGGAAATAGAACAGGTGCCTATGAAAAAGGTGGAGACATACTCATCGTAAATTCAACAGGCGAAAGCTACATTAGCTATGAAGATTATGCGATTGCAGTCGTCGATGAAATTGAACAAGAGAAGCACGTGAACGAACGCTTTGCGGTCGTCGGGGAAAAAGCGTAATCATAATAAAGCCCAGTTCCTAATCTTAGGAACTGGGCTTTAAATTAGTTCGTTGTTAACGGAAAGTAGCGATCGATCTTCTCTTTGATCGACTCGTCTTCAATGAGTGGCGGTGCATGATGAGGTTTTAGACGGGCATCGATGATGGCGTTGTCACAACCCCAATGTTTGTGCTTCGTGAAACTATTGATTCCGTGCATGTCGTGAGAAGGATTGCTTCTCGTAAATGTGACCCATAAAAAGTTTGAGAGTGTTTCGCTTACAAATGAACTGTCATCAGCAACGACAATCAGTGGACATCCATCTAAGTCTTGATGATTTGCTAATTGCTTTGTAACACGTTCAATCTGCTTCTCAGCTTCCTCTTCATTACCATAATCACCAAGTTCAATGCTCACAACCCCTGGAATGACGAGTTGTGGATTGTGGATATCTTTGTTTTCTTTTAAAGATTTCGGGACCTCTGTGGATAAGTCGCGCAATTTATCCCCATAGGCGGCAAAGATAACTTTGCTTCCGCTATTAAGACCTGTGCCTGAATAATCGAGCGTATCAATGGTCGTATTCGTTTGGAAATGCAGATCGCGAGATAAGTCAATTCGTTCGAGCACGTACTGCATAAATTTTGCTTCGTCGTGCGTACTGATGTCATCATCAGCCGTAATAAACAAATACTTCGCTAAGCTCAGTTGACCAAACCCGAGAATACGGTTAGCGATTGTTAGTAATTCCATCGGTTTTTTTGACTGGTTGGAATGGTGTATAACGTTCACTTCCGATTGCGAAAAGAAGTGGATGAACACCTGCAGCGTCAACCGCATGGACTTCTTTTACACCAGGCAGTTCTTGCTTTACAGCATCGCCAGTTAATTCATGGATCACGTCACCAAAGCTCGTATCTTCTTGTGGCGGACGACCGACGACGGTAAACGGATAGATCGCGTCTTTTCGTGCGTATACTTTGTGCACGTGCATCACTGGAAATTCGTGCGTTAAGCTATAGTAACCAAGGTGGTCGCCAAACGGACCTTCCGGCTTCGTATCATCAGGATAAATCTCACCCGTAATCACAAAGTCAGCGTCGTGGCTAATCATAAACCCGTCTTCATAACTGTGACGGAAACGTCGGCCAGATAGGAGGCCTGCAAATAGCATTTCACTTAAACCTTCTGGTAGTGGCATGACCGCAGCTACCGTGTGTGCAGGTGGACCCCCAACGAAAATACTTACTTTTAACGGTTCGCCTTTTTTTGACCGCTTTGGCTTGATGAACGCCAATTCCACGATGAATCTGATAGTGAAGCCCGACTTCTTTGTTAGGCACGTACTCATTGCCGTTAAGCTGGACACGATACATGCCGACGTTGGCATTCATAATCCCAGGCTTGTCCGGATCTTCAGAATACACTTGAGGAAGTGTAATAAATGCTCCGCCATCATCTGGCCAAGATTTAATCATCGGCAAGTCAGATAGTGAAACCTCTTCTAACTTGGAATGTTTCACACTCGGCAACCGCATCGGTAATGCTTTAACGGCAGAGACGCCTGTTGTTGCGTTTTTAAATGGATGTTTCAGAGCACTCATCGGATCGTCTCGCATCGCGATGACATCGTTCACACCATCCCACGTTTTACGGAAAAGAAACTTTGTTCTCTCCACGGAACCGTACAAGTTTGCTACGGCGCGGTACTTAGAGCCTTTTACATTTTCAAAGAGGATGGCAGGACCATTTTCTTCGTACGCTCTTCGTTGAATGGCCGCCATTTCTAAATCAGGGTCGACTTCTTCTTTTATACGTATTAAATCACCGTTTTTTTCTAAATCTAGCAATGCTTCTTCAAGGGTATGATACATCGTCTTTTCAGCCTCTCTATGAAGAAATTGAACACTACAATCATATCACGAGTCAGTGGGAGTGGTCATGATCAACACAAGTTAGGAAAGTGAAAATTTAAATAATTAAAATAATTAGACATTTGAATATACGTTCAGTAATATAATGGAAATATAAAATTTGAAAGCGATTACAAAATAGAGGAAGGTGGGGATTGTTTGCGCTGGTTGTTAGTAAGTATCGTCCTTAGCAGTCTAGTTCTGGCTGGGTGTAACTCGTCGGTAGCGTCAGAAGAAGAGGAAGGCGAAGAGACGTACCACCTCGTATTGAATTCTTCACAGCACCCTCCGTATTTTGATTGGGAGCCGAAGTATTATGCGGTTGAGGAGTTTACACAGCTAGTTGAAGAGCGTACGAACAATCAAGTGACGTTTGATATTTATTATAGCAATCAACTGGCAGGGCAAAGGGAGTCCGCAGACGCGCTTGCGCGTGGAACGTATGACATGCAAGAAGTGAATGGGGCGTTTTGGACGGAGCGTATTCCTGAATTGTACGTTGTCTCGTTAATGTTTTGGAATTATGGTGAAGAGCACACGTTGCATATGATGCGTAATACAGAGTTCGGTGAACTATATGAACAATCATTAGAAGACTACGGGATTAAGCTGATGCACTTTTGGCCAGCGAGTGTGACCGGTTATATGTCTTCAACACCGCTAGCTTCCATGTCTGACATGAACGGACTGATTATGAATCAAACGAGTAATTTGGCAATGGACTATCACCAACAGGTAGGTGCTGGGATTGCGACAATGCCGACGGTCGAGCAGTATGAGGGGTTAATGCGAGGGACGCTCGATGCGATCCAATTCCCATTCTATTCGTTGGAGACGTATCGTTACGTAGAAGTTGTTGACTATATTTCGTTACCGACGTTAAACCCTGCAATTTCGATGGTAACGATCAATCAAGATTCTTGGGATGATCTACCCGAAGACATTCAAGAGATTATGATTGAAACGTCACAAGAAGTCGAAATGAAAGCTGCCGAAGCATCAAAAGCGATGACGGAGCGAGCGTTTGAATTTGCGAATGAGAATGATGTTACATGTGTAGGAATGGATCGTGAGGACTTCGAGAATATGCGAAGTGCAGTCAAGACGCATTTGTGGGGGAAGTATGCGTCGATTAATGAGCGGACAGAACGAATGGTTGACGTATTAGAAGAGGAAACTGAACGTTGGTTAGAAGCAAATCCAGAATTCAAGCAGTATTTCGATCCATACTTAACGGATTATTCTGGAGGTGAAGAAGATGAACGTAATCATTCAAATAATGAAAGCAATAACTATTGTGAATAAATCAATGCCGTGGTTCATTGGTTCTTTAATCGCCATTGTAAGTTTCTTACTTGCTTTAGATGTTGTGTTGAGATACTTCTTTAGTGCGCCAACCGTATGGGCATTTGACTTATCCACATGGTCAACGGGCGTTGTCGCATTTTACTCGGTGGGTACGCACTTGCTAAGGGGCATCACGTCAGAGTGGATATCCTCTTTGAGCGGTTTTCCACACGAGCAAAAAGTATCGTCGACATCATTGGTGGGATGTTTCTGCTCTTAATTGCGGGTACGTTAGTCGTTGTTGGTTTCTCGTACGTGATTCATTATTTTCAGATTGGAGCAATCTCATCAGGTGGGATGGAAATGCCTCTTTGGGTTCAATGGTCGATTGTTCCGATTGGTGGACTTTTAATCGGTTTACAAGGAATTGTGAAATTGATCAATGACTTCGCGATGATCATGAGAGGCAAGCCTTTGTATGTGACAGAGGAGGAGGAATAACGATGGAGATTTGGATCATTGCATTGCTACTGTTTCTGTCATTGTTAACGTTCCTTCTACTTGGTGTTCACGTAGCTTTTGCTCTTGGTGGCATCTCTATTCTATTCGGTTTGATTTTTTTGGAATGGGTTGCCGAGTTTAGACGGCTTTGTACTCGGAACATATGAACGGACGACACAGGCGATATTAACAGCACTACCGTTGTATATTTTTATGGCTGCGGTGCTCATGTATAGTGATTTGGCAGATGATATGTATGAGGCAATTTACCGTTGGTTTGGCGGGGTTAAAGGGGGATTGGCGGCAGGGACGTCTATTGTAGCTGCGGTTTTTGCATCGATGGTTGGTGTCGCTTCAGTAGCAACGGCGGCGGTTGGAATGGTCGCTAGACCTTCGATGTTGAAGCGTAAATACGATGATCAGCTTACGTTAGGTGTTATAATGGCTGGAGGTGTACTAGGTGCGTTAATTCCACCGAGTATCGTCATGATTGTCTATGCTGCTGAAGCGAGTGTTTCGGCGGCTGCGTTGTTTATGGCAGGTATTGTACCGGGGATTATGGCTTGTTTGCTTTTTATCGTGTATTCACTTATCCTTTGTTACTTCCGACCTGAGAAAGGTCCGAGTGTTGAAGCAGATATGCGATATACGTTAAGGGAGAAGTTCCAATCGTTAAAATCAATTGTTTTACCTGGTTTGGTCATTTTACTCGTTCTTGGATCCATTTACTTAGGGGTGGCTACACCTACTGAAGCAGGTGCAGTTGGTGCTGTAGGAGCCGTCTTTGCTGCAGGCGTACGTAAAAAGCTTACTTTTGTAAACATCAAACAGATCTTCATGATGACCGCAAAGCTTTGTGGAATTGTGTTTTGGATTCTGATCGGAGCAGTGGCTTATGCGCGAATTGTGACGGTGACAGGTACAGGAGAATGGTTAGGAAGTATGATTACTGATGCAGGACTTAACCGCTGGGTCGTACTCATCCTCATTTTACTCTTCTTCTTAGTGTTAGGGATGTTTATTGATACGGTTGCGGTCTTACTGATCACTGCACCACTCTTTCTACCAGTTTTAGGTGCTTTTGACTTTAATATGGTTTGGTTTGGTATTCTGTTTACAATAGCAGTATGCATCGGGAATTTAACGCCACCGTTTGGGATTAGTATCTTCATTATGAAAGGTGTAGCACCAGATATTAAAACGACGACATTGTATCGTGCCGTATGGCCATTTGTTTTTATTTTATTGTTCTGTATGATTCTCGTCTTGTTGTTCCCTGAGATTGCAATGTTTGTGCCTACACAAATGCTCGGACAATAAGTTGAATTTTCTAAAACTTAACTTGACATTCAAAAAGTAAACATTTAGAATTCTAACTAATTATAAGCACATTTTGCTACTTGAGATCGAAAGGGGTATTCAAATGGAAATTGCTAAGAAGACAATTGTCGTAACAGGTGGAGCGTCTGGCCTTGGAGAAGCGGTTGTGCGCCAATTTGTTGAAGCGGGAGGAACCGCTGTTATTCTAGATGTAAATGAAGAAAAGGGCGGGGCGTTAGCAGACTCGCTAGAAGATAAAGCTGTTTTCGTAAAGACAGACGTCACGAATGAGGAAAGTGTTGAAAGCGCTTTAAAAGTCGCGGTTGATCACTTCGGTCAGATCGACGTACTTATGAACTGTGCTGGTATTGGTGGCGCGATGAAGACGTTTGGACGTCAAGGTGTGCATGATCTCGCACATTTCTCGAAGATTATTAACATCAACTTGATCGGTACATTTAACGTTTTACGGTTAGCTGCTGAGAAGATGAGTGAAAACAATCCAACTGACCAAGGAGAGCGTGGCGTCATTATTAATACAGCCTCTGTTGCAGCGACAGATGGGCAGATTGGTCAGGCGGCTTATAGTGCGTCAAAAGGCGGCATTGTCGGAATGACACTACCGATTGCAAGAGATTTATCGACGCTTGGCATCCGTGTGATGACCATCGCTCCAGGAATCTTTGAAACGCCACTTATGGCAAATGCGCCTGAAAAAGTGAAGAAGGCACTCGGTGAAATGGTGCCATTCCCACCGCGCTTAGGTGAGCCACCAGAATTTGCCCAACTCGCACTCAGCATTATTCAAAACCCAATGTTAAATGGAGAAACGATCCGCTTAGACGGTGCAATTCGTATGCAACCAAAATAATGAGGTGAGACGATGAAGCGAACGGTATTTAAAGAGGAGCATGAATTATTCCGTAAGTCGATTCAAAGGTTTCTAGATGAAGAAGCGATGCCCTATTACAAGGATTGGGAGAAAGAGAAGCAAGTCCCTCGCTCGTTTTGGAAGAAGATGGGCGAGCAAGGATTTCTCGCACCTCAAGTCGCTGAGAAGTATGGTGGTATGGGCACGAACTTCTTATATAACGCATTGCTCTCAGAAGAATACAACCGCGTAGGCAGTGGTTTAGGTGGGGTTGGTGTTCATAGTGACATCACCGTTCCTTATATAGAGCCTTTGGCAGTGAAGAAATTAAAGAGCATTACTTACCGAAGCTCGTAAGCGGTGAGATGATCTGTGGAATTGCGATGACTGAACCAGGAACAGGTTCGGATTTGGCGAACGTCAAAACGACGGCAGTTCTTGAAGGCGATCATTATATCGTCAACGGTGAGAAAACCTTTATTACTAACGGTTATTACGGTGATCTGTTCGTCGTCGTTTGTAAAACCGATCCAAATGCTGAACCCGCACGTCGTGGAATTAGCCTTCTACTCGTGGAAGCAGAGTACGATGGATTTTCACGTGGGAAGAAGTTAGAGAAACTAGGTCAGCACGCCAACGATACGAGCGAGCTAGTCTTTGAAAATGTGAAAGTACCGAAAGAGAACCTGCTAGGAGAAGAGAACAAGGCTTCTACTATTTAATGGAAAAGCTACAACAAGAACGTTTAATGCTATCGATTTCTAGTATTAACACAGCGAAGATCGTGCTTGATCAAACGATTGATTATGTAAAAGAGCGAAAAGCATTTGGTACACCAATCTCTAAGTTTCAAAATACTCAATTTAAAATTGCGGAAATGAAATCAGAAATTGAAATTGGTCGTACATTTGTTGATCGTCTCATTGAAGAGCATACAGCAGGCAACAAAGTTGTAAACGAAGTCTCGATGGCAAAATGGTGGGTGACGAGCTTGTATAAGCGAGTCGTGAACGAGTGTTTACAGTTGCATGGTGGGTATGGCTATACCGAAGAGTACGATGTAGCCAGACGTTATCGTGATGCTGCGGTGACTTCGATCTATGCTGGTTCAAATGAAATTATGAAAGTAATTATTGCAAAGAATGAAGGATTATAAATCAGAAGATTAAAGGAGGTCATTTCATGAGAGAAGTCGTTATTGTAGAAGCCGTACGTACGCCTGTTGGTAAGAATCGGGGGGCATTAAGCGGAACCCGGGCCGATGAGTTAGCGGCGTTGCCGATTAAAGAAGTCGTGAACCGAGCGGGGATTGATCCGGGACTTGTTGAAGATGTGATTTTAGGGTGTGTAAGCCAAATCGGTGAGCAAGCTTTAGACGTCGCTCGTAGTGCAACGTTAATTGCAGGGTTTCCGATTGAAGTTCCAGGAACGACCGTTGATCGTCAGTGTGGTTCGAGCCAGCAAGCAGTAAGCTTCGCGGCACAGGCAATACTGAGTGGTGATATGGACGTTGTCATTGCGGGTGGTGTTGAGAGCATGTCCCGTGTTCCGATTGGTTCAACGAGACAAGGTGTGAAGCCTAGCCCGAAATTATCTGAAAGGTTCGAATTGATCCATCAAGGGTTGTCTGCAGACCGGATCGCAGATCAGTGGGGATTTACTCGGGAACAGATGGATGAATACGCCTTTGAAAGTCATCGTCGTGCGGTGGAAGCGCAAGACCGTGGCGGCTTCCAAAGTGAAATTATGCCGATTGAGGTAACACTCCCTGATGGGACGACGGCGACAATAACAGAAGATGAAGGGCCTAGAAGAAATTCAAGTGTCGAAAAACTAGCTACATTAAAACCAGCTTTTGCCGAAGATGGCAAAATAACAGCGGGGAACTCAAGTCAGATTAGTGATGGCTCAAACGCCTTGTTACTCATGAGTAAAGAGAAAGCAGAAGAACTCGGGTTAAAGCCGCGCTTTAAAATTGTTGCGCGCTCGGTAACCGGCTCTGACCCCACGCTTATGCTAACGGGCCCAATTCCTGCTACTCATAAAGTGTTGGAAAAAGCGAATCTATCAATTGAAGAGATTGATCATTTTGAAGTGAATGAGGCCTTTGCAAGTGTCCCGATGTGTTGGCTGGAAGAGTTCAAAGTTGATCCGAAAAAGCTAAATCCAATTGGTGGTGCAATTGCGCTTGGGCATCCACTTGGAGCGAGCGGTGGACGATTAATGATTAGCATGATGAATGAGCTAGAACGAACAGGTGGAAGATACGGTCTTCAAACGATGTGTGAAGGAAATGGGATGGCAAACGCGACAATTATCGAACGAATCGTGGATTGATAAGGAGGACTTAAATGCCGCTTACATCTGTAAAAGTACTGGATTTAACTCGTCTTCTTCCTGGGCCGTATTGTACGATGATGCTTGCGGATTTTGGAGCTGAAGTGATTAAAGTTGAAAGCCTGATGTGGGAGATTATGCACGGGAAAGCCCGCCTATTGTTGACGGCGATGGTGCGATGTTCCATAGCCTCAATCGCAATAAGAAAAGTGTGACACTGGACTTGAAAAGCGATGAGGGTAGGGATCAGTTTCTAACGCTTGTTAAAGAGGCAGACGTTCTCGTCGAAGGATTTCGTCCTGGCGTGATGGAGCGTCTTTCATTAGGTTATGAAGAAGTAAAACGAGTGAATGTTCGCATTGTGTATTGTTCGATTACAGGATACGGTCAGACAGGTCCTTATGCAAAAAAAGCCGGTCACGATGTGAATTTTATTAGTACAGCCGGATTGTTGAATCTAATCGGTGATGAGACAAAGCCACAAATCCCTGCCGCGCAAATTGGGATATTGGTGGTGGAGGATTAACGGCTGCAGTTGGAATTTTAGTCGCTCTGTTGGAACGAGAGCGTTCAGGTGAAGGGCAATATGTCGATATTTCAATGATGGACGGTGCGGTCTCTTGGATGCAAACATTCTTGCCTCATTTTCTTATGGGAGGCAAGGAGCCTAGCCGAGGCAACATGGTCTTAAGTGGTAAACTTGCTTGTTATGAAACGTATGAAACAAAAGACGGTCGTTGGTTTGCGGTAGGCGCACTTGAACCGAAGTTCTGGAAGAACTTCTGTGAAAAGCTTGGACGACTGGACCTCATAGAACAACATCGTGCATCAAGTGACGTACAGCGCCGTGTGAAACATGAAGTACAGTCAGAATTCTATAAACGAGACTTTCTTGAATGGCAGAACGTCTTTTTAGATGCGGATGCTTGTGTCACACCAGTTCTTACGTTAGACGAGATGGTCGATGATCCACAAATCAATGATCGTCAAATGATTCTTCCATATGGAGCAATGAAAACGATCGGATTCCCGATCAAACTTTCCCGTACACCTGCGAAATTAAAAGAATTGGCTCCGAAACTAGGCCAACATAATCAAGAGGTGTTAGCAGCTCAAGAACAACTAAGAGAAACGTAGACGGTTGCGAATTTGAATCATCAACCGTGTACGTGCAAAAGGTCGGTGCCAATCATGTATGGCAGCGACCTTTTCAGCAAAATCGTGTTGGCACAATCACTTCATAAGAAACTCATTTGTTTTTATAGAAAAGGTGGTATGTGATCCATGATTTACTCATTAGTAAAGGGGAACGTGACAAAAAAAGGAAGATCCATTCGTCCACTTTGAGGGAGAAGCGCTACGCTATTCTGAGGTGTTGCGACGAGCAGATGGCTTTGCCCGACACCTAGCCAGCCTCGGAATTAACGCTCGTGATCGGGTGGCATGGCTCGGAACAAATCATCCACATTTCATTGTTTCCTTACTTGCTTGTTCGAAACTAAATGTCACATTCGTTCCGTTGAACTATCGGGGAAAGTATGCGGAATTGCAGCAGATGGTTGAGGACAGTGGCGCAAAAATTATCGTGAGTGAACGTCGTTATCGTGAGCTGGCAGACGACTTAAATACGCACTGTCGTACAATTGAACAGGTTGTTTCGGCAGAGGAAGTGTATGTGGGGCAAGAACCGCTTGCTGTTACGCAAGGCGCTAATGATGATTTGGCATATTTGATTTTTACGAGTGGGACGACATCACAGCCAAAGCCTGTGATGATTACGAACAAAACGATCGCAAACTTTCTTAGGGTGTATCCGAATGCAGACTCAATTGGTAAGACGGTCTCATTGCTTCACGCCCCGAACTTTCACATTGCAGGTTTGTTAAATGCGCTTTTATCCTTAGTAGGAACGAATCATATTGCGATGCTTCGACAATTTAATGCTCGTCAGTGGCTACAAGCTGTAGAAGACGTAAACGTTACGAAAACATTTCTAGCTCCAACGATGATGAAGCTAATCACCGACACGCTTCAAGAGCGTCAGTATGATCTTAGCAGCTTGCAAAGTATTGTGTACGGGTCAGCGAAAGCTCAATTACCGGTACTGGAAGCCTTTATGAATGGTTTACCAGAACAAACAGCAGTCACCCACGTGTATGGCATGACGGAAACGTTGTCCACAATTACGCTATTAGGATCTGACGTGCATGATGAACATCGCAAACGTCCAACTGAACAGACGAAGAGACGCATTCAATCGGTCGGAAAGCCACTTCCTGATGTGGAAATTCAAATTTGGGATCCTGAAGGTCAAGTGTTACCGGCTTATGAAGTAGGAACGGTTGTGGCTCGTACATCGCGAACGATGCAAGGGTATTACAATCGTCCAGAGGCGACGGCAAAAGCATTACAAGGCGGTTGGTACGTATCGAGTGACGCGGGATATCTAGATGAAGAAGGGTACTTGTATGTTGAAGGACTCTTGACGACATGATTATTCGTGGTGGTGAGAACATTGCCCCGAATGAAATTGAGGAAGTCTTATTGTTGCATGAAGGCGTATACGACGTTTCGGTCGTACCTCGTGTCAGCGAAACGTGGGGGCAAGAAATTGTAGCGGTCATCGTGCCAAGTCACGCGAAGAACACCTACAGTGAAAAAGAACTCCAAGAGCATGTAAGGCAACACTTGTCTAGTTTCAAAGTTCCTTCTGCATGTCATTTTGTTGATGAGTTGCCTCGTAACGCCACCGGTAAGATATTGAAGCAACCTTTAATTAAGGCAGTAGAAAACTTAAAAATGTAAGCGTTAACATATGAAGATTGAATGTCGTGTGAGCGAACGGTTATGTGAAAAAAATTCGATGGAGGCGATGAACGATGACACAGCTGACGTATCCGCAACAGCCTGTGCACCACATATTAAAAGGGAGTGCAAGGCGCTATGGGGAGCGGCTCGTGTTAATTGACCAAGAAGAACATCTCACCTATGAACAGCTTTATAAAGATAGCCTGAAATTCGCTCGTGCCCTCGTAAGGCTTGGTATTGAAAAAGGCGATGTTGTTTGTGTGCATCTTCCGAACTGCTCATCGTTTCTTGTTGCTTATTACGGGACGTTGATGAGTGGGGCGACATTTACACCGGCCAATCCCTTATTATCTGAAGATGAGTTGTCTCATCAATTAAACGATGCGAGAGCACGAGTAATCATTACATCGAACTCAGCAGTGTCTTTTAAAGAGACATTGATCGAACACATCATCTATGTCAGTGATGAAGGTGTAGAAGGTTTGAATTTCAAACAACTGCTTCAACAAGAGGAAGCCACCCCGGTTGCAATTGACGTAGATGTGGAGAGTGATTTGGCGCATATTGCATACACGGGAGGTACAACTGGAAGAAGTAAAGGCGTTATGCTTACGCACGCGAATGTTGTCACAAACGTTGTTCAGTCGTGTTGCTTTACAAACGGAGGCGTAGCGGAAGTTGAAGATGAAGCGATCGTATTAAATGAATTACCAGGTGATAAGGAGAAGTATGCCATACCGTTTGGTACAGGAAGGTTACTAAATGTAACGCCTTGGTACCATGCCATGGGAACGGTCGGTTATTTGAACAATGTGCTACTGCAAGGTTCAACGATTATTTTAATAAAGCGGTTTGAGCCCAAATCATTTCTAGAGGCGATTGCTTACCACCAAGTGACATCGGTCGGTGGAGCAGCGCCGATGTTTCATGCACTCATTAATGTTCCAGGCATTGAGAAGATGGACCTTAGTAGTGTGAAGCAAGTTCGTTCAGGAGCATCGCCAATTTCTAAAGTTGCATTAGAGAAGTTAAAAGGCATTTTCCGTAATGCAACAGTTACCGAAGCATACGGGTTGAGCGAGGCGACGATGATGTTAACATCGAACCCTGCAGAAATTGGAGGAAAGACGAAAGCGGGCTCTGTAGGAATTCTACGTACGATACAAAGATTCGCATTGTAAAAGAAGACGGAAGTGAAGCGGCGACAGGAGAAGTTGGTGAAGTAGCTGGCAAAGGACCACAAATCATGCAAGGGTATTTGAATAATCCGGAAGAAACAGCGATCGCCTTACGTGATGGCTGGCTTTACACCGGTGATTTAGGTTACGTAGACGATGAAGGGTACGTATACATTGTCGATCGCAAGAAAGACTTGATCTTATATAAAGGATACAACGTCTATCCGAAGGAACTTGAAGAGATTCTGTACCGACACCCAGAAGTTGCAACAGTCGCAGTTGTCGGTGTCCTTCATGAAATTAACGGTGAAATCCCAGTCGCATTTGTCGTGTTGAAAAACGATCAACCAACAGAACCGATGAAACAGGCGTTAATGGGCTACGTAAACGATCAAGTAACACCGTATAAAAAAATCCGTGAGGTCGCGTTCGTCAAGGAATTACCGACAAGCGGGGCAGGGAAGGTTTTGAAACGAGCGTTAAGAGATCGCGCAAGTGAGTGGCTGAAATTAAACCAATAAGTGTTCATTTATACTTGTCTACGTGGTCTGCTCACGAGCAGTTTAAGGGGAAACAGCTGTGGTCGTAAAATAAATAGAAATTTCAAAAGATTAATTTGACATTTAAAAATTGAACCCATAGAATTTATGTCAATAAGGTGTGATGATATGTCATTGAGAGAGCGAAAGAAAGAGAAGAAGATCAATGAAATTATGAATTCTGCCATGGGTTTAATCTCAAAAAAAAGGATATCATGCAACGACGATGGATGATATTGCAAGTGAGTTACTCATGACGAAGGGGTCGTTGTATTACTATTTCAAGGATAAAGAAGACCTTGTCTTTTATTGTACGAAGCAGTTGCTCGGTGAGAGTATTCAGCAGGCAGAAGAAATTGAGCGATTAGACGTGAACAGTCACGAGAAATTGCACAAAGCCATCGTTGTCCACATGGAATACTTATTAACCGAAAGGTCAGGCTTTGAAATTGGGTCAAAGCCGAGGTCGTTCTTTTCTGGAGAGAAGCTAGACCACGTCGTGAAACTCCGGCACGATTATGCATCGTGTATGGACCGTATGATTGAAGAAGGTATGGCGTCTGGAGAGTTTGAGCAAGGTGATGTGAAAGTAAAACGGAACCTTTTATTAGGTGCGATGAATTACTCAATTTCTTGGTACTCACTCTCGGGCCCATTAGACATTACCGAGACGGCCCATAAAAGTGCTGAACATTTAATGAAGATGTTTGTGAAGTAACGGAAGGGAGGAACGGGAAGTTTCATCATGTGATTTTGAAAGCGCAGTCACTCGAGCGATGGATCGGAAATTGAGGTCATAATATACGACGCAATAACAACGAGCGTTGAATTAAAGAGGAGATGTTACGATGTACGAAGTGATTTCTTTGGAGAAAAAAGGTCCAATTGCAATTGTAACGATCGATAACCCACCGATGAATCCACTCAATATTCAAGTACGTACTGACTGATTTCTATGGTTCGTGATCTTGAGCAAGACGATGATGTTGTCACGCTCATCATTCGAGGAGCTGGAGACAAAGCATTTGTCGCTGGAGCGGACATCAAAGAGTTTCCGCAACGCTTAAAGCAACAACAGCAATCACCAGATCAAGAAAGTGTCTTTGAAGTGGTTGCGAATACACCAAACCTACGATTGCTATGTTGAATGGTTATACGTTAGGCGGTGGGTTAGAACTTGCACTAGCGTGTGACTTGCGTGTTGCTGAAGATCATGTGAAAGTTGGCTTCCCTGAAATTAAGCTCGGTTTACTTCCAGGTGGTGGCGGGACGCAACGCTTACCGAAGATCGTCGGACCATCAAAAGCGAAGGAAATTATGTTTACAGGTTCTCAAATTGAAGCCGAAGAAGCGCTAGCACTCGGTCTTGTGACGGAAGTCGTACCAAAAGGTGAAGGTATGGAGAAAGCAGAGCTTCTCGCAACGAAAATCTCCCGGCACTCGTTACAAGCACTCTCGCGAATTAAAAGCTGTGTAAACGTAGGAGAAGAACAACCGTTGAGTGAAAGCTTGCAATATGAACGGCAAATGTTCCAAGAGTTGTTTAGTACCGAAGATGCCAAAGAAGGCATTAGTGCATTCATTGAAAAACGTCGACCAGTCTTTACACATAAATAATCACAAGGCGAAGTCAAACGTCATTGACTTCGCCTTTAGTATAAAAGAAGAAATCGTCTAAATTTTATTGACAAAATAAGTTTTTATATATAAAATTTTCTGTAAGCGATTACAGTTAAGGGTAGTTTGTTTCGACAAGAAATCACGTTGTAGTCGCATGAGAGTCCCGGTGATTTTTACATAGGGGCGGATTGAAGGAGGTACTCCACCGTTGCTTACTGGAGATCAGAAGAAAAAAACAAAAAGCAAAGTATAGTGTACCTGCTGTAGATAGTGCATTTAGAATCTTAAGGTTACTAAGTCGCAAGAAGTTCAGTGACAGTACAGTAACAGAAATCGCAAACGCGTTAGAACTGCAGCCGACAACGTGCTTTCGAATTCTACAACAATTAAAAGAAAGCTCGATTGTAACCTTCCATGAGAAGTCAAAGCGTTATCGCTTAGGGCCTTACCTCGTCGTACTTGGTGAGCGGGCGAAGGAGAATTCTCTCGACTTGGCGTTAGTATTGCCGTACCTTGAGAAGATTTCTGAGAATACGGGTCTTACATCTGTGATCGTAAGTCGGGTAGGCAAGATGAAGACAACAATCGTTGCGAAAGTAGAAGGTGGAGACTTTGGCGTTCATGTATCAGTCGGTCGTCATTTTTCAATTGAAGCAGGTGCCTATGGAAAGTGTTTACTCGCTTACATGCCGCCAGAGGAACAACAAGACATTTTCCGAGAGCTTCATGAGAGTGATACGTTTGAAGACGTCTCAAAGATTCAACAAGAACTACCAAGTGTCGTAGAGAAGGGATATGCGACAAACTACGGAGAGTCGATTGAAGGAATCTTTGGTGTTGCAGCACCGATTTTTAATGTGAATCACGATGTCGAGATGAGCATTTGTTTGTTTGGGATGACAGCAAGGTTGAAACAAGATGAACTTGAAGAGCTCGGAAGTTATTTACATAGTATTTCTAAAGAAATCAGTCGCAAGATTCAAGGGGCTGAACAATTCTAAAAGGAGTCGATGCTATGCAGCCGTCATTCATTGTTAAAGAGAAAGTAGGTACGGTTTTAAGGATTGCGCTAAATGTACCAGATACAAGAAATGCACTTTCCATGGAGTTACGTTCTGAACTGTTGCAAGCGTTAGAGGACGCTGAACGTGATGAAGACGTTCGAGTCATCATTTTAACTGGAGAAGGAAAAGCATTCTCCGCAGGTGGAGATCTAAAAGCGTTAAAAGGAATGACAACACTTAAAGGTCGACAGCGATTGCAACAGTCACAACCACTAATCTTTAAGATGCTAGATATCGAGAAGCCGATTATCGCTTCGGTGAATGGACCGGCTGCCGGCGCTGGATTTAGCCTCGTACTTCTTTGTGATTATGTGATCGCTTCTGAACAGGCGTTTTTCGTTCAGTCGTTTGTTCATGTGGGGCTCGTTCCAGATTTTGCGGCGCTTCACTTTTTGCCGACACTAATTGGCAAGCAAAAGGCAAAAGAATTGATGTTCTTAGGAGAGCGTGTGACCGCACAAGAAGCTGAACAATTAGGCATTGTGAATCGAGTTGTCGCTCACGACTCTCTGCAAGAGGAAACGTATGAAGTTGCCAAACGGTTGGCGAGTAAATCGCCAGTATCGATTGGCCTTACGAAGAAATTACTGAATTCTCATATGAATCGGGATTTAAAAACGTTGCTAGAACTTGAAGCGAGTGCTCAAGACTTATGTTTCCAGTCAGATGATTTTAAAGAAGGTGTATCGGCGTTTTTTTGAAAAGCGTCAACCTGAATTTAAAGGAATGTAGTAGATCGCACATTCATGCCAATGAAAAGATGATTCGATGGAAGCTTTGTTACGAGGAATTAAAGTGCTGGACTTAACGCGGTTACTTCCAGGTCCATATTGCACGATGTTTCTATCTGATCACGGAGCGGATGTTATCAAAGTGGAAGAGCCAACGCTCGGTGATTACGGAAGAAGCACTGAACCAATTGTTGACGGATATAGTGCAAGGCACTTGTCAGTGAACCGCAACAAACGTAGCCTCTCACTGAATTTAAAGAGTGAAGAAGGAAAAGAAATCTTCTTAAAGCTCGTTCAAGATGCAGATGTCGTTGTGGAGAGCTTTCGACCAGGTGTGATGAAGAAGCTCGGATTGTCATATGAAGAACTGACGGCGTACAAAGAAGACCTCATTGTCTGCTCAATCTCAGGTTTTGGTCAAGACGGACCTTACGTGAAACGCGCAGGTCATGACCTTAATTACATTGGGTATGCTGGCATCTTAGGATTAATGGGTGAAAAGGGACAGACACCACCTCCTCCGAGCGTACAAGTGGCCGATCTTGGTGGCGGTTCATTAATGGCCCTTTCTGCCATTCTAATGGCTTTGTTTTCGAGGGAAAGAACGGGCAAAGGACAATACATTGATATATCGATGTTGGATGGTGCGTTGTCTTGGCTTTCTGCAATCGCTGGAGGTCACCTTGAAAAAGGAGATCTTCCTCAACAAGGAGAGTTCAGATTGTCGGGAGTGAAGGCAAGTTATTCCGTGTATGAAACGAAAGATGCCAAGTACATGGCGGTCGCTCCGATGGAAGAAAAGTTCTGGCGTCGCTTTTGTGAACTGATTGGTCGTGAGGACCTCATTGAACACCTTCATGATTCTCTTGAAGGTCAAAAGCAAATGAAAGAAGACCTCCAACAACTCTTCTACACGAAAACGCAAAAAGAATGGACCGATTTACTTGCGCATGAAGAAACATGTGTAAGCCCTGTAAATGATATTGAAGAAGTGTTGCGTGACCCACAAGTTGAAGCACGGAACATGATTATCGAGACAGAGCATCCTGAGCTTGGAACGTTAAAGCAACTGGCATCACCACTTAAATTTTCTGGTGCCGATGCGCAAATAGAACGAGAAGCACCAACGCTTGGACAACATACCGATGAAATTCTATCGGAACTTGGGTATTCAAAGGAAACGATTCAGCACCTACGACAAACCAAACTAATTTAATGGAGGTTTTTTTTCAATGACAGTTGTATTTTCAGAAGAAGTTAAAATGCTAAAAGATACCGTGAGAGGTTCATAACGAATACCGTTGAGCCGGTCGCTCATGAGATTGAAGAAAATGACCATATTCCAGCAGAAGTGATGAAGAAAAGTAAGGAACTTGGGCTGTTCGGATTAAGTATTCCAGCTGAATATGACGGTCTTGGCATTACGATGTATGACAAGTGCGGGATTTACGAAGAACTCGGAAAGACCGTGAACGGTTTTACTACGGTTATTGGAGCACATACAGGAATCGGTAGTGTCGGCATTGTTGAATTAGGGAACGAAGCGCAAAAACGCAAATACTTACCCCCGATGGCAAGTGGTGATTGGATCGGTGCATTCGCACTTACTGAACCGAGTGCAGGCTCAAACGCTGCCAACTTAAAAACGACAGCTGTGAAAAAAAAGGAGACCACTACATTCTTAATGGTTCCAAGCACTTTATTACGAACGGTACGATCGGTGACATATTTACCGTTATGGCAGTTACAGATGCAGAAAAAGGTGCAAAAGGGATTACATCGTTTATCGTTGAAAAAGACTTCCCTGGATTTATCGTTGGAAAAGTCGAAGAGAAAATGGGTCTGCACGGTTCACAATCAGTTGAATTATTTTTCGAAGATTGCGAAGTGCCTGTCGAAAACGTACTCGGTGAAGAAGGTCAAGGTTATGTGAACGCGTTGAAAATCCTTGCAAACGGACGTACTGGTTTAGCGGCAAGAAACCTAGGTTCTTGCATTAAGTTGTTGGATCTTTCAATGAAGTATTCCCTTGAGCGAATTCAATTCGGCAAGCCAATTTTCGAGCAGCAAATCATTCAACATTACTTAGCGGACATGGCAACAGACATTGAAGCACTATCAGCAATGACGTACAAAATTGCCAAAGACACTGATGAAGGCAAAAAAAAGTCATTAAAGAAGCGGCAATGGTCAAGCTTTACGGATCAGAAGTGTACAGCCGTGTCGCTGATTTGGCGGTACAAATTCATGGCGGTATGGGTTACATGCGTGAATTCTCAATCGAGCGTTACTATCGTGATGCGCGCATTACAAGAATCTACGAAGGAACGTCTGAAATCCAGAAAAACATTATTGCGGCTCAGTTGAAAAAAAGAATATTCATAAGAGGTGATTGTGGATGAGAGAAGTTGTTGTAGTGGATGGTGTCCGTACGGCAATAGGTCGTATGGGTGGAACGTTAAAATCAGTTGAACCAGATTATCTAGCGGCACATGTCATGAAAGAACTACTCGAACGCAATCAATTTGATGGGAATGATGTGGATCATGTCATTCTCGGGCACGTCAAACAGAGCACAGAACAACCGAACATTGCTAGAAAAGCAGCACTAAGAGCAGAGATACCGATTGAAGTTCCTGCGTATACGGTTCATCGCCAGTGTGGTTCTGGTTTGCAGTCAATTAATAACGCTGCTCAAGAGATTATGAGTGGGTTAGGAGAAGTGATCGTAGCGGGTGGTGTTGAGAGCATGAGTTCAGCACCGTATTACATTCGTGGCGCACGTTTCGGGCTTCAAGCTGGCAACAGTGTGATCGTTGATCCGAATACCGAAAGCCAACCGAAGGCGCAACCAGAAGAAGTGTATGGCCACCACTTAACGATGGGCTTAACCGCGGAGAATTTAGCGGAGCAGTACGATATCTCCCGTACAGAACAAGACGAATTTGCACTGCGTAGCCAAGAGCTTGCAAAGTTAGCAATTGAGCGTGGCGAATTCAAAGATGAAATCACACCGTTTGAAGTGAAAGAACGAAAGCAGACGATCTTGTTCCAAGAAGACGAACATCCACGGGCGACGAACCTTGAGAAGCTCGGCAAGCTAAACGCCGTCTTTAAACAAGGTGGAACGGTCACGGCTGGGAACTCGAGTGGTCGAAACGATGCGGCCGCAGCAACGCTCGTTATGTCAAAAGAAGAAGCAGAGCGCCGTGGACTGCAACCGAAGCTACGCGTTGTTGCGCAAGCAAGCGCGGGTGTCCGTCCAGATTATATGGGGATCGGTCCTGTACCATCAACACACAAAGCACTAAAACAAGCTGGTCTCACGTTAGACGATATTGATTTGATTGAGTTAAACGAAGCATTTGCAGCGCAAGCATTAAGCGTCGTGAAAGAACTCGGAGCAGATCTAAACCGTGTGAACGTAAACGGCGGTGCAATCGCGCTCGGTCATCCACTAGGTGCAACGTGCAACATTCTTACGATTAAATTAATGAACGAAATGAAAGTAAGAGGAAGTCGCTACGGCTTAGTAACGGCGTGTATCGGTGGAGGACTTGGAATCACGACAATTTTTGAAAACTTACAGGTGTAAGTGATGATTCCATATACGCCAATCGATCAAGCAATCGCACAGATCCCGAAAAGTGGGACCGTCGTTCTTCCAGGTCTTTCAGGGGAACCATTACACCTCCTCGACGCACTCGTGTCAGATCGTGAACGCTTTACAGGTTTGACGATTTACCATATGCCACTTGCAACGCCATGTCATTATGCAAATCCGTTGTATAAGGAACATTTTCAGATTCGTTCGTTTTTATTAAACGGTCAAGTGAAAGAAGCAGTTAAACAGAACATGGCTGAGTATGTGCCGATGAACCTATCAAACGTTCCAGGTTATATAGAGACTCTACAGCCAGATGTTGCGTTCATTATGTGCACAGAGCCGAACGCCGAAAGGCATGTAAGCTTAGGCGTTTCCTGTGATTATACGCTGGCTGCACTTTGGGCGGCAGACGTTGTGATTGCCGAAGTGAACCCGTCGCTACCATGGACAGACGGTGCGCCTGTCATTTCTACGGAAGAGATCAACTACTTCGTAAAAGGTGAAGGGCAATTAAACGAGCTGTCGGCCGCGGTGCCAGGTGAACTTGAGCAACAAATCGCAACACATGTGGCGGCGCTCGTACCTGACAAAGCGACGATTCAAGTAGGAATTGGCTCTTTAGCAAATGCGGTCGTCGCATCGTTGCATGATAAACAAGAGCTCGGTGTTCATACAGGGACATTCCCAGAAGCGATGATTCAATTAATCAACGATGGGGTCGTCACAAATGAACATAAAGAAGTGGATCAAGCAAAGTCGTGGCCACGTGCCTCGTCGGTTCAAAGGAACTGTACGCCTTTGCCGATTGCAATCCCCTGATAGCGTTGCAACCGTCCAACTACACGCACCATACCGCAACAATTGCTAAGCTTTCCAATTTCATTGCCATTAACTCTGGGATTGAAGTCGATCTTGTCGGCAACATCAACGCAGAAATGATTAATGAAACGTTTGTTGCAGGTGTGGGTGGACAAATGGACTTCATGCGCGGTGCGATGGCGTCTCATGGTGGAAAGTCAATCATGCTTTACCGTCAACGGCAAGTCGCGGCAAGCGATCAAGAATTGTCATGAACGTCCAAGGGTTTACTTCTACGAAATCGGACGTTCATTACGTCGTTACAGAGTACGGGATTGCCTCGTTATTCGGGAAGAGCACGAGTGAACGTGCAGAGGCATTAATCGACATTGCCCACCCGGACTTTCGGGAGGCACTTCGACAAGAGTTTTATGAACAGGTTGGACAACATGAACCAAAGAGCGTGTAAAGAGAGAGATTGGAGAAGGAGAGATTTTCGTGATGAAACGTTTTGATACACGCGTGGCTGTCGTAACAGGCGCGAGTCAAGGAATCGGTGCAAAAACGGCAGAGATGTACGCATTGGAAGGCGCATCGGTTGCGCTGTTTGATGTGAATGTTGAAAAAGCCGAAGAAGTTGTAAAGCAAATTGAAGAGCAAGGCGGCACAGCCATGGCCGTACGTTGTGATGTGAGTAACAAAGACGAAGTCGAAGGTGCGATGAAACAAGTCGCTGAACGTTACGGCCGCATCGATATTCTCGTAAACAATGCTGGAGTGACCCGAGACAGTCTGTTGTTCAAATTGGAAGAAGATGACTTCGATCTTGTTATCGATACACATCTAAAAGGTGCGTATCTCTGCTCAAAAGCGGCACAAGCGTACATGGTAAAGCAAAAGTACGGCAAGATCGTGATGCTTTCTTCACGTTCAGCACTCGGTAACCGAGGGCAAACGAACTATTCTGCTGCCAAAGCAGGGCTTCAAGGAATGGCCAGAACCCTTGGCATCGAGCTAGGCCCATTCGGCATTAACGTCAACGCGGTTGCACCGGGCTTTATTGAAACCGATATGACAAAAGCCATTTCAGAGAAAACAGGCATTCCGTATGATGATGTGAAACAAGGCGCGATTGATCAGAACAATATTAAACGCGTAGGAACGCCAGAAGACGTCGCCAATACTATTCTATTCTTAAGCTCAGACCAAGCAGGCTATGTGACAGGCCAAGTCATTTACGTTGCCGGCCGCGTCGTCGGATAAACGTAAACCATCCGTAGTACATTTCTGCGGATGGTTATATAATTGACACATGTTTTATTTAGTGATAGTATATACTATCCAGAGGGTAACCTCTGCCTCATACACCATGGGGACGATACGGATTCGACAGGAATAGGTCGAGCTTAGACCGCGAGTCGAGCTGGGTAGGCTCGTAAAAATGCCCACGCCTATAATTGGCAAAGCTAAAGAAACTTTCGCAACACCAGCTCTAGCAGCTGCGTAAATAACGTTGCGGATCCTTCCTTCTATCGCCCATGTGGAAGCTTCGAAGGGTCTCACTTATTAGTGGGCTTCGCTGTCTGACCCCCGTCTGAGGTCAGCAGAAGAGACTAAACAGACTAGCGTTCATCTAAGCCTGTTGCTAGGCCGAAATGATCGCGAAATGATAATATAGCAACTACGCTCGTAGACGTTTAAGTATCGTTATTTCTGGACGCGGGTTCAACTCCCGCCGTCTCCACCATACATAGAGATGGTGGTTTTTTTTGTGGATTTGTCACTTGAACCATAAGTTTGCCAAAACGGCAAGCTTATGGTTCTTTTTACTTTTGGCAATTTTATGGTTGCAAACAAGGATAATTTATATGAATTTTACTTTAAGGATGGGATCTCATTTACTCGAGAAATCTTCAACAATCGGGCCAGATTGTTGAATTAACACCGGATAAAATAATTCCCTAATACGTTGATGAGGAATAATACTAACCCTGAAGGGCCCGTTGAGCGTTATCTCTCTGCAATAATATACTATTTGCTGATGAATTAATCGTGTTTAAATATGGAAATAGGACATATCAGCAAGGAGTAACAAGTATGAGCCTCATTCCATTTATTTTGTATTGCTTTATTGTCACAGCTACGCCTGGTCCTACAAACATTTTAATCTTATCAGCTGTACAGAATTACAGCATAAAAGCCGCATTACGTTTTACGTATGGATCAGTTTTAGCTTTTGGAATACTCTTGGTAAGCTCAGCTGTTCTTAATACAGTGTTTATAAACATTCTTCCTAATATCATCATTTACATGCAATTTTTTTGGCACTCTATATATGTTGTATCTAGCCTATCAGATCTATAAAATGGATGTAACCAAGGCAAGTACTTCTAAAAATAGCGCAACATTTTATACAGGATTTTTATTACAGTTTTTGAATCCAAAAACTGTTATTTTTACTTTAACGGTTATCCCGAGTTATGTACTACCATACTATAATGGCTTTGTTCCATTGACACTTAACATTTTAGGAATTACAGTCATTGCTTTTATTGCATTTTTGCTCTGGATCTTATGCGGAGCCATATTTAAAGAGTTATTAAGAAAATACAGTACAATAACAAATAGTATCATGGCGTTATTTTTGGTCTACGCTGCGGTGATGATTTGGTTCTAATGGGTGGTGATTTTTTTTGAATACATTTAATTACAAAAACAGTTATGGACTTACAGCTCTCTCAGCAACTCTTGCGGATTTCTCTTATAGCAAGCATTCCCACAATGATTATGCGTTGGGTGTCACCAAGCGTGGTATTCAGCACTATGAACTAGACGGAGAGCTACAACTCTCACACCCAGGTGGTGTTATGCAGTTTAATCCTGAACAAGTGCATGATGGTCGTGCTCATGATAAAAACGGTTTAGAATACATTATGGTATATATTTCACCAAAAATGTTAACAGAAGCAATTGGAGTTAATGATGGTTTTAAATTTACGGAGCCAGTCATTTATGACAAAGTGATTCAAAGCTTGATAACGCAATTAACCTATGGAATCTTTCATCAACATAGCGAGATACGATGCTTAGAATTACTTACCGAACTTGCTTCACAGCTAAATCCTATGAAAAGCAAGATAATCGGTAAACAAGATTCTTTGATTCAAGAGATTAAGGAATCTCTCCATGAAAAAGTAAAGGAAGCACTTGTTATAGATGAACTGAGTAAAGAGTATGGCATGTCAAAATTTCAGTTCATTCGTTTTTTTAAAGAACAAACAAAAACCACACCTTATCAATATTTTTTTGAATCGGAAACTAGAAGAAATCAAAAAAACAACTTGAGAATGAAAGTGATGTATACTCAATCATCACTGATTACAATTTTGTTGATCTAGCTCATATAAATCGTCAATTTAAAAGAATGTTTGGCATAACAGCAAATGAGTACATAAAACAAATTGGGAGATGTTGAAATGAAGCTTTATGAAGGGGAATCTATATCATTTAAGCGCAGTTTTACGAAAGAGGATGTAGAACTTTTCACAAAAAATCTCTATGGATAAAGGAGAACATCACGTCATCCCTGATCAAGAAGGGAGACTGGTTATTCAAGGGTTACTCACTGCCACAATGCCAACAAAGATTGGTGGCGAGAACAATGTGTTAGCCCGAACGATGACATTTGATTTTAAGAAACCTGTTTACTCAGAAGACACTATCCTTTGCAAAGTAACTATTAATAAATTAGAAGAAAAAGAAAATGGAAGGACTTCCATTTCAGCATCTTTTACTTGTATAAATCAACATGATCTGGAAGTTTTGGAAGGAACTTTTACTGGAGTAATCATGCAATGATATTTATGTTAAAGGGCGCAATCCTGTAATAAGAATTGTACCTAGTAGTGCTATTTTTTTTCTTCAATAAAAAGTGGCTATTATCTAAACAACCGTTTTATATGTGGCTTTATGGGTTTCAAAATTGTTTCTTGCAATGGTTCAATCACAGATTGAATCGGAGCTAATTTCTATAATATATTGAATATTCATTTATAGTTGTGACATCTAATCTAACAGAAGGACTTAGACAATCTAGTAAAAAAAGAGACAGTCTTAAACTGCCTCTTTTTTTTAACTTATGCAATTGGTCTCTTACATTTTATTTCACTTACAAATGTAGAACTCAGTAGTAACAATCCACCAATAATTTGTAGTATCGTGAACTGTTCTTGCAATATTATTCCAGATATTAATATTGCAACGAACGGGTCAACATAGCTTAACATTGCTATACTTTGTCCTTTTAAATGCTCCATACCAGAAAAGAACAACCAAAAACCTATACCTGTATTTACAATACCTAGTATTAGGATGAATGGAATTGATGAGGAAGAAACATATAGAAAATCGAATCCTTCTGTCAAAAGGACGTATGGTAATAAAATTAAAGCCGTAACACCTAACTGAATAACAGTTACTTCTAAACGGTTTAGGTGCTTAATAAATTTATTTAATAACATTAATCCTGCATAAAAAGCAGCAGCAACAATGCCAAAAGAAATACCCAATATATCGTTAGTTCCCGTTGCGGTTAATCCATTCCCGACAATCAAAATTAAACCCAAAATTGCAACTAGAATACATAATAATTTTTTTTAAATTGAGCTTTTCTTTTAATACAACTGGCGAAAGTAGCATTACAAAAACAGGTGCGGCATAGTAACCAAGTGTAGCATTCGTAAGTGTCGTATAGTCATAAGATGCGTATAGGAAAATCCAATTACCTGCTAAAGCAATTCCTGACACAAAGAGGATTAATGCATAACGTTTAATTTTAGACCAAGAAAAGTTTTTTCTCTTAATCTTATATAGAAAGGTTAGAAATAAACAACCAATAGCACTACTTAATAAAGCTGTTTCACTCGAAGTTAAATCAATGAAACGAACAACTAAACCGATCGTTCCAAAAATCATCATTGACAATATAAACTGTATGCTAGATTTCATTTTCTACTCCTTTAAATCTGCGAAACAGTTTATATTTCGCAGAATATTAATCTGATTTGAATATAAGATTAAAGAGTAGAAATGGTGGTGGTGACGTTGCTAAACGAACAATTGGGTTAATTGTATTTGATAAAGGCATATGAAAAGTCCTCCTCTTAATTGTTTTGATCTCCAGAGTATATAGAGTTTCGTCAATAAGTCAACAAGGTTAAATATAAACTTATAAGAGGTTAAAGTTGTTCTTCAGATCTAAAGGTTCTAATTATTTCGTTGAGGAACTTCTGAGATATAGGTGATACTAAATCAGTTTGATTATAAATGACCCCTACAACTCTTTTATAATGTAATGATGGCAAATCAATTTGTTTAATGTATTTATTGCCTTCTAACTTGGGTAAAAAAGAAATGCCTAAGTTCGAGGAGATTAACCCCGCGATTGTGTCGATTTCTTCGCCTTCAAAACTGATTTTTGGTTTAAATGGCAACTCTTCAAAGATTTTATCTGTAATGCTCCTAATCCCGTATCCCTGCTTTAAAATAACGAACTCTTCATTAGCTAATTCTTCAATTGAAACTTCAGGTGATGATGTGAGTTTATGATGATTTGAAACGGTTAAAAAAAAGTTTTTCTTCCCATAAATCAATACTTTTGTAATTCCTTCCTAATTCTTCTCCTGTTAATGTAGTAAAACAAAAGTCTAGATCTCCATTGTAAAGTGAATCAATTAAGATTGTTTTGTTTGCTTGTTTTAATTTAAAAGTGGTTTTAGGGTATTTGGCTTTAAAGCCTGCTAACAAAGAAGGAAGCTTATTAATTCCAAGTGTATGGAAAAACCCAATCGAGATTTCTCCTTGGTTAGGGTGAAGTTGTTCTTCTATATTTTTTTTAGCAATTTCCATTTCTTTCTGGATCGAGAAGGCATGTTCTCTGAACATACGACCATACTTATTTAACTTGATTCGTTTGTTTTCACGTATAAATAGGGGCACTCTTAATTCTTCCTCAAGTTTGGAAATAGAACGACTTAAAGCAGGTTGTGTAATACTCAGCTCTTGTGAAGCTTTTGTCATATGTTCATATTCCGCAACTTTAAGAAAATATTTGATATATTGCCATTCCAATTTGTTTCACCTCATTACAAAAAGTTATTAACTATATATTTATTATACATTAGAATTTATTGATAAAATGCTCTACCATACAACTACATGCCATATAACGTTGGAGGTAAGGCTATGAATATAACAAAAACATTAGTTGCTATGACGGCAGGGGCTTTTGTTATTTATACAAGTTTATACTGGGTTCAGCCGCTTATCATGTTTTTTTTCTGAACGTTTCAATCAATCGCCTGCTTCCGCCAGTTTGGTACTTTCACTGACTACAATAGCCATAGCATTTTCTCTATTACTCGCTCCTCTTGTTTCAAATGAACTGGGTAGAAAACGTACGATGGTTCTCGCATTAGTTTTGACCTCATCGCTTAATTCAATAAGTTTGATTGTAGATAATTTTTATTGGCTATTATTAATTAGATTACTCATAGGCATATGCATTTCAGGATTTTTAGCATCGGTTATTACCTATCTAAAAGAAGAAGTAGAAAGAAACAAGTTGGGAATGGTTGTTGGAATCTACGTTGGGGGAACAGCACTAGGTGGGGTTTTAGCTAGGATTATAAGTAGTTCAATGATAGGTTATGTTGAACTTAATACACTTGCATTTATTATTGGTATCGTTACAATGTTGGCTTCAATATTCTTTTGGTTATTACTTCCCTCATCTAAACATTTTATTAAACGAAAGTATTCAATTCGTAATCTTGGCACTGGTTTTATCGAGTGTTTACTTAACAAAAGAATTCTAAGCATTTATATTTGTACTTTCTTTACAATTGGTATCTATACATCAGTCTTAAATTACATTTCATACCCTTTGGCTGAACCACCGTTCCTCCTTAATCAATCATTTATTGGTCTCATTTACATAGCAACATTATCTGGAGTGATTGGTTCAATTTTATTCGGACGATTTGTAGAACGCGTTTTCGATATTTCACTTTATCGAATTGCATTAACTATAATGACTGTGGGGGTCATACTAACAACTTCATCTTTTTTTATGGCTTGTAATTACTGGATTGCTGTTACTTGCTTTTGGTATATTTGCAAGCAATACCATTGCGAGCAATTGGATTGCGAATAATTCACATGAGCCTTATAAAGCCGAAGCTAACTCATTGTACTCAATTTTCTATTATGTCGGATCAAGCGTAATCGGATGGGTAAGTGGTTATATTTTTCAATATTTGGGTTGGTCTCTCTTCATGATATTAATAAGCATTATTTTAACTCTTTTAATATATACACTACGCAATCTAGGGAGAGACAACAATTCACACCTACTATTAGATGTAAATCGATAATGAAGAGTCGTTTAAGCTAGTTGCAATGTTGAAACTTTTTTTGATGCGGTTTCAACAAGTTGCATTTGGGCAAGCGTGTAAATAATTTAATTGTTTATAGCTCAATTATTACTGTCATGTTCATTACTTAAAATCATTATCATAATAATTATTATGCATTATTAATCATAAAAGTATGGTGATAAGATAATAACAACACATGGTTTTAAAAGAAGGTTAAAATATATGTCAATAACAGTTGGCACACCCTCATTTAAAAGGGTAACGTTGGCTTTTTTTGCTGCGGGCTTTAATACATTTGCTATCCTTTTTTTTGTACTCAAGCGTTAATAGACGAATTTAGCCGTGATTTTAATATAACTCCTGCAACAGCAAGCTTAACAATGTCAGTAACAACTTTAACTCTTGCCTTTGCTTTAATTCTATTCGGAAGCATATCAGAAGTTATTGGACGAAAGAACATCATGTCTTTATCTATGTTGTTATCGTCTCTCATTTGTTTTGCGACTGCATTCTCCCTAACGTTTGAAGCAGTTATTATTTATAGGATTATACAGGGCATTGTATTAGCGGGTGTTCCGGCAATTGCAATGGCTTATCTGAATGAAGAAATCGGTTCTAAGAGTGTTGGAACTGCAATGGGTCTTTACATTAGCGCAAATGCAATTGGAGCGATTTTTGGAAGGGTTTTAGCAGGTTATTTGGGAGAATATTTTGGTTGGAATTTTGCTATTGGAACAATTGGCGTAATTAGTCTAGTTTCAAGTATTGTTTTTGTAAGTACTTTACCAGCCTCTAAAAATTTTGTAAAAAGACAACCTGAAATCAATAAACTATTTAAATCTCTCATTGATCACCTTAGAAACAAACATTTGTTGTCATTATTTTTTATAGGATTTATTTTACAAGGCAGCAATATGGCCATTTATAATTACATTTTTTTTGTATTTATCGAGCCGCCTTTTTCAGTAGATCGAGCAATTGCCAACTCCCTTTTCTTAGTTATCGTTCTTGGTGTCATTAGTTCCACTTGGATCGGCAGAATTGTGGATTCATATGGATTTGAAAAAGCTTATTTAATAGGTATTGGAAGTATTTTGTTAGGCTTATCATTTACACTCAGTAATCAGCTTATCATTGTGATTTTTGGTTTAGCTTTATTTACTTTCTCATTCTTTGCTGCTCATTCTATATCAAGCAGTTTAGTAGGTCGTCTAGCTATAAATAATAAAGCCCAGGCCTCTTCCTTGTATTTGTTTTTTTATTATTCGGGTTCAAGTGTATTAGGTACACTAGGAGGGGCGGTTTTTGCCTACTATGATTGGAACGGCTTAGTTATTCTAATTACTTTCTTTCTTATAATCGCATTTATATTAGCGTTATTTGTTATTCGAAGCTATAAAACGAATGTTTGAAAATAAAAATTCTGGACTCTAAGGAAGTTATTAAATGAATATCATTACACCAAAACAAATTTTTTTTAGAAGAAGGGGGAGACTGTGCAGCTCTTCTTCTTCACTCATTTACGGGAAGCACAAAAGATATGAATAAACTGTCTAAACGTCTTCATCAAGAAGGGTTTACTTGTTATGCACCATTGTACAGTGGTCATGGTTTACCACCAGAAGTATTTTCTAAATATACAACTCAATATTGGTGGGAAGAGGTTGTAAATGCCTATGAAGTCTTAGAGAAGAAAGGTTATAAAACCATATTTATTATCGGTATTTCGCTAGGAGCTATATTCGCATTAAATCTTGCCATGATAAAGAAAGCTACGAAATTAATTATTATGTCGACACCGAAGTCAAGAACAATTAACGATTTAGAAAATCGATTTATACAATATGCTAAAAACTATAATCAATTAACAGGTGTCCAAAATAGTGATAACGATAGCTATAAAAATTTAATGCCAAACCAGTTTTATGAAGATTTTACGAAATTAATTGATCATACAATAGCTGAAGTAGACAAAATAAAAATACCTACATTTGTGTTAAATGGACTCAAAGACGATCGACTATATGTAGAGAGCGCAAGCTATATCTATACTCATCTTTCTAGTAACAGGAAACAACTTAAGGGGTATGTTAATGCAGGACATCTTATGACATTGAGTAAGGATCGACATGATATAGAAACCGATATTATAACTTTTATAAATGAGAACTGAAGATAAATTGACTTAGTTGTTCAGAAAAAGGAGCAATATTTCTTGACTATATCTAATGAGTCTAACATGAAAGACCGTTATTATACTTGGTTGCTGGTGCTAGCTATCGTTTTAGTCGCAGCTACATTACGCTCACCCATAACATCAGTAAGCCCAATGATTCCAATAATTCGCGATGAGTTAGAAGTTTCTAATGTATCAATCGGTTTGGTAAATACAATCCCTTTAATACTGCTCGCAGTTTTTTTCACCATTCGTTCCAAGTATTTCTAAAAAGTTTGGTATTGAAAAAAACATTGCTTTTTGGTATGGCCATTTTAAGTATTGCCGTTTTCTTAAGAGCAGTTGGCGGTATAATAACTTTATTAATTTCTACAGTGGGTGTTGGGGTTGCAATAGCTCTTGGCAACATACTAATACCTGCATTAATAAAAACCAGTTTCCCTTTACGTGTGGGGATAATGACGGCGATGTATACATTGTCCATGAATGTAATAGGAGCTTTAGCATCTGGCATTGTTGTGCCTATTGCCAATGCTTCTGATACTTGGAGGCTTCCGTTACAGATTTGGAGTATTTTACCTCTGCTTGCTGGAGCCGTTTTATTTCTTCTTTTTATAAAAACACGCAATATTACGTCAATAAAACATAACAAAAAAACTGGATCAAACGCACTGTTAAGGTCTCCTGTCGCATGGGCTGTAACTCTTTTTATGGGCACTCAATCCCTTATTACGTACAGTGTCTATACTTGGCTTCCAGACATTGCAATAGATAAAGGCTTTGAAGCGAATGAAGCTGGATGGTTAATTGCACTTTTTCAAATTGGACTTATCCCTACTAATTTAATTGTTCCTATTTTGGCTGCAAGGTTTACTAATCAGCGTATCTTAGGTTGTACGTCAGGTCTTTTTCTACTAATTGGAGTATTAGGATTAATAGTTTCAGAAACAGCTTTGATATACCCTTCGATATTATTTATCGGTGTTGGAGCTGGAGGTGCTTTTACTCTAACAATGCTATTGTTTATATTACGTACAACTACAATCAATGAATCTTCTCAACTATCTAGTATGGCACAATCAATAGGCTTTCTTGTAGCAGCTACTGGACCAATCTTTTTGGGTTACCTGGAAGAATTTACACAAGGCTGGTTAATACCACTCTTAGTATTAACGCTATCAGCAGTAGGGTGCACAATTTCTGGGTATGTGGCAGGGGAAGCCAAGAAGGTTAACACTTAATTTAGTCTATAAATTATAATTGAAATTCAACATGTTAAAGAGGCGAAACACTCTCTGATGGATGCGCCTTTTGACAGATCATTAAATTAAGATTTATTCTTAGAGTTCTTTAAAGAATCGTATGATTGGATAAGAATATTAACTTTAGTGCTATGGATTGGAGAGTTGTTTTACCCAGTTATCTGGCTAAATGAAGGAAACATTTTTCAATTAAAGGGCGCAATCCTGCATAAAAGGATTGCGCTTTTCTATATAAGAACCAGATTAATTAAGGTCTTTTAACCAACTAAAGCAGAAATATCATGAAGAGTAAAAGCTGTTTTGGGTTTTAATTATTGTTTTTAGTTTGAATGACGATGTTTACGGACTCTTAATAAATTTCCGCAAGTATCATTGGTACACCATTGTTTACGACCATTCTTGGTGTTGTCGTAAAAAACCCATCTACAATCTTCATTTTGACAAAACTTAATTTTTTTTATGTTGGTTTTGAGTAAATAACATGGAAAAAGACATAGCAACTTCTGAAATGAATGAATCCCAATCAGACTCTGAAGAAACCCAATGTATTTTAAACTCTTGATCTTCATATATCAAAGAGGGTTTCCGTTCCACTTTTTCCATAAAAGAATTTAATTTAGAAAGGTCCTCTTTTAGAATATCTTCGTTATGTGTCGCTTTTTTTAATTAGCCCCCTCATGAGATCACGCAAGGCCTGTAACTCTTTAATGATGTGATCATTTGGGTACTGTAAGTGACTCAAACCCCAATCTTTCATGAAATAAGACACCCATTTAGGGTTCGTTAAACGATCCTCAGAATTTCCAGTACTCCTGTAGTCATACCACATTGTATTGATAACATCTAAACAGATTAAATTCTGGTTTTTCAAATAAAACGCCCTCCACTATTGCTTTTGTCTAGTTTAACATGTAATGTTCTAAATAAAAATAAAGCATTACAAATGAGGTTGATAACTTGTCAGAACAAAAAGAAAGCCTTTGGAGACACACTGATTTTCTGAAATTTTGGACAGGTGAAACATTAGCGATGTTTGGTTCCACAATTGCTTCTTTTGTTTTTCCGTTAATTGCAGCAATAACGTTGTCCGCAACCCCGATGCAAATGGGGATATTAAATGCTTCACAGTTCGCTCCATTTTTAATTGTGACGTTATTTGCTGGGGTATGGATTGATCGAGTAAGAAGAAAACCACTGATGATTATGGCAAATATATTTCGAGGATGCCTTTACTTGTATATTCCAATAAGTTATTACTTTGGTTTATTACAAATGGAGAGTCTCTATGTTGTCGCTTTTTTTTAATTGGGACACTCACTGTATTGTTTGATGTATCCTATCAATCGTACTTGCCTTCCTTAGTTCAGAAGAAGTCTCTGGTTGAAGCTAATAGCAGATTAGAAATGAGTAGATCATTAGCACAAATTAGTGGACCGGGATTAGGAGGGGGACTAGTCAGTGTAATTGCTGCTCCATTTGCAATGCTAATTCACTCAATTACACTAATTAGCTCGGCAATTTTCTTGATATTAATAAAAACAAAAGAAGATGCCCCAATCAAGGAAGAAAAGGTCACACCTATTTTTAGAGATATAAAAAGGGGTCTGTCTTTCGTAATTTCTAATCATTATATAAGAGCCATTTCTGGTGAGGCAGCTACGTTTAATTTTTTTCAATCAGATTACTTGGGCAGTTCTTATCTTGTATTTAACTAGAGAATTAAAAATTGAACCAACGATGCTAGGTGTTATTATGGCTACATCAAGTATAGGAGCTATTGTGGGTACTTTATTGGCTAACAAATTAATTAAGTATTTTAAGGTCGGTAAAGTTATTGTATGGAGTATGGTCATAGCTTGTGGCGCACCTTTGCTTGTACCTTTGGCTTCAGGGCCTCAATCCATTATAATTCCTATAATACTTATTTCTTTCTTCTTAGGTGGTATAGGAGTTGTTGTTTCAAATATACACGTTATCAGTATGAGACAAACGGTAACTCCTGATTACATGCTAGGAAAGATGAACGCTAGTTATCGTTTTTTTTAGTGACTGGAGTTGCTCCACTTGGAGCGTTATTAGGAGGAGTTTTAGGGACTGCACTTGGATTGAGAATGACGTTATTTATCGGCGCAATTGGAACAATGATTGCAGTTTTATGGGTGCTGTTCTCTCCGGTGCCTAGTGTAGAAAAATTGAAGGAAATCGAAGAGAATGATATCTCGAAACAACGTAAATCTAGTTAGAATTTGTTCAGCAATCGGGCGCTATCATCTAATAAGCAGTATTGATAATGTGTTTGGAAGTTTATATGAAGATATTACGGAATACATCTTTTGGGATTTTAGGTTTTCTCTTACTACTAGCTATATTCATTGAAATTAAAGATGGTTATCTTTTATTATTTTTTTGGCTTAGGCGCGCTTTTTCAATCTATTGTACTCACCAAAGATCCTGAAATTAGAGTTAATAAAACTTCAAATTATATAATCCTTATCATTTCCGTGATCATTATACTGTTAGCTATTCTTTCTTTTTAACCCTTAATTAAAGCTATTATCTATATTGCGCGATCCTATAATGAAAGAGGTTGCGCTTTTGAGTTAATTTATGTAGAAATAATTTTGCGTTTAGTTACCTCCAGTACTTTCAAGGAAACATAGAATGATAATCCTGCACATAAGAAGAGCGAATTTTCCCACTCTATAGGGGAATTATTGAAGAATAAAAGCATCAATCCACCTAGACCACCAGCAATGGAATAATTCACCCATCGAATTCCTTTATTTATATGTTCTATAATGAATGAAGCAGGTACAGCTAGTAGCAAGTAAGCTGGCAATGAATAAATGTAGAAGGTTAGAGAATAGTCTAAAGTAAAAGATGGGAAAGTACTATTTGAGATGAACTTTGGTATTTGATAAATACCAATGAAAAAGGAAAATACAAAAGGGGATAGCATGGCAGCAAATATCTTTAACATAGGATCACCTCCACTGTTGATGCTAGCATGAACGATCAAGTTTAGACAATGAAATTGAGTGTTCATTTGATCAGCAAACGGGCGCGATCCTGCAATAAGGGTCGCGCTTATCTTTGTGAAGGGCCATATTGTTGAAAAGGCTTTAGTAAGTAAAGTCAATGAAATAGAAGTTATAGTGTTATGAAAAGTTCAAACCATAAAATGCAACAATTGGTTATACATCCGTATGTGTCTCCAATAATAGGTTAGTGTGTACTAACTGTAGTTAAGTGATAGTATGGAAGTAAGCGACTAAATATAAGGAGGTAATCATGAGCTTTAAAAAGCCAACCGATTATTATGACGACAGGGTTGCAGGGATTGATGAGGAAATTTGTTCCTTACTACAGAAGCGCAAGGAAATATCTAACGGTATTCCAGGGTATCCTCAATTAGAACGTATCTCCGATTGGTCATCAAAATATGATCTTGTAGAGCGTTTTCTCCAGGTAGTTTTTCGTAATATATATAACGAAGAAGGCTTTATTCCTGAGATAGTACCAGAAGGCTTTAGAAAACATATTACGGTGATGCAAGTAGAAGATATTAATGATGTATTGTTTTCTGTAACATATGTAAGGCAATTTC
The DNA here is from genome assembly GCF_000698185.1 of Geomicrobium sp. JCM 19055. NCBI lineage: Bacteria > Bacillati > Bacillota > Bacilli > Caryophanales > Geomicrobium > Geomicrobium sp. JCM 19055. The sequence continues at coordinate 49,358 of NZ_BAXL01000019.1, forward strand.
AGAATGCAAGTGTCGTGAATCTTAACCTTGATTGGGACTATAGCAACGATGATTCAGTTGACATACCGTTTAAGTATTTCACCATAGACATGTCTTTTGGCAATCATTATAAGGTGCGTCAATTGGATGGTGGTGGTAATTCAGGTCATAGATCTTACAAATTTATTGTAACTCCACCCCTTCCCGATGATTTTTCTGGATATAGAATGGAAGTTGAAAATACTGATAAAAAAGAAAATCAAAATGCAGGGTTAAACATTGTTTGGAAAAAGAAATAAAAATGAGCTAGCTACATTCGGCAGCAATGCAGACGAGAAGAATTCAATAGTTATTATGGAGCGAGAAAATTATGAGCCTTTTATTTTCTGAATTATTAAAGTATACAACTCAATAAAAGGGCGCGAACCTGTAATAAGGATGGCGTTTACTTTGTGAGACATTATTTTGGAATAAATGTTTTGACTAATTAACACCCATTCATTTCATTTTGAATAATCTATATAATGCGCGGAATTTTAAAAAGGTAAAGAAAATTAGCGGAATTTTAGATTGGAAGGGTGTTTAATTTTGGAGATCATAAGAGATAGAAGCAGTAGTTTCAACTTAAATGAATTTCTGCAGAAACCTTTGTTCGCTCACCTATCAACGCTAACGAAGGAAAATCATCCAAGGGAATCACCAGTATGGTTTCATTGGGAAGATGAATGTATCTGGATTATTGGGACCCCTTCATCAGACAGTTTTCCAGGAAGGATAGAAGGGAATTCTAAGTGTGCCATAGGTATAGTTGATTTAGATCACACCACAGGTAAAGTGCTGCATGCAGGGTTTAGAGGGAATGCTACGGTGCAGCCATTTGACAAAGAAATAGCAGAGCGATTGCTGTCACGTTATCTCGGTATTAAAGAAGAAAAATGGGACCCTAGGTTCAGGAATTTAGATAAAGCTAATATTTTGGTACGTTTTGTTCCAGAAACGGTTGTGGTTCGTGATCAATCCTTTGTACCAAGTACTTGATTAGCATTATCATTCTTCTTCACCTATAGGGCGCAATCTGCAATGGGGACTGGATTTAAAAAGCAAAGTTGAATCAACTTTGCTTTTATTTACCATTATAATCCTACCTAGAAAAGTACCAACGAAACCACCTATAGAAACCCCTACTGTAGTCATAATGGTGGCAGAACCGTAAATTAAATAGGATAATGATAAAAATAGTAGTCCACTTAATATTCCTGCAATTGACGCTGAAACTAATGTTTTTCTTCTCATGTAAATCTCCTCCTGCAAGATTTTATATCAAAGACAAACAAGTAGTATTAATTAAGGCTTTTTCTCTATTAGAATTTGCAATTAACCGACTACAGTAATATCTACCTAAGGATTTGATTACAGTCGCGCTCTCCCCATCCCTGTAAGGAATAGGCTTCGCTTATCGTATTTCCTTGTATAACGTAGAGTACTATATAAGAATTATATTTGATATGGAGTTATGAATATGAGAAAAATACTTAAGGAAAATAATAGAGTATATAAATTTCTTGCTTTTGTTTTTGCTGCTTTTGGCATCTCTTTTTTTAATTTTTGGTATTACGTGGGTTTACTATGGCATAGAAGTAATGAGTTTAATTTATTTTGGTATTTTCTTTATTGTACTATCTATTGTATTTCAAGTGTTGAAGAGTAGGTCTTCTTCTTAAGTGTAGTGTGAAAATTAACTTTCAGTAGTGAAAATAGTTGAAATATGAGTCAACTATAAACTGACCGTGATCTTGTGATATAGCAACAGGCTCACATATTTCTGGAGGGTTGTCATGACCAGTATAAAGTTGGGTTCACATCGCCTTCTTTATATTGTTAGTTTTCTTATCAGTATTCTCTTTTATATACATCTTCGGATCAGGGTTTGGTGGAAGTTTGAATATAGTTGTATTCATCATGCTGGCAATTTCTTCTACCGTATGGTCTTATACATACGTCAAACAAATCAACCTAAACAGACCTTATTATTATGTTATTTCAGGCTCGACTATTGCTTATAACATGTTTTTATCAACATTATTTTGGTATCCAGAAAGTTGGCTTTATATTGGTACGCCGATAATCAGACACAAGCGACCCTCATGTTGAAATCTTAATATCTATGGCTAGACCATAAATGGTATGGAATCGAGGCGCTTAAAATCATTAGGAGATAATATGTATAATTACGTAGATCATATAAAAAGCCTCTACCGAGAGCGGTATATAGAGTTTGGTTTAGTAAGACAATTTAATGAAATAACTCAACAGGATATTAAAGATTTTAACTCTGAGTTCAAATATGTTATCTACTATGTATTGAAGCAAAAACCTAGTTATTATTTCAATGATAATATAAGAAGAAATACAGTTGAAACATTTGATAAATGGTGTTCTTCTAGAACTGAAAAAGTGGTAATAGACAGTATAATGCTGGAAAGTTTTTTTTATTGCTTTTGATACATACAGGCAAATCACTGAGGTCATTCAAGATTTAGCTAATGTTAATATCAATAAGAAATTAAAAACAAGAATGTATCAAATTCCTACATATATATCTATAGTAGAAGGGTGTTTAACAAATTTATATAAATTTATTGCATCGTTTCTAACACAAGTTACAGAAAAAGATTATAGGTCTCAAAATAAATTGGGTCCTTTAATTCAAGTTTTAGAAAAAAAATGGATTCAAAGAATTGACTGATACCGTGGATGTAGATATTAGAAATGCAATTAATCATGGTTCTGTTATTATTTCGGAATCCAGTGTAACATTTAGGTTCGTAAAAGATAAAACAATTAAATCTAAAAACCTTACTTATTACACTTTTAACGAAATAATAGAAAATGTTTATGATACTTGTAGTGCAATATTATTGGGTGTAGTTGAATTTATTGATAACAATTATGAGTCCATTGTTAATAATGACAGTAAGGTAATTGCATTTCATCTAACCGAGCTAGAATTAAGCTTACCAGGTTTTGTATGTCGAGGGTTAGATGATGAAAGTATTAACCATACACAATTAAACATTAATATTGAAACGGAGAATACTGATAGGAACTACTTGCTACAGTCGTCAATTGAGGTTGCAATGTTAGTTTATAACCAATATCCAAACTATGAAAAGTATCTTATTAATTTTCATAATGAAAGGATAGTTTTGACCTTTGTCAGATTTAATAAACAAGAAATAGAGGATATGTTAAGAGGGGATTTAGCATTTGATACTTGCTTAAAAAAATCTTCTTAGTCGTAAAGACATAAGTATGCCAATACCCTCTGATGAAGAAATCGATTTAAATGAAATCAAATTCTATATTTATCCTAGCATTGATGCGAAGCGATATTCTGTAAGGAATGTAGAAAATGCAAGTATAGAGAATAGGAAGAGATTTAGAGCTAACGTATATATTGGAGATGAGGGAGAAAAATCTAATATTATTGGTTTTATTCAAGAAGCAGTCGATTGGGTAAAGGAATTAAGAAATATGCCAATACCAAGTATTAGAACGAAAAATGGTAAAATGGAAGCAGATTCAGTATATCTAAATGTATATAGAAAAGATAACCGAAATGATAGGTTTTATCTTCTAATAATAACAATTTTATATGTTCCGTGGATTATAACCTAGATGGTAAAACGACATTGGATTATAAAAGATCTCCTTGGAAACACTTGTACCATGAAAAAATTGCTCTAATGAATATAGCGTGGGCAAGGCAAAAATATATTATTGGCAATAATAAACCTATTAAAGTTGGTAGAAACGATGTATGCTTTTGCGGTAGTGGTAAAAAGTACAAACGATGTCATGGGAGATAATTGCAGAAAAAAAGATGACTATTATTAATAATTTTTAAAATAAGAGTTAATTCATACAAAGTTTAAGAAGAGTCTAATTCAAGCAAGACAAAAATTATTCTTACATGGGGTGGATGCATTACTTTCTTAATATTACTATTATACGGAGTACCTTTTGTCTTTGATTTGTTATTTTAAAGGGATGTATTTTTCCGTTATAGGGCGCGGTTCAAGAATACTGAATGATCGCTCCCGCGTGTAGAAACGTTATCAATAGCAATTTAGAGAGGAGGAGGATTATGAAGATCTTATGGTTAGTGCTTACATTGATACCTGTTCCTTTTTTTGTTCCACTTCTACGAAACTGAGCAATTTTCAAGAGGGGAAGATGCACCTTCTTTGTTATTGAGTCTGTTTTTGTTATTATTTGTGCTATTTGTAGGTGTAGTATCTATAAAAGTCAAACTTCGTAGCATGATTTTAGTGTATATCGTTACAATTTTCATATCGGTGTTGTTAGGAGCAATATTTATAACAATTCCAAATGAGTCTTGGTTTAACCCATTCGGAAGAGGTTTAACGATAATGTTCACTGGAATAGCATTATTTGTTGGCCAATTTATCGTTCGTTCTGTTTCACTTTTAGTGTTTCGAAAAATGAGCAGTTAGGAATTGAATAAACAGCTTGGATTAAATCTTTATTTAATAGGATTTTTAGGTTTATTCCAGAATTGGGCGCGATCCTGCAATGAGGATGCTGATTGAAATATACTAATTTTCTTTGATAAAAAACGTTCAATGTAAAAGCGGCTATTATCTAAGCAACCGTTTTCTAAGTGGCTTACTGGGCTTCAGTTTTAAGTCTTGCTGTAGGCAGAGGTTGCATCAGTGCTCACTTTTAATATTTATTGAATATTTAATCATTTATGATAACATAATAAACAAAGTCTTATTTTAAAGGTAAGATACCATGAACAGAATTGGGATTGTAGCTTGTATGCTTTTAGCTAGTGTTTTTTTTCTTTATTGCGGGATTTCTTAGGGATACTTTTGAATACGCTACCCCGATAGGTTTTCCTGTTGCAACAGTATTTTTAATAGCTGCGGGATACTTTATGATCAGACAGCTTAAAGAAACGAATTCACAATGAAAGCGTTCAAATCACAGGAAAAGTAGGTGAGGACTAATTTAGTTATCGCCTGCTTTTTTATATACGGAAAAAACCCTAATCTTTGATAATATCATGGGTCTTTCGTTTATCATATATATCGTTGGTAAAAAAAGAGCTTAGTGTAGCTTTACTTATATGATATGTTTTTCAATTAATGGGCGCTTTAATGTAAGTGAATGTAGTAGTCAAAAACAATAAATTAATATCATTTAATATTCTTTATAATGTAGCATGCTATTTAAACTGAAATATGTATAGGGGGTCTAATATGAAAAGAATAGGTTTATTAATATTAACGTTTCTCTTTCTGGCTGGTTGTAGTGAAATAATGGAGAAAAGCTATGAGGGTGATGTATGGAATGTGGAGTTTGAAGCAGATCAAACTGTTGAAGCAGAGGAAACGAGTTCTATAACATTCACGTATTTACCGAATAATCCAGAAGATGTAGATACTTTCGGTTTTGTTTCAAGTACAGGTATAACTAAACTTGGGATTCCCCTAGATCAAAACGGTATGCACACAGATAATAGCGGTTGTAGAGGATGTGCACAAACCGTTGATAATCCAATAGATATTGATATGACTTGGGTTACAGTGGATGGAGAAGAATTTGAAAAGTCCATCACATTGAATTAAACACATCATGCTCTTTCATGTAATTATCCAAGTTTAATTACTTTAACCATAGGTGCTACTGTTTAATTTTATAGATTAACACGTTGTGGTTTTGTGTAACTTATATGGATCATTATGTATATCAATAAGAGTACAACAAAGAAGCATAAATAATTGATAGTTATAAAATCATTTATGCAAAATAATCAAGCCAAATCCACCATATAGAAAATACAAAAAGCAATGAAATCGAGATATAATTAAAAATAATGAAACCTCTGGAAAGAGTGTTTTCTTTTTTTCCCAATTATATTTTGTACTAATAAAAACACACCGAAAATTAAAGGGATTGTAAAAAAATAAGCTAAAAGAACTTCCTGAAATTAAAAGTGTGAGGTCAATTATTACAAAAATAACCATAAGCACACCTAGTATGTTGCTTACCTTCTTCATAATATACACCTCCTCCCAATTATTACCATTACATTATAAAGAGGTCAATAGATGCTCCTGCAATTTGGTGAAAAGTCACAGATCGGTTCAACAACTGGCAACTTTGTTGGAAGAGAAATTAATATTGAAAAAGCGGCATTCAATCAATCGGGGTTAGAGATTGGAGAATTCATGGCTATCTTGAGCATACAGTATGGTGTGCATCTGGAAAGATTTAATTTAAATATGCTATTAAACAATTGGGCGTTTTGTTTAATTAAGGGAGACATCGTTTCTCAGAAGTTTGTAACATCAACAATATATACTGGCCTATGTTTTTGGAATTCATAAACTTGAAATGATGCTGTACAATAAATGCAAATGTTTTAGAAATCTTTGTCTGTTGTTTACATTTTAAATGTTCACATATCTTTCTGGAGGTCTATCCATGACCAAATATGCTTGGGTCCATATTGGCTTTTTTTTATATTGTTAGTGTTCTTGTCTGTATTTAGTTTTTTTTATATTTTTGGATCTGGATTTGGTGGAAGTTTGAATGCATCTGTATTTATCATGCTGGCAATCATTTCAATCCTATGGTCTTATACGTACATTAAACAAATCAACCTAAGCAAACCTCATTATTATGTTATTTCAAGCTCAATCATTGTTTACAGTATTTTTCTCTCTACATTGTTTTGGTATCCAGAGAATTGGCTTTATATTGGAACGCCTATAATTATGCTTGCAGGATGGTATATTTTAATCTTACTTGCGGATAAAAAGTATGCAACGCATTGGTCAGTATTACTTTTGGTAATTGTTATTTCAATTTATTATGCGTGGGACATTACAAGGTTTTATTACGAAGGGATCGGGATTTGAAGATTAATTTCTACAAGAAAGTATTGAGTTAGATAAAGAACAGCAGTATGACTACGGATTCTTTTAACCGTAGCATTACATGTAATACACGGAACAGAGATAACAGCATGGACATTATGGCATCATCTATGAAAGTAATTATGGGTAACAATATCTGTATTAAAGATTACAGCAGAGTTCATGATGTTTTTTACGTGAAATTCTTGCCAATCACGGATACAGAATTAGCTGATTTAGGGACAATTAAATTACAATAGTCTGGAGGGATAAAATGTTTCTATACCATGTATATAGTCACAATGATTCCACGACGACGAAAATTTACGACGCACTAATCAATGGATTAAACATCGAAAATGCTTCTATTTGGGGTGGGAATCCAAAAGCTAATCTATACCCAAACATTGTTAATAACATACAAAGTAGAACATCTGATGAGTGGTTAGACCTTAACAATTCGTTTACTTTAGAAGCATCCTCAATACCTTTTAAGAATTATCTAATGTTCCCTTTTGAAGATCAAAAAAATATATGTATTTGATTACATGATTGCCGAAGACTACTTAGATGAATATTATGAAAAAGAAGTTGCGGAGAGACTAGGCGAAAGCACAGAAGGATTTAAAACGGAAAATCTGCCTAGTAAAGAAACACTAGTGAAAATGTATTGGGATAGCAGAATAGCATTAAAGGACTATATTGCCAATCCCAGGTATGAAAAGCCTGAATACGTCTGCTTCCAAAAAAATTAACTCAAAGCAATTAAAAGGGTATATTGATGGAAAACTTATAACAAATTATTGAGTAAACTTATCAAAATAAGGAGGTGCTGTTCCCAAGGTCTAATTTATGTCCTTATGGGACAGCACCTTTTTCAGACAAAAATAAATCGCGATTTGGGGATACACATGAAAGAAATGTCCGTTTACTCACTCTTTATCTAGGGAAATTACAATAATGGTTAATAATTCCAAATTTATTGTGATTTATGGAGATGGAGGGTTTCTGTGGGGAGACATTTTTTTAGCATCGATATTTATAGTTATTTCCACACTCTTGTGGGTTACACCATACATGCTTACAGTAATTTACGGAGCAAACCTAGAGCCGATCCAAACTATGAACGAAGATCAGTTTGAACGTTTATTGGGGATAATGCGAGTAGAAATGTTCCAGACAGGGGCGATTATAGCTTTAGTTATGGGAATCTTGATGCTTTTATGGGCGGAATTCATTGCATTACGAAATAAAGAATAGCGTAGGTGATTAACCTCTAACCACGCTACTGCAATAAGGACAGTTGACTTTTAAATGAAAAATTAAATAGGGTAATTTTCAATCAATCATCTTTGTTGTATGGACAGATGATTAGGAGCGGATGAAAGTGGATGATAAGAAACGGTCTCAAAATAAGAAAGCTACTTTTATAAAGAATCATTGGTTAAAGGTATCGTTGGTTTTCGTTGCTTATTTAATAATTATAGTATCACTAAGAAATGTACTACCTTGGTGGGGGCATTTGCTTAGTATTATTATTGTTTCATCTCTAGCGTGGAGTAGTGTTATTTTGTTGTCATCAACAGATAATCACAAATATAGAAAACCGTAAATCTTAGGTGAAAGTCTTAGAAGGTTTACACGATTTAACCTGTTAATAGGTTAAAATTGGAGGTGGTGTAGACATGAAAAGATTCATAACATTTTTTTTGTTTTTTTGTTTGGCAGTGGCTTTCATGATGGGAGGACTAGATGTAATTATAAGGCTCTTGTTAAATAATCCGGTTACACTACAACAAAGTGCTTCAAGACATTTATAGGTTTCTTAATCAGTTGTTTTATTGCGTCTGGAAAATTAATTGTATCTAAAAAGTTATGGAATGAGTAGATACACAAGTCCAAAATTGTTCTTGGTCCTTTGAGTTATGACTGTATAGAGTGTTGTTATTGCCTTATAAGGAGAGAAAGATAGTATGAAGTGGATTGTGCAGGATAATTAGTTAAACAAAAGTTACTTACTACGGCAATTTAATAAACCTGGAGGTTTTCACCGATAAGGTAAAGGTGTGATTAAAATGCTTAATCGTATAAAGTACGGAGTCATATGTGCTCTTATAGGTGGCATATTAATGCTTTTAATTAGCTTAATACTTGGTGGAGAGGCTTACTGGCAAGGTGTTGTAGGATTTATAATAGGTGGTTTTATTTTTGGATCTGCAATGTGGCCTTTGTTCATAAAAAAACTACAGGAGATAAGATTATAGGAGGTAGTGAAAATCAATTAAAAACGGTAAATTTTCCTCTCGATTCCAAAGATCCATTTTTCAATTACCTGTATATAAAAAGGTTCAGTGAGTTCATTTACTAATCATTAACTTTCTTAAGTGCTTTAATAAGTATATAAAAAAGAAAAGATACGATTGTTATAACCCCTAAGATTGTAATAATTTGAATGGCGGTAGTTGCTACTGCGATTTCTGAGTACGGCATAATGTTCTCTCCTAATGAAGTACATGTTATTACTATAATCTTAACAAAATCTTAAGTGGAATTAAATGGATACTCTATTTTAGAGAGCAATCCTGTAACGCCTGAAATTATAGTTATGAGGGATGTGTTTCGTTGAATTTTAACACTGAAAGATTAACAATCAGACCATTTGAAAGTAATGACTCACTTGATGTATTTAAAATCTATAATAACGATGATACTTGTAAATACCTCCTGCATGATAAATGGGTACATGAAGATTTAGAGGGAGAATTTAATAAAAAGCTAACCAATTGTTCATTATCAAAAGACTCTATGTTGAGTTTGGCGGTTGAAAATGGGAATAGAGTCATTGGTGATTTATCAGTATGGTATACAGATATGAAAGATACTGTTGAGATTGGATATAGTTTCTCGAATGAAGTATCAGGAAAAGGGTTGGCAACGGAAGCAGTAAGTAGTTTAGTCTATAAACTATTTGATGAATTTTCTGTACATCGCATCCAAGCAAATCTTGATGCACGGAATATACCTTCACAAAAATTATGTGAGCGAATAGGTATGAGAAAGGAAGCGCATTTCATACAAGATTTTTGGAATAAAAATGAATGGACAGACAGTATCGTATATGGAATGTTGTCTTCAGATCTGAAGTGAAGATAGTAAAAGATCGGTTTGAATGCAGATTTATAATGTCACTATCATTAATTAAGTACTCTAACAAGAAACCAGCTGCTGATATGACAGCTGGTTTCTCTTACAAAATTTCTATCATTCATTGGGTTAACAAGCGTGTCTTTGTAAAAAAAGATACTATGACGGGCCAAGATTCCTTGGCAGCATTGGCATTGGCAGATTGCGTTCCTCCATATTTCATTACCATTCCTCCACCAACGTGTTCATAAATCGTAGAGGGCATGTTGGGTAGAGCGTAAGGAAAAGAAAGAAAATGCCCTGCACTTTCATAATCGAAATGTTCTGTTTGCGGTAACCGACTTTTTATTTCTTCGGAAAATAAGGAAGACGGCCAGATTTCGTCATCAGTACCTGAGAGGAGAAGAACTGGGGCTTTAATATTTTCTGCTTTTATTCTGACCTCTTCATTAATCGTAGTCTTGAGGCTGCTATCCCAAATTCCTTTAAAGGATACTGGCTTTTTTTGTTAACCATTTACTTATGAAATAAAGCATAGTACTGGGACGATAACGGAATTTAAGATAGGGTTTAGCTTCACCGTTAATTGTCCACGAGTTGATTGGTGCGTAAATCGAATTTCTTAATCCAGATGTTATGTATGCACTCGGTGCCCCTGCAACAACCGCATTAAACTCATCGTATTCCGATGCTAACAATAATGCCAATTCAGCACCTCTTGAATAACCAACAAGCGTTACTTTTCCGTGATTACCGGTAATTTTCTTTAAAAGTTCTATTGAACTCTTAAAATATTCCAAAGGAATGTTTTCGAGATCTTTTGGTACCCCTGATTGATTAAAATACGAGAGATCTAGCACGTTAAATCCTTTAGAAGCTAGGAGAGCTGCTGAATGTTCTAAGCGTCCCCCATCTGAGCCTGCTAACAATATGATATTTTGATAGTTTCCTTCATGAATTGGTTGATATAAGGTACCAACTGTACCGTCTTGATTAACATCGGTTCTGGTGACCTCACCTTTATCAAAATATCTTTCGATTAGAACCTCATCAACAACCTCATTATCGATCTCTAACTTGATCGTAATCATTAATTCCTTTGCAGTCGTTTTTGTAAAATAATGACCGTGTTTTTTCGTTTCATGGGACATTGACCAGAATATGCCGTTCACATCTACTTCACTATAATTCCCAGAAATAGGGGCCACTTTAGAGGTCAGTACCTGACCTTTTGTATCCGTAATAAACGTAGCTTTTGACATAAACGGTTCATTTTCATCGTCTGTGACGTATGAATATAATGAGACTTCTTCACCGGGATCGCATCCACTTATTATGATGGTTACATCCTCGTCTATATAGGATTGTCTTGGTGTGACCGTTACCGTAGGTTTTGTCATTCTATAATTCCCCTCTAATTATTAATTACTCAAAACACTTTAGTAGTAGCCATATTAGAATTGAAAATCACCATCTTTCATTATAAGGACTTTAGTTTTGTCTTCTTTAATACCTACTACTTTCATATCTTCGGTACCAAAGGTCACATTGATTAACAGGAGTGAAGTATTTAGTCCGGCTTCTTTCAATTCTTCCTTCGATAAGTCACTGCCATTTTGAAGGTTAGAAGGGGAAGCGTTGCCGATTCCAATATGACAGGCGGTATTTTCATCAAATAAGGTGTTGTAAAAGAGAGTATTCGTTTGAGATAGAGGAGAATGATTAGAAACCAAGGCAATCTCACCTAGATAATGTGAACCTTCATCGGTTTCGATGAGACTTTTTAATGCTTCTCGACCTGTGGTAGCATCATAATCCGTAATCCGTCCCTCTTTAAAGATTAGGTAGAAATCGTCGATGACACTGCCTCCATAGATTAGCGGTTTAGTGGAGACTAGTTTTCCATTGACCTGATCTCTGTGGGGAGCGGAAAAGATCTCTTCAGTGGGAATGTTCGGAAAGAATGGGATTCCCTTTTTATCCTTAACACCCCCGCCGATATATCGGTGATTTTTAGGCATCCCGATTAGTAAATCAGTTCCACGACGATTCGTAAAATGCAAGGCATCGAACTGGCTGTCGTTCAAGAATTTTTTTCGGGACTCGAAAGCTTTGTCATGATTTTCCCACTCTTTTATAGGATTTTGTCCATCTGCCCGAGCTCCTTGTAAGATCGATTGCCATAATAATTGCAGAGCTTCTTCTTTACGTAAGTGGGGAAATACATTAGTTGCCCACGCAAAGGATGGCACAGCGAGAAGACACCAACGTACCTCGTGGGATCTTGTCTTTGCGTAATGATCCTTCAATTTGGTGCGGGAGACTTTTTGGAAACGGCTCATCCGTTTCGGGGATACCTCTCTAAAGACCCCTGGATTTTCTGAAATAATGTGGATATACGCAGCACCCCTATTGTCCCACTCCTGATAGCGGGCAATCTGCCAGTCAGGAAAGTGATCGATGGCATCATCTGTCGCATGTAGATAAAATTCTTTAGTAGACTGTTCATCTGTCCAATCGATAACCACGTTTGAAGCACCCACATCATAGGCAGCTGTTTGGATTAGACGTGCAAACGTAGCATGTTCGATGTCACTATGTATAATGACTAATTGATTCTTTTGCACATTTACACCCGACCGTACAGCAAGCTCTGCATACTTATTCAACTGTTCTTTACTAACAAGCTCATACTTCCCTCTAATCATCGTATTCTCAGCTCCTAACCAAGTTATAATAACGATCCCAATTCACTTAGTTATCTTTTAATTATACCAACTGATGTGAATTCAATAAAAACATCGAAATAGTAGGCTATCTTAAACACGATCTTAATTAGAAAAGAATTGGTAACGTTGTACTAAGATCAGACGTGATTGTGTATGAAAGTCCATTTAACGACATAAGAGAGCTTATAAAAGGGGATATTGCAAGCTGTGAAGAAGTAGTAAGGATATTTTAATAGGAGGTACTTAAAAATGTTTATTGTAAATGTTGAAGGTGCAATAAGGAAAAATGATAAGTGGTTGATTATTGTAAGAAGCCACAAAGAGGAACATGCAGGTGGCCAGCTTTCTCTTGTTGGGGGCAAGGTAGATCTAGTTGGGAATTCATCAGACATCTTAGAGACAACAGTGAAGCGAGAAATCGTAGAAGAAGTCGGTGTGAACGTTAAAGACGAGTTAAATTATGTACATAGTACATCGTTCGTAACAGATAAAGGTGAACATGTTGTGGATATTGTTTTTCTTTGTGAATATGAATCGGGGGAAGCATTTTCTAAAAGCCCTGACGAGGTGGAAGACGTATTATGGTTAACAACTGAGGAAATCGTAAGTCACCCCAATTCACCAATATATCTGAAGGAAAGCATTAAACATGCGGAGGCAATGATTTGAATTCATTCGTCATAACAACGTTGATGTGTAGATGGAAGTAAAGTTGTTATACATAAATGGGGAGAAATGGTGTATGGAAAAAAGAATATACATAGTACGACATTGTGAAGCACAAGGGCAACCTCCAGAGTCACAATTAACTAAACAAGGATTTATGCAGGCAATATATTTAGCTGAATTCTTCTCGGAAATTAAAATCGATCGAATTATATCAAGTCCCTTTTTACGAGCAATTCAGTCCGTGGAACCCATGAGCGAAAAAGCTAAACTAAAAATAGAGATTGATGAACGTTTATCAGAGCGCACATTAAGTACAAGGGATTTACCTGACTGGCTTGAAAAGCTTAAAACAACATTCAGTGATTTGGAATTGAAATTCGAAGGTGGCGAGTCGAGTAAAGAGGCTATGAAGCGAATCGTAAACGTTGTAGACGAAGCTTTTGAAAATGAGTCTGAAAACACCATAATCGTTACCCACGGAAATTTGATGTCTCTACTATTAAAGAGTTATGATAACAGGTTTGATTTCAACAGTTGGAAACGTCTTAGTAATCCTGATGTGTTTGTATTAAATTACATCAACAATGAAGTTACTATGGAACGTTTATGGCGAGAGGATCTAAGATAAGAGTTGTGGAGTTTATCTTGTCCACAATATGGATCGCGTAGATCTTAGTGAAAAGGCACGTAAAGGAGTGAATAAGTCATGGATATTAATTATAAGTTCTGGACGCTTTGCTTAATACGACATGGAGATAAAGTTCTGTTATTAGATCGAAACCATGACGATTTTAAAGGGTTTTAACCCTTTCTCTAGTAATGATTAGTAATCTTCACCAGTCTCATCTTCAATTTCATCTGAAATAATTTCAGAAATATCTCCTTCCTCAGCTTCATTAGAAATGACATCTTCAAGTCTGAAAAAACCTTCTTCAAAAGGTCCAGCGTTCTGTTCGAATTCAAGAACTTCAGTTGTTGTTTTTGTGTCCGATTCCTGATCAGATTCGTGTAATTGTGTTTCTGTCTGTCGAACATTGAATGTACTTTCTTCTAACCAAAAAGTAGTCATTGCCCCCTCATCACTTACTGAAACTTTGTAAGATGGATCGCCGTTAACTTCCTCTAATCCTTCGTAATTAATATTTGAAGAATCGATCGTTTCGATCGCATTTCTCATAAATCCAACCCAAGCACTTAAGTTGGTCGTTCCTTCCTCTAAAAGCTCTTCCGATTCATAAACGAGATGATCTTCTAAATAATTATAAATACGCTCAGCATCATTAGATGTGTACAATACACCAACTGCGTGATCCAAGTGCTCTTCTCTAGAATAAATAACATCATCATCGTAGAGTACATACTCATTGATGTCTCTTGTATCATCCTTCAACTCTAACTCTTCATCAAATTCATTCGTTATTCTTAGTTCCATGTAGTAAGATTCCGTACTTTCATTTGTAAAAATTGCATTTTGAAGTATCGTTTCACCTTCATTGAGGTCATCTGGATGTTGAGCTAGTGCGTCATCGTTTTCATCAATTGAAGCGACCTCTTCAGTTTCTTCGGGTTCAGCTATATTCTCTGTCCCGTTACTGCAACCCATGAATACCATCGACGATATCGTCATAAGACCTATGTAAGTATAGCTTTTATCCATGAACTCTCCCCCTAATCTATTACTTACTATTTTCCTTAATATAGATATTTTTAAACTAATATAAGGGTCGAACATGATAGAAGAATTGCATCATGTTGTAGGTGGGGGCGGGGGAATGAGAGAGCGGAAGCTTCGTAGCTTGAGTATTGAATTTTCTGGTAATTATGTTGATAAATGACTCATCTACTATATAATTAGGAAACAATCTCATTTTGTGGAGTGGTCAACGATTCGAAAGAGTAGATCTTTATTATTGTTGTTTGGTTTTCTTTTATTTGGGTGCCAATCTGAGAGTAATGTTGTGAAAACCGATGATGAGACTAGTGAAGATTATCAAAAGGAAACTGAACACAGCATGACGATTGAGTCTTCTTTTGATCAGGAGGATTATCATCAAATTGGAACCTTGTTCGCTGATTTTGAATTACCTGAAGAGGGACGAATAACAGAAGATGAGGCACGAGAGCAACTCCCTGACAATTATAATTTTAGGGGAAATAGCATTTACTATAGCAATCATCTAGTTTTTGATTAAGAAACGAAGATGGTTAATGATTTACGCTGGTTAAATTTTGATCGTCACGATACGAATGAAATTGAACCACATGGAACTCAAGCAATTGGCTTTATGATGAGTATTATTGAAGCATTGAATCAACATCATTATGATGTAAATGGAGAATTTCATGAAGGAAAGCTTGAGGAACTTGATGAAAATGAAATTGAACTCATTAATGATAAGCAATTTGACCAAGTATCTCAGATGGACGTAGAAAACGGTGATTTACGCGGTTGGGGTGCTTTGTTAGTAACTGCACAGAGTGTAGAATATCAACTTGGAAAGATTGAACCCTATATACAGGATTATAATAAGTTAGCAGCCTGGTCTAAAGAGACCCGTGAATTTTTTTGAAACTGGCAAAGAGATTGGCATGCAAAGTGATCAAAGACATGAAGATGCATACCCGTATTTTGTCGAGGGAACAATGAATATTGAGACAATGAATGAGGAATTGGAAAACAACATATTCAATTAACTAACACTTGCTGTAGTGAACCGATTGTGGGGTTAAGTTATCCGCTTATAATAAAAAGATTGAATTTTAAGTTAAATATCTCGAGTAGTAATTTCATCAGCAGTTTTAACCATTCATTAAAAGGGAAGCAAGGAATAAGTCAATCGTCTATATAATATGGAGGGTATACTTTTGAAGAAACGATATCCATTAGCTTGTAGCCTACTTGTCTTATCTGCGCTTTCTGCTTGTAGTGAGACTGAGAGTGAAGAGACTGCCTTAACGGGTGGGGATAATGAAGTCTCAGAAGATGATTCTGATAATGAAGAATTAGGAGATATTGAAATGGAAGAGCTAAATCAAGCTGAAGAGATTGCAACTGAATTCATCAGGAACGTTGCTGAAATTGAGCGTTATCGAATTGAGTTTGAAATCGCTGGTGAGGAGAATGAGCCACTTGATACAATTGAATATGCAGATTTATCTGCGGATCCAATCCACTCAAGGTTTGAAAGTAATGAGGAGGAAACGACAGGCACGATGTATCAAGCATCTGACGGCCAACATGTCATCAATTATCAAGATTATTATAACGTCTACAATGAAGAAGAATTACCGATTGAAGAAGATGCTGCTGCAGACTTGTTGAATTGGGCGAGTACTCTTGAAAGTAATATTGCTGAAGAGGACACTTTGCTCACGTATGAGGGTGAAGAAGAAGTGAATGATGTGCTGACTTACAAAGTAATTGTCAGCTTTGATGAAGGCGAAAGCGAGTATTGGTTCGATCAAGAAACTAATATGATTGTGAAAAGGAAAACTTCTGCACAGTTTGAGCAGACGATAACGGTTTGGGATTTTGAAGAAGTTGATGAATTTGACGAGGGTTTCTTTCAACTTGAAGATGTAATCCCTGATGATGCAGAAGAAGGAGATATCGTTGAGGAGATGGCAGAAGAGCAAGATAATAATTAAAGCCAAACTATGAAGACTGTGTTTCGCAGTTCACGCTTACCTCGCGCTCTGCCGACAATCATGCTGTCCTTCTAAGCCCCGTTATCTTGTTTGCGTCTACGAAAGACTTCCATTAGCCATATGATTAAGAACATTGCGCTAACAAATAAAGCGAAGGTTATGTTTTGAATCCAAGTAATATCACGATCTCTGAAGACATCCAAAAGACTAAAGTAACTAATTAATGATGTTAGAAGTAAGATGACTGTTAGAAATCTTCTAATGATGACTTTCTTAATACAATTACCTCCTCCTGTTTTGAATGATCTTGTTCAATGATAAAGGTAATCAATCGATTTGAGAAGAGATATTCCATGAGAGTATGTCCCTATATAACTAGGAAATTAAAAGAACTTATTCTCGTATTAATCTTGGCTTTCAGTTGAGTTGTTGTTGCTGTCTTTCAAATAACCATACAAAGTAAATGCATATAGAAATACACAGATGGCAGTTATGGTAATCGCAAAAATTGAACTTATATCTGACACTAAAATGAAAAGCCAAGATAAAGGTATAAATGGCACAAGCGATAGATGAGCGCTTACAAATTTCACTGTTTTTTTTAGGATGTGAATGCTTAATGATGTTAGTGACGATTACATTACCTAGAGTCAAACTTAAAATTGTTAATATTACTAATGTGTTCATCATATAGACCTCCAGACTTTAAGATGTTTCGACACACGAACACCACCCTCAATAAACAAAAATTTCTAAAATCCCTTGCAATAAAAATATAATAAAGAACAATCCATAAAGTATGGATAGTTTCTTACTCCCTTTTCTTATTTCTACAATCGTTAATCCGCTAAAAAAAGAATAGAAACCCTACAAGATAATAATGACCCACACTGTTTGTAAACACTAATGAAAGAAAGGATGCAACACATAAAACGAAAAAACGTGGTGTAGCTTACGTTCGTAATGATCTTATTTACATCTTTTTGCACGTGTTTCCCCCTTTGCGTAACCATTCGAAAGGTTCATAATAAGCGACAAACGAATACTGTTCAAGCAATAACCTTTCACGTTCGCGAGGCTCTACTATGCGATCTTCGAATAAAGAAATAAAAACGTTTTACCTGACATCCATTTTCTGTTAAAAATAGACTATGCATTAAGAGAACAGCACAGGAATTATGTGAAGTTTGCGAAAGTGGTCGTTTATTTTTAAAGTTGAAAGTCGGGTTATACTACGTTTGATGAGCAATTGAATGAGTGAAGAAATGAGGGGTACGGTTTCGGTGATTACATTTAATCAAGTGGACAAGTCGTTTACAGAAGACAGAAAAGCAGTAAAGGGATTATCGTTTACGATTGAACGTGGTGAATTCTTCGTGCTAATTGGACCTAGCGGATGTGGCAAAACGACGACGCTTAAGATGATTAACCGATTAATTGATGCATCAAGCGGTACGATTACGATCAATGGTTCAAATCATACAGACGTCAACATGCATGAATTGCGATGGAACATCGGTTACGTCTTGCAACAAATTGCGTTATTCCCTCATCTAACTGTTGCAGAGAATATTGCGGTCGTACCTGAGATGAAAAAAATGGAAACAAGACGATATACAAAAACGAGTGAATGAATTACTAGAACTTGTAGGGATGGACCCCGAGACATATCGTGACCGGCTTCCGGCTGATTTATCGGGTGGTCAACAACAGCGGATCGGGGTTGCAAGAGCGCTTGCAGGTGATCCGGACATTATTTTAATGGATGAACCGTTTAGTGCGCTCGATCCACTCGTACGAGAACAATTGCAAAAAGACATTAAGGCGTTACAACAAAGAATCAAAAAAACGATCGTGTTTGTAACGCATGATATGAACGAAGCGGCCTTATTAGGAGATCGAATCGGCATGATGGAAGCAGGTGTTCTGTTACAAGTAGGCACAGCAGATGAGCTGAAACGAAATCCTGCAACACCAGCGGTCGAAGCTTTTATCGGTCGGTCCGTTGAAAAGAAGAACCTGTCGTTAAAAGAATCGTTAACGCCAACTGACAGGAGTGAATACATACGAACTCATCGTGATGAACAGCGAGTAACAGTACAGTTTATCATTAATGAGCACGGTGAATGGGTAACGACGTTTAACGATCACAACGAGTTGGAGACGATGATTTCAATTGATGCATCAAGTTCTGTGAAGTCAGCATTTGAACTATTGGAGAGTAGTCATCTTCCAGCTTTACCGGTTCAAGAGAATGGCAAGGTCATTGGAAGTGTCTCTTATAAAGACTTAGCTCGTGCGTTAGTATAGCTGCAATTAGAAATAAAGATTACATGCACCCTCCTAGTGCAAGGAATAGAGGAATGCACAGTCAACTAGGAATGAGTCAATGTTGATTGGTGCAAAACGATATGGCGAATTTTATGGAATCTTACGTGTCACTGTTTCAAGAACGATCGGATTTACTATTCAACTCCTTTTGGGAGCACGTACAACTTTCACTCGTCTCACTATTGATTGCAGTTGCGATTGCCTTACCGATCGGAATTTTATTAACGAGGTACACTCGCTATTCTGAGTGGATCATTGGGTTTGCAGCGGTGTTACAGACGATTCCATCGCTTGCTTTACTCGGTTTTCTCGTTTTATTTGTTGGAATTGGGACGACACCAGCGATTATTGCTCTGACGGCGTACGCATTGTTACCGATCATGAGAAATACGTACACCGGAATTCGAGAAGTTGATCCAGCCATTGTTGAAGCGGCAAGAGGGATGGGGATGAACTCTTATCGAAGCTTATTGAAAATCGAACTTCCCCTAGCGATGCCGACGATCATGGCGGGAATCCGTACGTCAATGGTGTTAATTGTCGGCACGGCAACGCTTGCGGCTCTCGTTGGTGGGGGTGGCCTCGGGCAAATCATTATGACAGGGATTCAGCGAACGAATAATGAATACATCTTGTTTGGAGCACTTCCTGCTGCACTTCTAGCGATTGTGTTAGATGTTATCCTTCGTTTAACAGAACGAGGTACAAAAAGGAACCGACGTGCCTCATTTAAGCCGATCATAGCCGTTGTCGCCATCGCCCTATTGATCGTGTTTATACAACCTGTCGTCTCCATGTTTAAAGATGAACCTGATTTAGTCATCGGTGGGAAGCTAGGTCCGGAACCCCCGATTCTTGCGAACATGTACAAGCTATTAATCGAGGAAGAAACCGACTTAAACGTAGAAGTCATTGCACCGCTTGGAGCAACAAACGTGACTTCAATGCGTTAATTGTTGGCGATGTTGATATTTATCCTGAATTTAGTGGGACGGTATTGGCCGACCTATTAAATGAGGAAGAGTTTAGTTATGACGAGGAAGAGTCGTATCAAGAAGCACGGGACGGAATTTACGAGGAGTATGGTTTTCACTTTTTAGAACCAATGGGCTTTCAGAATACGTATGCCTTAGCGATGCCAAGGGAGCTCGCTGAAGAATTAGAAGTGAGTACGATTTCTGATTTAATGCCTTATACGAACGAGTTGAGTGTGGGCTTTACCTTTGAGTTTATGGATCGTGAAGACGGATATGCAGGGTTTGAAGATGTGTATGGGTTTAGTTTCTCAGATGTGACGTCCATCGATGTGTCGACCCGTTATCAAGCCATTAGTAACGGGAGTATTGAAATTAGTGATGTCTTCTCGACTGATCCACAACTCGTAGAATATGACATGGTCGTTTTGGAAGATGATGAAGATTTATTTCCACCGTACCAAGCGGCACCTTTAGTGACGAATTTTGCACTCCAACAACACCCTGAAATCGAAGAGATTTTAAATCAATTAGCAGGAGTTGGAACGGTTGAAGAGATTTCAGAGTTAAACTTCCGAGTCGATATTGAAGATGAAGATCCCGAAGAAGTCGCACGAGATTTTTTAGTTGAACAAGGACTATTGGATAATTAAAACATTAACTTTGTAAAGTATAAAACAATGCGATAAAAGGAAAGCCACCAGGTGAATCAGTTGCTGAACTTCCAGAAAATGAACCTAAACCGATCCCATATGAGTCACCGAAAAGGGATGGAGACGACAATCAGCAGATCGGACAATTGAACATCCGCCAACAAGATGACCTGACTGTGAAATTAGGCGAGGAAATCAGTCCAATTGATCTTTTTGTCAATGATGACGATGCAGCCATAGAATTCGAAGGACTACCCGAAGGCATGGTCGGTGTTGCGGATAGCCGCACAATTTCAGGTGTCCCAACCGAACCAGGCACGTATGAGATTACAGTGACAGCATTCAACCAATTCGAAGTTGAAGAGACGATGAGCTTCTCGATTACGGTAGAAGAAACTGAGTGATGGTTAATTGGTAAAGTTAAAAGGAGTTCCTTGTAAGCGATACGTTAATAGCGTATCGCTTTTTCTAATTTGTAGAGTGTGATAATTAAATAATGAGGCTACTTAAAAAAATGCTATCTTTACTGTTACATAACGGTTAAAAATGTTACAAAGAGTATTATCTATAACTTTGGATAAGCTCGAGAATCTTAAAATATGGTGTCTTAACGACCTGGGAATAAAAGTATGTATCTATGTATGATGTTCCATTTGATCTTTCTGACAGCATGTTCTAGGGCTCTTAAAAAACATTTTAGCTGATAAGTAGTGAAGCTCTGAAATGGTTGTTTTAATTATTTGATAATATGTGTGTAACCTATGTAGCCCTTAGATTCAGTAAAGTAGGTTATAAAAATAGTTGAAGGGGGGATTTGTTTGAAAGACGATATAATAAGTTATGAAGATTTATTTGCAATGTTAGACGATTTATTAAGAGAACCGAAACAATTTTGGGACGAGTTTTATCGTGATCGTGAGAAGCAAATTCCTTTTTTTTAAAGAAGAAGGTCCAGACGAGAATTTATATGAGCTTTATAATGGAGGATTTCGCCCTGTTCAGGTTCTAGAATTAGGTTGTGGAAATGGACGTAATGCAATATTCATGGAAAAGATGGGCTCTAAAGTAGACGCAGTGGATATTTCGCAAAACGCAATTAATTGGGCGATTGAAAAAAACTAATAGACAAAATTCAAGTATTAAATTTTATTGTACATCAATATTTGATTTTAACTATCAACCTAATTCCTATGATTTTATTTATGATTGTGGGTTATTCCATCATTTAGCACCGCATCGACGATTGCATTTTATCGAGTTGATTAAAAGTGCTTTAAAAGATGATGGCTATCTTGGAATTGTTTGCTTTAATGAGGATGGCGCTTCAACCATAAGTGATCGTGAGGTGTATCGCGAACAAAGCTTGAAAGGTGGAATTGGTTACTCTGAAGAGCGGTTTAAAAGTGTTTTTATGAAGGACTTTACTATTATTACGTATCGTAAAATGAAACGGATGACAGATATTAATGGTTTATTTGGTGAAGATTTTTTATCAGTTAGTTTAATGAAGAAAGCTTAAAACAGTAAATACAATATCGTAAGGTAATTTAATAGGGCTTTCAGGAGGTAGCGATTTAAGCGATGCGTTGGTAAACGTATTGCTTTTCTTAATTTGTAGAAAGTCCTTGGTCAGTAGGATTTGTAGAAGGAAATGTTTTATAGAAAGCGAATAGACAACGAAGGAGAGATACAATGAATAAAAAAATTATATGGAAGAATTTAGAGGCATTCGGTTACGAGCATTTTGATTTGAGGATAGAAAAAGACATTAATGCGATTGGAACAATCATTACTACCGTTGATGACGTTAAACCAATAGCAATAAAATACTGCATCCAACTAAATCAAAATTGGGTTACAACTGAAGTGAATATAGAAATAGACAACCAAAATCGATTGAAAATACATAGCGATGGAAATGGGAATTGGTTTAATGAGGATGGAGCACCTTTAGAAAATCTTAGAGGAGCGATTGATGTAGATTTATCAGCAACCCCGTTTTCAAACACGTTACCAATCAATAGAGAGAGTTGGAATGTAGGTGATGAAAAGAAGTTTGAGATGGTTTATATTACATTCCCTGAATTAGAAGTTATGAAGGTTAAGCAGAGTTATAAATATAGTAAAACACTAGATGGCAAACGTTACTATGATTATGAGTGTCGAGGTTATCAAACAGAAATTAGAGTCGATCGAGATGGTTTTGTACTTGATTACCCTAGCGTTTTTCAAAAGATTTATTAAAGTAAAGTGCGCAAGTGAATGTTAAAAATTAGTATAAAGCGCTAAGTGGTGTCGACTAATTAGAAGATTATCAGTGATTACAGAATGAAGTGGAGGGTCTTGCATGTGGACTCAACAGCTGATCGAGACAGACAGAGGCGTCTTTGAAGTTTTCATAAAAGGAGATGGTGAGCCGTTAGCAGTCACCCATCATTATAGTGCTTTTAATGAGCGTGGAAATGCATTTGCAAATCCATTTACGGATGTCTATAAGGTATACCTCATTAATCTTAGGGGTGCGGGACAATCCGTAGGTGCGAAACATGAACATGAATACAGTATGGAAGAGACGATCTTGGACTTGGAAGCATTTCGTGAAACCTTAGGGTTTGGTCAGTGGGCATTTGCAGGCCACTCTACCGGTGGGATGTTGGCATTGAAGTATGCGATTAATCGACCAGCTTCTTTAACGAAGATTATCGCAGGTGGCGCAGCAGCTAGTTATGAATATGGATCAGATCCGAACTCCATTTATTGCCATGAAAATCCGAATTTCACTCGCATTGTAGAAATTATGGATCAATTAAACGATCCTGCAACACCAATTGAAACTCGAAGAAAACTGAATTATGAATGGGCTTTAATGTCCTATTACTCAGAAGATAAGCTGCAAGAAGCGGTGACGAAACCGAATAGTGGCAAACCTGTCGCAGAGAGGCTAGATTATTTTAGAAAGGTAGAATATCCTACCTATGATATTAGGGAGAAGCTAAAAAAATGTACTTGTACCTAGCTATATTTATGCCGGAAAATACGATGCCCAGTGCCCGATGATATTCGGAATTGAAATTGCTCAATTGATCCCAACAGCTTCGTTAACTATCTTTGAAGAAAGCAACCACAATCCATTCTCGGAAGAAGAAGAGAGGTTTCAAGAGTTTGTGAATGGAACTATTAAAGAAGTCCTCTAAGAAAACTTGCGTAGGGTAAGTTCTTGTTATGTGGGGGTTTTGATGGTTTGATGTATATAGTCGATGCAAAATCCCCTCATAAAACGGTTAAGTAGCAAAACAATGGGAGTTCTTCCTAGACAAATGCATGTGCCACGTTATTGATTCAGAGTATACATAATCGCACTATATACATCTTGAGAAAAAAAAGGTAAACAAACGTTAAGACCATTGAAATTGGTATGATTAATAATAAGAGTTTCACAAAAGACATTTTAGTAAATATAGTTTCTGCTCTCTTTAAAAGTGACAGGGATTCATTGTTGTTCATGATGATCCTCCTCAGTAGGTGGTTTCGGCATGGCTTATTGATCGGTCTCTTTAGAATTACGTTAGAGGTCATTCTACAAGAATATTTTTTTATTTTTATATAGTTGTTGGAAGATTGAGTCGAATGGCTATGCGAATTTACTACTATAGGAACTTCTTTTAACGGAGGAATCAAAATAAAGAAGAAACGGGTTATACAGTGGAGGTCGTTGAAAAGCTGAAGGTGAAGCAAGCAACTTACGAACAGATTAATGTTGCTGTTGAAGCTCACTACTTCTTGGTGAACGTTGTAGGAGGTAAAAGAAATCTTCAAGATCCTGACAATCTTATTTATGATATCGCTTGGAAAGACGTAGAAGAATTAAAGACGTTAGAGTTAACCTTCCCCGAAGATCAAGAATTTCTTATGTAATTACATAATGAAAGTGTCACCATAAAAGCGAACGAGTCGACCATGACGTATTGTACTCATTAATGTGTAATGAGGAGGAAAATAGCATGGGTGAAGTGGTAGAGTGTATTATCGAATATAATGAAAATGGTTATTTAATTTATGCAGAAAATTATCCAGGAGCATATGCGAGGGGCAGTACCAAAGAAGAGGCTTTGAAAAAAAATTCCTAGTGAGATACAAGCCTATTGCTTGTGGGCGTACAATGACACTAGTAAGCAGCGGATCTCGATTGAGAGTGTTCAGGAACAGAAAGTGAATGTAAACGTTCGTGATGCAGATACATGCATTTTATTTGATCGCGAAAGAGCATCATTCTCAGAAGATGATTATTCTAAGTTAAAGTTGCTCGTTTTAAAATCAGCTTGGGACTTTAGAAAATTATATCACTCTATTCCTGATAAGAACTTCACGAATAGACAGCAGCGAAAAACTTTTTATGGTTGGGTGCCTCTGTCTGCAAGTGATGTTCTTATTCATACAAACAATGTGACAAGCTATTACGTGGGAGAAATTGGAGTTACAATCAAAAATTGAAAAGACATCTATGAAAATCGTGTTTCTGCTTTAAAGTATGTTGAAGCGATGCCGAATTATCTTCAAAATAAAGTCTGTAAAGGCAGTTATGATGAGCTTTGGACGTTAAGAAAGGTCATGCGCCGTTTCATTTGGCATGATCGTATTCATGCGAAATCAATGTATCGAACGGCAAATTCTAGATGGGGTGAAACGATTGAGAACCCCTTTTATTTCTAATCTTTCAAATCGATACTTGTTACGCAGTTAAACGATCACCTGTTGGCAACATTATTCTTGATTATAAAACGATGCGAATGCTTTACTCAGAAAAAGGAGAATGCATACATGCCCGAGCCAAAGATGAAAGAAACCAACAACAGTGTAACCGAATTTATTGAAAGTGTAGAAAGTGAGAAGAAAAAGGCAGACGCCTATCAATTAGTAGAAATCTTTGAAGAGGTAACGGGGTACAAGGCGAAGATGTGGGGGCCTAGTATTATAGGTTTCGGTAGCTATCATTATAAATACGCATCTGGACGTGAAGGAGACGCTCCTTTAGCGGGCTTTTCACCAAGAAAGGCAAAAATTAGTCTCTATTTAGCCTATGAAAGTGAGAAAAGAGAGAAACTGTTAGCACGGTTCGGTAAACACACAAAGAGTAAGGCTTGTATATATGTTAATAAATTGGCTGATATCGATCTAGATGTGCTCAAGGAATTGATCCATCACACAATAGAAACGTATCAAGACTAAAAGCATCAGTGCTTTTCATACTGATGAACGAATTAATGGACACTTATTTTGACCATGGAACATTAAAAAAAATTTTAAAACGTATATAATTATTTAAGTAAATAATATTGATATAACAAGGTGGTGGAATTCTTTTGTTTCTAAGGAATTTGATGTCTCAAGTCATAATAATTGTTACCGTTTATTTAGTGTTTTTCTCAATAGGTAAATTAATTAATACTGATATTCTTAACGCAATCACGTTTTATAAAGACGGTTTTACAATTAGTTTTATCGGTGTAATTCTGCTTTTAGTGACCTCCAACATAATTTACTTTATTATTAAGCGGTTCATCAGTATCAAGGCTGTTACTTAGTATTTGATTAAGGTGTGGCAACTGAAAATAGCTTATAAGCCTCTAGAAAGTATGTTAACCTTGTTTTAATAAAGGTTAACAATGTGTATTCAGGAGGTGCTAAATTTCATGTCAAAAAAAGAGTAAAACGTTATTAATGACAACATCATCGGTTTTGTTTATCATTTTAGTTTTTATGTATTTCATTGGCTATTGGTCGGCTAATAGTTATATTGAAATTTTGTTCTTCTTTGTGATGATAGCAAGTGTGTATAGCTCAGGAATGCAATTTAGAAGTTACTTTGCTGAGTAGTAAGAGTATTCATTTTTTGTTCCTTCATCACAATACAAAGATCAACGAAATAATCGTTCCTTGCGATAAACCAACATCGAGCGTAATGATGTAATAAGTATTGCTCTGCTTAACATAATCTGTATACCTAGATCGTTAGGGGAGCACTTCTACAATTCAAAAGTAATTGGTGTAAGGTTCATTATAGGGGGAAATTTTGATCGAGTCTTTTGCATGCGCTATACCTAAATTTATTTATATTATTGCTGTTTGTTCGGTCAGTGCGTTAATTTTAGCTACAGTAATTTATGGTTTGTTTACGGGTGATTGGAGATTTGTATCCATTGTTGCTTTTATTTTATCTCTTGTAACAATCTTTTCGTTATGGGCAATGAATCGTGCAAAAATGGAAGGGAATTGAGTAGGTTTGATGCTTATTCACATGATTCAATAAAGGCGCAAGCAGGTGCAATACTGTTTGCGCCTTTATTCAAACGACACGCCAAACAGATCATAAGTTTAGTAACGAGGTATTTCTAAAAATAAGCAGGAGCTTTTATGAAAGCGCTTAATTTATATAGAAAGTAAAGGTAAAAACTTATTCCATGAGGAGTGTTGTCATGAACCTTGCCTCTATCATTACGCAGAAAGCTAAAGAAACGCCAACGAAACTTGCACTTGAAAATGAGGGTGTGCGTATTACTTATGAGCAACTAGAACAAACGATTAATCAAACGACGCATTTGTTCCGTCAGCGAGGTGTCATTGAAGGTGATCGGATCTTGTTGCAACTAGGT
Source organism: Geomicrobium sp. JCM 19055 (assembly GCF_000698185.1). Taxonomy (NCBI): domain Bacteria; kingdom Bacillati; phylum Bacillota; class Bacilli; order Caryophanales; genus Geomicrobium; species Geomicrobium sp. JCM 19055. The sequence goes on from NZ_BAXL01000019.1 coordinate 77,085, forward strand.
AATTGTTTAGAGTTTGTGTATTGTTATTTTGCAGCCGTGAAGTGCGGTGCCATAATCGTACCGATTAATCCGACCTATACAGCAGCGGAAATAACGCATATTGCATTTGACTCACAACCGGTGCTTTTTGTTGTTGATGCTACAGCTTCGGAGAATTTTCAAGCTGTTAGGGAGAATAGCGACAATTTCATTGACGTAATCTTAGTTGATACCCAATCATCTGATAATGCACTGTTGCGTGCGATTCAGTCTTTGCCTACACATTGTGATCCCGGTGTCGTTGATGATGAACGCGTATGTCAAATTTTATATACGTCTGGAACGACGGGGAAGCCAAAGGGTGCCATGCTCACTCACAAAGGGTTACGAACGAATGCGATGACGTATAAAGACATTCTCCATTGTTCTAGTGATGATTATTGCTTAATCTCTTCTCCTCTTTATCATGCTGCGTCTCAGACCAATTGCATGCTTACAATGCTTGTTGCTGGTGGTACGAGCTACATTTTGCCAAAGTACTCGACTGATAAAGTCTTAACGCTTTTAGAAGATAAGAAGGTCACATTTTACTTTATTCCACCTAGTGTTGTCGCGATGTTGCTTAATCACCCTCGAATCAACGAACGTACTCTATATCTTCGAATCGCTTTTACAGGCTCAGCCCCAATGCCAGTGGAACTACTCGATCGGTGGAAAGCTGTGTCGGGGGTTGAACTAATTGAAGGGTACGGGCTTACGGAATGTTCTCCAATCGTGACTAGTCATCGTCCAGAAGGTAAAAAGAAGCCCGGATCCATTGGTACGGCACTCCCCCGAGTTTCTGTGGTGATTCGAGACAACGAAGGTAAAGAAATACCGAGTTATGAGAAAGGTGAACTTACGGTTAAGGGTCCAAATGTAATGAAAGGGTATTGGAAAAATGATGTCGCAACAGCTAATACGATTCGAGGTGGCTGGCTATATACGGGTGACATTGCATATCAAGATGATGAGGGTTATCTCTATATCGTGGATCGGAAAAAAGATCTAGTGATTCGGGGTGGGATGAACATTTACCCGAGAGAAATTGAAGAAGTGCTCTACACCCACCCAGATGTTTTAGAAGCAAGTGTCATCGGCAGTCCAGACCCAATTATGGGCGAGGTCGTACATGCATATTTTTCAACGAAAGATTCGAGTGTTACATTGACCACTGACATGTTGCAGCGTCATTGCCGGCCCATGTTAGCACCATATAAGATACCCGCTTACTTTACACAACTAGATGAATTACCTAAACAACGAGTGGGAAAATTTTAAAACCCGCTCTTCGGGAATTGGTCACTCGTAAGTAGGTGGGGTAAAGGATAATGGAATATTAAAAAGATTTATTTTGATGAGAAGGATCTTCGTGAATGAGAGCTAGAGCGGGTATTGTACCGCTCTTTTTTTTGATGTGGTGCGGAATTATTTGCCTAGCCAAATGCCTCAACACCATCATTTTTGCGCTTAGCTCTTTACTGAAAATAACGAATCGGTAAACATATGTATACAAAATATGTTTACATATGTTTACTTCGGTGGTAAGGTGAAGTTAAGAAAGGAGTTGGGATAATTGTCTGATTATAGAAAAAAAGATGTTTCGTGGTGCAAAGATTGAAGATTGTATTGAAGATTTTATTCAAATGGAATTAACAACGAGAGATCAAATGAACACAGAAAATGAAAGCCTGCATTTAATCTCTAAAGGTATGAACAATGCTTATCGGTATGTTGTGAATCGTATGGTCAGAGATTTTGAATATAAAAAGGAGGCATTATCATTGAAGGGTAAATTCGAACAATTAGAAAAAAACTTTAATAAGCTTGCTGAAAACAACATGGAACAAAGTAAGGTTAGTCTTGAGCAGACAATTGAAGAAAGTTTTTATAAAGAAGATCTACCTGAATCAGCAATGGAAGACATTAAGAATATGAAGCCTGACTTTCAAAAAGGGATGTTCGAAGGAATGAGCTTTGCTTATGAACAAGTTGCGAATTACATTTCTATAGCACTTAAAACTTCTGACGCCTTAACAGACAAAAATGTAGTCGATTTGATTGAACAGATTAGTGGTAATCGATTTGCTAATGTTGAAGTTTCTGAAACAGAATTTAATACTTATCAAGAGGGTTTTTCGACTGGGGCAAAATCGGGTTTTAACTTAACTAAATGGGAGATTGAAGAAACATTTAAAATTGGAAGTTGAGAGGTTAAAAAGTTTGAAGTAAGCGATCAGTTTATTATTGCATATCCGATCTGAAATAAGTCGATACCATGCACAAGTCAGGCACAACACCTGTTTGTGCTTTTTTTATGGATGAGTATTGAGAGAAAGCAGGGGCATGGAATTAGTACGTTGAATGTATGGTGATAGGTGAGAGTTCGAACGGATCAAACTCAAGGGAGGATACAGATGAAAGTTGGGATAATCGGCGGTGGATTTGGCTTAAACGTTCAAGCTCCAATCATTGCGTTGCATCCTGAAATGGAAGTTACGGAAATTTGTACGATGAATCGGCATCGTTTACCAGATCATCTATTAGATGAGGAGCGGGCGCCAGTTCATTATAAGTGCTGGACCTTAATGCTAGAGAAGGAAGAGCTAGATGTCGTGTTTGTGAGTTCGTTACCTCGGTATCATTTTGTTATGGTTAAAGAGGCGTTGATAAGAGGCATCCATGTCGTTTGTGAGAAACCGTTTACGATGAATCATCGTGAATCACAAGAACTTGTAGAACTTGCAGCTCTTTACGATGCGAAAGTCGTTATTGATTTTGAATGGCGGTATCACCCTGCCCGTCAGAAGATGAAGGAGCTCATGCTACAAGGTCTGATCGGGGAGGCTATTCACTTTGAGTATCACATCTCAAGCCCTCAATATCAAAGCTTGCACTCGAACAAAAGAGGATGGATGGGTGAAAAACAACAATTCGGAGGTATGCTAGGCGCTTTAGGCACACATATGATTGATTGTTTGAGATGGTTAGTGGATGATGAGGTGGTGAACGTGAATGGGTTGTTACATACGCACGTACCTGAAGGTGCTGGAGAAATGAGAGATGCAGATGATGGGTTCTTTATTCACGGAAAGATGAAGAAGAATTGCACATTTTCTATTCAGTTGCTTTCTGGTGTTAACCACGGATTTGGGTCTAGCATCAAGGTATTTGGAAGGCAAGGAACGATTGCACTAGAGAATGATAAGTTACTTTTAATAGGGCAAGCCCAAGCACCATTAGAAGAGCTCGACATTCGGTCAGAAGGAAAGTTGCCAGCGCTACAGTCGAAAGAGGCAGTAGCTTATTATCCAGCATTTTATCCTTTCGTGGAAAAGGTGTATGATTAAATTGCCTTTCATCAAGTTGATCGGGATTTACCACTCATTGAAGATGGGCATCATAACCAAGTCGTGATGGATACAATCATTGAAAGCCAAACGTTATTTTATAAGTAGGTGGTAGTGGATGAGAAGGATTGTTGCGTTCATCATCTTGTTTGTTTTGTTTTCGTATCTTGTTAATTTTGAGCCTGTTATTGTCTTCGTAGAGGCGTTACTTCAAAGTAATTTTATTATTATCATTGGTCTTCTTACTTTTATTATTATAACCGTCATGATGACCATGATCTTGAAACCGAGTTAACAGTAAATTATTTTCTGGAAAATCATACAAATTGACACCATACCCATAGGGGTATATTATGAGTAATAAGTTAATCGAAAAAAAGGGGTGAAACGACATGGAATATACCGATCAAATGAAAAATCGATTAAAACGAGTCGAGGGACAACTTCGAGGCGTTTTAAAAATGATGGAAGACGGGGAAGATTGTCGTGATGTTGTGTCCCAACTAGCGGCTTCTCGTACAGCCATTGATCGCACGATGGGGGTTATTGTTAGTGAGAACCTCGTAGAATGTGTTCAGAAAGCAATTGAAGATGGAGAAGATACGAAAGACTATGTCGACCAAGCCGTGAACTTGCTCGTTAAGAGTCGCTAGGGTAGCCTGTCTACCCTAGAAAAAAATTTTAGCAATTATAATACCTATACGGGTATATGTATAAGTGAGGAGAAGACGATGACGGAAACGAAATCAACGAACATTATTCTTTTTAGTGGAGACTATGACAAAGCAATGGCTGCGTACATTATTGCAAATGGTGCAGCGGCTTATGATCATGAGGTCACCATCTTTCATACGTTCTGGGGACTTAATGCGTTGAGGAAAGATGAACCGATTCAAGCGAACAAAACGATGTTGGAGAAAATGTTCGGCAAAATGATGCCTCGTGGTGCTGAAAAGATGGGATTGTCTAAAATGCACTTTGCGGGAATGGGGCCAAAATTAATAAAAAAAAGTCATGAAAAAACACAATGCGATGCCGTTAGCCGATCTCATTGAAATGGCAGAAGAACAAGATGTCAACTTAGTGGCCTGTACGATGACGATGGATTTGTTAGGACTGCAAAAAGCGGAACTGAGAGAAAGTACTCAATATGCCGGTGTTGCAGCGTATTTAGCCGATGCTGAAGATGGAAACGTGAACTTATTTATTTAAGAGGAGTGAATGTAATGGAAGACGTCACATTAATTGTTGATGCAAAAGGATTGGCTTGTCCAATGCCAATCGTTCGAACAAAAAAAGCAATGAAAGACATTGCCCCGGGAAGCATCGTTGAAGTGCAAGCGACAGATCAAGGCTCAACGGCAGATCTAAAGGCATGGGCACAAAAAGCAGGACATGGGTATTTAAAGACTGTGGAAGAGGATCAGTCGCTAAAACATTATTTACGCGTGGGAAGTAACGATTTAAACGAGCGCAAATTTCCACATGTGATTGATAACAAAGGACTTCAAAGCGTCATTGATGGTGACTCGAATTTCATCATTGTTGATGTGAGAGAGAAACGTGATTACGACGAACAGCACATTCAAGGTGCTCGCTCAATTCCCTTTGGTGAATTACGTGAGCGCATGCATGAATTAAGAAAAGATCAAACCATTTATGTCGTATGCCGTACGGGTAATCGTAGTGATTTAGCAGCGCAAGCGTTAGCTGATCACGGGTATCATAACGTCGTAAATGTCGTGCCTGGAATGAGTCAATGGAATATCAAAGGAGGAAACCAAAGGTGAGTTTAATAGCTATGAATCCCAGCGAATTAGCGAGAAAGGTCATTCAGAAAGAGCCGTTGTTTATTTTAGATGTTCGAAATGAAGATGCGTTTCGTGATTGGAAGGTTGAAGGAGAAAACATTCAATACTTGAATGTCCCGTATTTTGATTTACTAGATGGTGTCGAAGAGATCATTTATCAGCTTCCTAAACATCAACCCATTCTCGTCGTCTGTGCAAAAGAAGGTTCATCGATTTTAGTCGGTGAGATGCTTTCGGAGGAAGGGTTCGATACTTCTTATTTAGCAGGTGGTATGAAAGCATGGAGTGAACATTTAGAGCCCATTAAAGTCGCCGATTTACGGGAAGGTGGCGAGTTATACCAATTTGTTCGTCTCGGTAAAGGCTGTTTATCGTATATGGTTTTGTCCGGGAACGAAGCCGCCATTATTGATGCGACGCGTATGACAGATGTTTACGTGACGTTTGCGAAAGAGAAAGGGGTATCGATTTCACATGTGTTTGATACCCATTTACACGCCGATCATATTTCGGGTGGCAGAATGATTGCTGAAGAAACCGGTGCGACCTATTGGCTTCCACCAAAAGATGCTGAAGACGTCACGTTTAATTATGAGCCGATTGAAGATCACGCCCATTTGCAAGTAGGCGCTTCTCGAATTGACATCCAATCTCTAGACACACCAGGTCATACGGTTGGTTCGATGTCCTTTATTATCGACGAGGCCTATTTATTAACGGGAGACATTCTATTTATTGATTCAATTGGACGACCAGATCTAGCTGGAAAGGCAGAAGATTGGGTTGGAGATTTGCGGCATTCGTTGTATGAGACGTATCAATCACTGTCGCCAGAGCTTGTCGTCATGCCAGCGCATTTCATGATTGTTGAGGAATTAAATAATGATGGAAGCGTGGCTGAAAAACTCGGAGTCTTAATGGAGAGAAACCACGGATTAAACGTAGACGACGAGCGAGAATTTCGCTCAATGGTTACCGATCATTTACCACCACAACCGAATGCTTATCGTGAAATCAGAGAAACCAATCTGGGCAAGAAAAGCCCTAGCTTAGAGGAACAACGTGAAATGGAGATCGGTCCAAACCGCTGTGCGGTTCGATAATAATTTTAACTAAAAAGGAGTTCATACAAATGAAGATTACAAAGGTAGTAGATGCGAAAGGAATGGCATGCCCGATGCCAATCGTAAAGGCGAAAAAAGAAATGAAGCAGTTAGAAACAGGAGACATTCTTGAAGTACAAGCAACCGATCAAGGTGCGTTAAAGGACTTCGAGGCATGGGCGAAGTCAACAGGCCATGAGTTGTTACAAGCAAAGGAAGCGGACGGGGTTTTAACGTTCCACATAAAGAAAGGAGAATAATAGGCGATGGAAGAGGGGCACATCGTTGTCCCTTTTCTCATCAGTAAGGGGAACGTCGTGGATATTCTTTTTATCATAACCATTTTTCTAATCGGTTTTATCGGCTCATTCATTTCTGGCATGGTAGGTGTTGGGGGCTCGATTATTAAATATCCGATGCTTCTATTCATCCCTCCGCTATTGGGATTTGCGACATTTACAGCACATGAGGTTGCCGGAATTAGCGCAGTTCAAGTGTTTTTCGCGACAATTGCGGGTGTGTGGGCGTATCGGGGAACCGGCTATTTGCACAAGCAATTGATTGTTTATATGGGAGCTAGCATTTTACTTGGAAGCTTTATCGGAGCATTTGCTTCTAATCTTCTTCAAGAAAGCGCCGTGAATGTTGTCTATGCCGTACTCGCGACAATTGCGGCAATCATGATGTTCTTACCAAAAAAACAACTGCCAGACCAGCCTGCACAACACATTACATTTCATAAAGGACTGGCTGCAAGCTTATCATTTGTCGTAGGTGTAGCATCTGGAATTGTAGGAGCAGCAGGGTCGTTCTTGCTCGTTCCAATTATGCTAACCGTATTAAAGCTCCCCACTCGTGTAACGATCGCAACCTCGTTAGCGGTAATGTTTATCTCATCCATCGGATCTACGGTCGGAAAAGTTGCAACAGATCAAGTCCTTTATGGGCCTGCAATTGTAATGATTATAGCAAGTGTTATTTCGGCGCCATTCGGAGCAAAGCTCGGCCAAAAGATGAATACAAAAATATTGAAATGGATCCTTGCTATACTCATTCTTGCATCCTCACTACAAATTTGGTGGGATATATTGCGTGGTTTGTTGTGAAGATGAAGGCATGTTTCTATAGAAGAAGCATGTCTTTTAATTCTATTAGTTGAAAACCGAATAATTCGTGACCTAACAAGCACCCTCGATCATCGGATACATACATTACGATTAAAACGGTGAAAGGTTTGATGTTCGTGTATTATGTACCATGCATGTATCCATATGCGTATTATCCATCTATGCCAACCCAAAATTATCGGCAGATGCCTACTCAATCATACGCACATTCAAGTCATTCATATCTAAATGAAAGACAGTATGAGAACTCTGATTATGGTAAAGAACCAATTGTCTTCAATATCGATCAAGCAACCTATCAAAATGAAACATTTCGAACAGCAATCTGGACAGGTGATCATTTACAAGTAACATTAATGAGCATTCATCCTGGTGAGGATATCGGTTTAGAAATGCACCCTAATGTTGATCAGTTTCTTAAAGTTGAGCAAGGGCAAGGCATAGTACAGATGGGAGAGAGTGAGAACAACTTACCGATTGAAAGTCTGGCTGGTGAAGGATCAGCTATTCTGATTCCGGCGAGAACTTGGCACAATGTTACAAATACCGGTCAATCGCCATTAAAACTATACTCAATTTATGCCCCTCCAAATCATCCATTCGGGACGGTTCATGAATCGAAAGCAGATGCACTTGCTGCAGAAGACCATGAGAATAATGAGTCGTAACATTTGAAACAAGAATTATAACTAATTGAGGGCTGCCAACTTCAATGGTAGTCCTTTCATTATGGTAAGGATGAGTGAATGAGCGCATATTCTGAGGAAAGAAAGTTCTTCGATAGTTATTAATCAAAATAAATTGATTAATTAAGTTTTGTTTGTTATTGTTAAGTTATCCAATTGTTAACTGGAGGTACAATCGTGCAACAATCCTATGCAACAGTAAGCGTTGAAGTACTTGAAATGTATAAGCAGAAGTTTAAGGCTTTAGCAGATACGAAACGACTGCACCTATTGAACGTTCTTAGTAATAAAGGTGAAACTTGTGTTTGTGACTTAACAGATGAGTTGGAACTTCCCCAATCTAAGCTATCGTACCACTTAAAGGTCTTGATGGATGCAGGCTTATTAATGAAAGAGACACGAGGTACGTGGAGTTATTACAGTATTAACGAGGAAGAAATCGATCAACTATTATCGGAACAACTATGCTGCGTGTTAAAACCATCCAAGTGATGGTTTTACATATCTATTATTAATCAAAAAGAATTGATGAAAGGGTGTTGTAAATGATTCGCGTACACATTGGATTAAATGTAAGTAATTTGAAAGAGAGTCGAGAGTTTTATGAGAAGTTATTTGGATCATCTCCAAGCAAGTTAAAAGGGGACTATGTAAAGTTTTTACCGAAGGAAGTGGCAATTAATTTGACGTTAAGCGAGGTGTTGTCTGTAACTGGTAATCAAGTCAATCATTTTGGTATACAAGTTCCTTCAAAAGTAGACCTGTTACAACATAAAGAACGTCTAGAGCACGTTGGTTTTTTTGCTCGTGAAGAAATGGATACGACATGTTGTTATTCACTTCAAGATAAGTTCTGGGTAACAGATCCAGATGGTAATGAATGGGAGTATTTTTATACGAAGCAAGATACGGAAATTCGAGACGAGGACTCAACGTGTTGTACTGCGTAAAGTGACTATTCTTTTAACTTAATAGCACAAAATCGGGCGCTCTGTTTCTCAAATAGCGTCCTTTTTTTGTGATTGAGCTCATCGTGACTTCAGATACACCTCTGCTCACATACTGCTCGTAATGTGAGCAGAATCAAGGTGAAAACAATGATTTACGGTTCTTCTGATCACATAAAGATGATTCTACTCACATACTGCTCATAATGTGAGCAGAATCAAGGTGAAAACGACGATTTATGTTTCTTCTGATTACATAAGCAGCAGTTCTCGTATTACGAAGCGGACCGATTTAATGTCCTCGATTCTATTTTAGGTCAGTCTGTACGATCCAAGTAACGTTGTTCGTAACCGTCGGCTCTCTCACTGTATCTTCAGAATGGATTTTCGCAGAATGAGTAATGCTGTCGCCAGGTGAATTTAAGTTCAGATCATGTGCAGTCCTTCGCATTCTCTTAACGACTTCGCCTTTATCTTCAAGTTGACTTTGATACGTAGAATAAGTAACGATCTCCCGAGTCTCGATAGACCCCCTAGTAAAGCCATTTACGAATTCCTGTAAAGTACGTATAGGTTGTGAAACGCTCGGCATGGCTCTTCGAATAAAATAGTTTGGAAGGTCACTTGAAAAAGGATCAAACCGTTTCTTCTCTTGGCCAATTTGTAAATTCTGCTCAAAGAACACAGTTCTTTCAGATGGAATAGATTTAGTGCTTGCATATTCGATCACTTGATTCGGAGCAAATGCTTGGACGACTCTGACAGTGTCAGTGGACTGATCATACGCCATAATGACCCCATCAGATAGTAGCAATGTAGACCGATGTTCACTAACACTAGCTCCGTCACGCCAATCCATAACTGCGCGATTACCGTGGAAAAAGCTTACTTGCAACAAGTATTGATCAGAACTCTGACGGGTTCCATACATCATGTAGCCATGATCACCAGTTAAATTTTGAGACCAGGCGCGATTTAATGTGAACGTAGATGAATCTAAGTGCTCGTAATCATTAATATCTATGGGACCAGAAGTTAGGGTGTTCAAATCAGCGATTAATTGTTCCATATCGTCTTTTTGTCCCTGTTGGAATTCTTGATGTTCAGTTTCAGCATTCTCGTCCTGAAATTCTGCTGTAGCATAAGAAGAACTTTGGTCTTCTTGCAGTTCGGAGTCAATAAGGGCGTTGTAAAGCGCCATATTGTTGTCTTCTAATTTGGTTTCAAGCGAAACCGTATTTCCTTCCTCTAGATCTTCAATGATTAGATGGAGTGTATTAGTCTCTCCCCGAATATAAAATTGTAAAATAGTATACTTCGTATTCGCTGTATGTACATCTCCAATTGCGTTCTCGGAAAGGATTCCTTCACCATAAGGACTAAGGTTTCCCTTAATGTCTAGAATGTGATCTTCATTGAATTTTAATTGCCCCTCTACCATGATTGTTTCATGTACCTGATAAAAATCTAACTCGATTAATTCAATCGTCGGTTTGACGGGCGACGAAGAGGCACTAAGTTCAATGGTGTCAGCGTGTAGCTGGTCGTGATCATTTGCTTCAAGAGGCTGAGGCATAAAAAAAGAGCTAACGAAAAGAAATGCAACAAGTAACTTCCTCTTCAACATGACCACTCCTTTACACGTTTGAATGACTACATAAAATACCCTAGAGTAATGTACTACGAAGATCAAGAAGATTAGAAAAGTTAATAGAATTGTAAAACAACTTAAACTGCATACAGCGTCCTCTTGCGCTTTCATTCGAAGTGTTTTAGATTCCATTTTTTTAGTGAATAGACTATTGACCATATTTAAATGTAGAGGGGAGAATGTCACATGAGAAAATCGTCATTACTCATTGGTATGTCACTTTTGCTTGTTGCTTGTAATGCTGATGAAGAAGGTAATGCAACGAGTGATCAAGAACAACCCCAAAGTTCAGAGAATATTGAAGGGGAATCAGACCCGTTTGCAGAAGAAGTTGTTCAGCGAGCGGCTATGTTTTTTTGACGATTTAGACGGACTGTATTTTGAAGTAGAAGGGCAGCTGGATGTTTCGGTTGATCGTGATGGAAACGTGATATCGGATGGTGAAAACATTACAATGCTTGAGAAGCATTGGCACTATATGAAAGACGATGAGTATTGTAATCGCTTTCAAATCGATACCATTCAAGAAACAGAAGAAAACGGTGAATCAAAGGTTGAAGAAGAACCGACTAGTTATACGTTTACAGACGTAGACGACCCAGAGTATCAGTTTGACTATAACGAAGGTGACGAGTCGGCGATTCATTATGAAGTCGATCGTGTGGAAGAGATTGAATCCATACCTGGAGCAGCCCCGCATGAGCGACGATTAGAGGAGTCCGTGTTGACATACCTTGGTGAAGAAGAAGTAAACGGATATCAAACGTATGTCGTACAGTCAGTAGATGAAGACATGGAAACGACACATTGGTACGATCAAGACACGTATTATGAGGTGCAATCGGAAACTGTTATTTCAAGAGATGATAAAAATAACGTGGAGACAATTAGTATAATTACGGTTCTTGATTTTGAAAAAAAATCCTGAGTTCGAAGAATCCTTATTTACAGTACCTGCTGAAGTGGAAGTCGTTGAAGGTGATATGATGGATACCGTTGGCGATGAATAAAGGATGTTAACGACCGTTAGGGAAGTCTTGGGGTCAGTAATTAACTCCATAAAGCAATGGAGTAGCGATTTTGAATTCTTTTTATAGGAGGAAGTAATATGAGGCACATCACAGGATTGTATATCATCATGACAAGTATTTTCTTTCTAAATTATACGAGTATATTTCTATTGAATAATAATTACTCGGGTATTATTGGTTGGATCACAGGCATTCTCTTTTTAGTTGGAACCGTGTATTTTGTCGCTGCAAAGAGAGAGCGTTTGACTGGATAGGTATAGGGATTTTCTCTGCATTAAGAATTGTATGGAAAGCAAGGTGAGTGACATGGAACCTTCCGAAGTTCATGAAGCGGTCATCATAGCCCCTGCAGAACTTAATTTTCTAGTCTATTGCCATAAAATAATTAACAATAAATCTTTTCCATTTTTGAATCATATCCATATGGAAGAAGATCAAAAAGCGTCAGCACTTGAAGTAATAAGAATTGAATGGGATGTCGTATGTTCTCAAATTGCTGAGAGAAATGAGTATGTAATGGAGAGCCATTACATTTATGCTGCCGCAACCAGAATATTTCCAGGCTGTCGTGATGAAAGTGTACAAGAAGTGATTCATTCCTTTGAAGCATTTTGGTTCCATCTTCCGGGTTTTGGATATCAAGGTGTCTTGCAAGATTTAATGGTAGCGTTTATGGATCGTATAGCTCTACACACAAATACTGACAACGTAATTATAGCGTTGTTCGATGAACCTGAATTCATTGAAACAAAAAAAGGTTGGAAGATTTGGCGAGATCGTTCCGATTACATCGTACCTTTAAGACGTAGGGAGAGACGGTATGGAGTACAACAAACAAAACAGAACAGAACAATACGTACAGACCGATTGTATTTAAGAGTCTTTGAAAAAAGCGATGCACAATCTGTTCAAGCTTTATGTAATAACAAGAACATATACAAGAGCACACTGTACTTACCGTATCCATACGCCTTAAGCGATGCGTTGCGATGGATTGAAACTCACAAAAAGAATTTCGATGACAATCGATCCTATGAATTTGCGGTTACAGATCGGGAAAGTGGAACGTTGTACGGTGCAATTTCTTTATCGAATAATCAAAGATTTAATCATGGTGAACTAGCTTATTGGATCGGTGAAGAGCATTGGGGAAACGGCTACGGGACTGAAGCGGCACGAGCAATGGTTGAATTTGCATTCGAAGAAAAGAAGTTGCATAAAGTATTCGCCCGTTTCTTCAAGTCAAACCCGGCTTCAGGTGCAATTATGCAAAAAATAGGAATGGAGCAAGAAGGTGTATTAAAAGACCAAGTGGTCAAAGATGGTAGATATGAAGATTTAATTCATTATGGAATCATCAATCCTGATCAAGAGTAACAAAGATTTTCATAGGCTATTAGAATAAGTCTATTGGTAAAGTGGTCTTAACAATTAGTGAGGCGTTATTTTAAGGTACATTATTTTCAATACCAGTCATCATTGCAATTGTTATTGCCAAACCTTCGTATTTAAGCTTTGTCATTAGTGGACTTTATTTATTGGTTTTTGGTTACTGTTCTTTTCTATTTTTGTTCTTTTCTTTTCAAGATCTGAATCAAGGGATTATAGGAATGGTGATTTTACTAATTACATTTCCTATTAGTTTGTTATTCATCCTAATCGGTGCAATTTTAGCAGTGCGAAAAAGTAATTAAAAGTTAGATAGATTTGTTTGGGTTAACCTGCTGCATAATGATGCAAAAACGACCAATGACCGAGTGCGGATGTGAGGCGAACATAAAAAGCCTAGGAGATCCGCACCGATAAATTTAAAGATTGTGATAAAATGTGTAATAAAGATAGAGCTTGAAGGAGGCATTTTAGAGTTTATGATTCTGATTTGCCTTGATAAGAGCGAATTTTGTATAAATATAAGCAGAGTTCGCTGTCGCACTCCATGTGAGTGCGTGGATTGAAATCAGTAATTTACCAGCCTAATGTAGCGCATGTTTGTCGCACTCCGTATGAGTGCGTGGAGTGAAATCCAGTTGAAGCTTAAACAGGGCGCTGATGTTTTTTTACAAAACTTTAGAAAAGCTAACGGGTTTAAATTAAGTCATTTAGTAAATGTTGATCCTCTCAATTTTGGCGAAAGAATCTATGCATAATAACTGTATCGCGTTTTTTTATACAAAAGATCATAAGCATTTAAAATTGCCTCTTCCAGCGCCTTTCTCATTTTGTATCCAATGTTTTTTTTAATGTATCTATAATACTATGATATGATTGTAAATTTTAAACTATACCTAATTTGATGAAAGGCGTGTCTGTTTGACTTCTTCTAAGCCCATTAGCAAAATTGTCTATTTCGATGAATCTTCTGCTTTAGATATGTTGGATATGCACCATGATGGACGCACTGAGAAACTTATTAAAGATATCATAGACAAGTCTAAAAATATGGGGTTTCAAGCCGATGGTGGTGGCACTGCATCGTTTCTTCAATTCTTTAAGCTTGGCGCGTCAGCACATGCTGGTGCAAGTAGAGACTCCAATAACGTAGTTACGAAAAATATCACCAATACCATCCTTACTGACTTTATTGACTTAATTGCAAAAGGTAAATTTTCGAGTTTGAAAGAAATCAAGGATTATAAGTTGTTTATAGAAAATAACTCTGCAGCTTTTCTAAAATCAATAAGTCCATTTATAAAACTTCTTAATAGTACTATAACTAATCCTGGAGAAATAGAGTTAGACCCACAAAAATTTGATGATGTACTTCTCGAGGCTAAGGGATACTATGAATTATTAGGTACATACCATGGCGATAATAGTGAAAAAGATACTCAATTAATCTGCCGGTTTAACTTAGACGGATTGCGTAACAATTATAAACTTCAGGATTTACAAAGAATGAATATGATATTGTATGGAATTGAAGTAGGTACCGCCTCAGCAACAGATCTCAGTTTTGAAAATGATTTCAGCATGGATAGCCCTGATGCTCATGACAAAACAAACCCTCTGCCTGTATCTACTGATCAAATTAACGAAGAACATGAATCAGACCATCAATCAAATCCAAATAACAATGAGATTAAGATTTATGACATAATAATTGCGGGTATAAAAAATGAGTAGCGTGCTATATTTGTACCAAGGTCCAACACATAGATTTAATTACATCATCCAAGAGCATTCTGAAAATGATCTTATCAGTTTCTCTGATGTTTTATTTGAATCACCATACATTACTGATATTGAGCAAACAATCAAAAATTACAGTAAAGCTGATTTGTATTTTAATGCTGATATATTCTCGACAGTAGCTGAACACCTAATTCCGAATCTACCTGAGTTAATATCTAGATTATACGATGGAAATTATCTGGGGAAAATTTTTATACAAAATGCACCAACTTTACTCATCAAAAACCTCAAGGAAACTTTTGATGATCAAGATATTTATGAAGAAACGCACAAACATAGACCCATTTGCAGGGAAGATATACCTGCTATATACGAAGAATTAAATAAAGCTATTCTTGGCCAAGAAAGAGCTATTAAACAGTTAATGACGCCGCTGTTTCCTTTAATTCAAGATAATCAAGAGCAAAAACCTATTGTAGTAATGCTTTACGGTCCACCTGGAGTTGGAAAAACAGAAACAGCAAAAACTATTCATTCACATTGTGCTGGTGATGATAATGTATTTCGGCTTCAACTATCAAATTTTAAAAACAATGAGTTTCTAAAATATATGTCAGGGGGCAAAGTATCTGAGCCTTCTCTTGCAAGAGATCTTCAAAAAAAAGAACATCAAATATCATCCTTCTAGATGAATTCAACCAATGCCCTTATGAACTCCACTCAGTTTTCTTACAGATGTTTGATGAGAATTTCTATCAAGATAAAAACTATATTGTCGATTTAACAAATACTATATTTCTTTGTACAGCAAACTATAAATCTAAACAAGAGATAGCAAAAAGTCTCAGCCCTCCAATGGTCTCAAGATTTAGTGATTATGTGAAATATGAACCTTTGTCTTCCGGAGCAAAGCGTGAAATTGTCAACAAAAGATACTATCATTATTATGACCTTGTTTCTGATGATGACAGAAAGATCATAGATGCTAGAGATTTACTTACAGACCTTGAGCGCTTTGTTGAAGACAACCATTTGGATTTTAGAGGAATCGATAATACAATCAAGGGAAAGATTTCTAGAATTCTACTAGATGAGTTATTAAAAACTACAGACTAAAAGATGTAACCCGTTTGCGTATATACAAACGGGTTACATCTTCACTCAAAAGAAAGCCAAAGGTCAAATTTCTTTCCAATGTTACCAACTTTAATATCTTCCCTTGCAACAATCCAATTCGTAATCATGTAAATCCAGTAGCCTGCTTGAGCCTCTTTACTCAGCACAATATTTTTATTTTCATATTCCCTCAATATCTCTATCTGCTCGTCATACTCCTCAGAGGTGAGAAACTTCAGATACAACCTACCCAATCGACGATGTGTTTGCATGTAATCCACGGTCAAAACTGCCTGAATGATTTCATAATCACCCATCTCTTCCTCATAGAACAAATACAATAATTTTTCACCCATAACAATCCCTCCCTACTATTTAGATCGCTTCAAGAACTGAAAAAAGAGGGTGAGAAAACAAATATTTTATTATTGTTCATGATCGTTTTACGTTCAGTGTTTCCCTCGTCCATACCAGAATCTTCGAAAATTGTATATTTCGTTTAAATGGAGCCACCTTCTTGGATGAAATAAGCATCCTTCTCGGTGAAAGTGAACCACTTTATCGGAGTGGGAACCGGAGGGGAAGTCTTTAATGTATTTCCGGTGGTTGGAGTTAACCCCAACCACTGGAAATACATCTCGCTGGCTCGATTCTATGATGTTGTCCTAAAATCGAGCCAGCGATGCCCGTGCAGTTTTGTCATGTTTTATTCGATCTCTGTTATGAGTGGGAGTCCTTTCTCATCAGTCAGTTGACCATCAAACCCACTACTGTGTAATGCCATGACGTTCTCGCATCGACACTTGTCCATCAATGAAAAGCGTATAAGAATCATGAACAATGCGGTCCATGATCGCATCCGCAAGGGTAGACTCTCCAATTCGTTCATACCATCCTTCTGGTGAGAACTGGGAGCAGAAGATGGTAGAAGCTGTTTGATGTCTGCTCTCAATGATTTCAAGGAGATCTCTTTCTTGAATGCCTTCTAAAGGGGATAACAACCATTCATCTAAAATGAGTAAATCAACCTTTTTGTATTTTTTTGATGACTTTTTTTGAATGTTCCGTTATTTAGTGCCGCAACTAGTTCTTCTAACAAATCAGGAAGCCGAATGTATTTCACTTTATACATTTTTCGGCAAGCAGAAACGCCCATTACACTGGCCAAGTAAGATTTCCCATTCCCGGATGCCCCTAATAGGATAAGGTTACGGTTGTCTTGGATGTATTGGCACTCGGACAAACGGAGGATCATTGACTTATCGAGCTTTCGGTCGGGATGATATTCAATATCTTCCACGCAAGAATGATTGTAACGGAAATCAGCGTTCTTGATGAGGTGGTCCAATTTATTGTTTTTTTTCGCTTCGAATATTCAACGTTGACGAGTAAATTAAATCGGTCTTCAAAAGATAGGTTTTAGTAATCCGTATTTGAAAGCTGATTCATATAAGTTTCCGCCATCGCAGTGAGTCTCATCTCATTTAATTTTGTGATTGTATTGTCATTTGTCATGATCTTTTCCCTCCAAAATAGTTTGCACCTCTAGTGAAGCTGTGGGAGCTGGACGGTTTTTCATTGGCTTGCTGGATGATTGCTTCCGTCCCATGTTTTAGAATCGTCTTAATGCTGTTTAATTTTGGCACAGGAGAATAGAGCAGTGCTTGTTGGCAGGCATCTTCGAACCGTTTCAAAGAATGACGTTCCGAAAGCTTAATCATTCCCATACAAACCTTTTGCGCTTGACGCTCAACGGAATAGGATTGAAATGTCGCCTTCAACGACTCTTCTTGTATGTTCACCGTTTAGGGGCCGGTATAGCAGAAAATTCAAATGATATTTATATCAGAAATAGATCCCATGCTTTTCCTGACTTAATTAAAAAAATGGAGAAGGTAGGGGTGTTGAAATAAAAATAGCATTAGAAAAAAATAAACCGAAAGGTCATCTATCAAAAGGTAAGTCAGGTTATTATCTAACTTTTAGATATGTTCTAACTGATTCTCAAGGTAATTTCGATAAAAATAATAGAGGTGATACTGTTTCAATTTGGGAGGTTAAATGTGGGCATCTTAGGGAGGAAGACTTTGCTGAGAGTAATACTGACGGAGACTCTGGTAAAACAGCTACCATAAAAACCGATATACTTAATAATCTTCCATTAATATATTTTGATCCTAAGATCGTTCCCTATAAGCATTCAGAATTAAAACCATACGTCGGTTTTAATTCTGAATCAATTACATAAGAACCCCTCAGTAATAAACTGAAGGGTTCTTGATCACACTCTTAAGTATTTTATGGTTTCTAAAGTAATTTTATTGCATTTATAAAAATAAAAAACCGCAATAGAATGCACCTTGTGCAATGTACTCTATTGCGGTTATAGACCAACTCAACAATGGTAAGGATGAGGTCAACAACCCACTCATACCATATGACTGAAATACAAAATTCTGCATGAATTTCCTCAATAAAGGGTATTGCTCTAGAAGAAGCAGAAGCTGCGATTGAATTGAGGTGCAGGAAGGTCATGGATGCTAAAGAAAGCATTAAACGAGAGTTAAATAAGTATTATCGTCGAAGAATTGCTTTGATGCAGGCGGTTGATTTGATTGACAACTATTGTAATGAGCTGGAAGAGGAGCTTAGTTTCTTCTTAGAATTTGCGGATGATGATTTGTATTTTAATCAAGATAAAGACATTGGTAGTTGGAACATCGAAATCCCTGTGAGGCGTTCGATTTCAATTAAGTTAAGAATTGAAGATCACGAGGAACCGTTGAATGCGAAATACATCGATGTTATTGTGACGGTTGATGAGAACAGAATTTTTAAAGATGTGCTGTATTATGACCCAGATCGTAGTGAAGACCGCTATATCTCTGAAACGACTGGCGAAGAAATTTGTAACGATCTCTTGAACAAGTACTTTAAGATTCTTCAAAACGAACAGACGGCAAGGCAGATCTTAGAACGGTATAGTGACAAACAGCTATAAATTGTACGGATGGGTGCTGAGGGCTTTGAGAACGTGATGATGTTCTTAAGGTCTTCTTTAATTTATAAAACCATCGTTGTTTTAAACGTGACCCTATCGCAAATTGATAAAGGAGTGAGCCGTATGCCTTGGACAATGGACAATTACCCGTCATCACTCAAGAATCTTGATAAAGCGGTGCGCAAGAAGGCGATTGAAATTAGCAATGCGCTTGTTCAAGATGGCTACGATGAAGGTGAAGCGATTCCAATTGCAACCTCCCAAGCAAAAGAATGGGTTTCCAACGCAACAAAAAAAGGAACGAGAAGATTTTTTTACAACATGCAACGACCTCTCCGAGCAGTACAACATCGTCAAACAGGCCAGAGTTACTCGATCGTCCTTTATTTGTAACAGCTAACGAGGAAGGTAACTGGGTCGTCCAAACTGAAGGAGCGAAACAGCCTGCCTACGTGTTCAATAAGAAAGAAGATGCAGTGAAGCGAGCAAAGGAGATTGCGAACAACAAGCAAACTCAGTTAATTATCCATCGCAAAGACGATACGGTTGAAGAGAAAATCAATTATGAGAAGTAGTCACTTAGATATCTGTTTTAAAAGTGAAAAGGTCACCACCATCGTTGTGACCTTTTTTGTCGTGCCTATTGCTATACATAGAGATATAAACCGACAAACGCGGCGATTAAATGGGGAAAAGTAAATAGAAAAAGCGATGTTGCCCAGGAGGATTTCGTGTTACGGGTCGATTGATCTTCTTGAAAGTGATTCGGATCGTTTCTCCATTGAAAGGTTCCTAGAAGTAATCCAGAGACGAGTAGGCCGCCGACGCCTATGATTGCTGTGATGATGAGGAAGAGTTCTGCAGAGGTAATTAGCCATGAGGTTAGAAAAGCAACGATGAGTAAAAGAAAACCGAGTAAGAAGGATTTCATGTTCCTACCATTCCTTTCCATTTACTCTTAATATTCCCGCTGAAGGGGTATGCTTAAACGAGTTAAAATAAGAAGAAAGACTGTAAGGGTTGCGATCACTGATTTTACGGTAGCCGTTTATGACAGAAGCTGATTATAATGAGTGAGGGAGGGAACGCGATGAACATAACGACCAATGGCTGGGTACACCAGCTTATGCGACAACTTGGAATGAAAAACGAACAATTGCAAAAAGAATTGTCTTTATACCAAACGGCATTAGAACATTCCTATGAAGGCATTATCGTCGTAGACCCTGACGGTTATATCATTTCGGTGAATGAGACGTATGCGTCTTTTATAAATAAAGTTCCAGATGACGTGCGTGGCAAGCACGTGACGGAAGTTGTAGAGAATACGAGAATGCATCTTGTAGCCAAAACGGGCTACCCAGAAGTGGCGAACGTGCAAGAGATTAATGGTCATCAGATGATTGCGAATCGAATTCCAATCGTGTTGGACGGAGAAGTCGTTGCGGTTGTTGGGAAGATCATGTTCCAAGATCTTGATGATTTGTTTAAAATGAATTCGCAATTCCAAGAACTCATCAAGCAGTCTTCGTTATTTGATACACCACATGAACAGTTAAAAGCTAAATATGCGTTCCAGCAAATTGCAGGTCAAGATGACAAAATCGTCAAGACGAGAAAGATGGCCAAAAAAGCGGCTAAAACGGATACGACGATTCTAATCGAAGGGGAGAGTGGGACAGGGAAAGAGTTGTTTGCCCATGCGATTCATCGTGAGAGTCGGCGCGCGAACGGGCCTTTCGTGCGACTTCATTGTGCGGCGATCCCAGAGTCATTGTTCGAGTCGGAGTTATTCGGTTATAAAGAAGGCTCGTTTACTGGAGCGAAGCAAAGTGGCAAAGTTGGAAAAATTGCATTAGCGCATCGTGGCACGTTATTTCTTGATGAGGTGAGTGAGATGCCACTTGCGATGCAAGTCAAGTTGCTTCGCGTGCTGCAAGAAAAGGAGATTGAACCGATTGGAGGCGTGGCGCCAGAAGCGGTTGACGTTCGAATTATTGCCGCTACGAACCGGCCCCTTGAAGCACTTGTGAAACAAGGAAGTTTCCGAGCGGATTTATATTATCGTCTTTATGTCATGCCGCTACGAATTCCTCCTTTGCGTGAACGTCTCGAAGATTTCGGAACACTTGCTCATTCTCTATTGCGAGAGTTAGAACGAGAGATGGGAATTGACGTAGCGGGTCTGACAACTCAAGCGGAAGGGAAGCTTAAGAAACACGAGTGGCCAGGGAACATTCGAGAATTACGAAATGTACTTGAGCGAGCCATGATTCGCAAGGAAGATGAATGGATTGAGTCTGGTGATATCGACTTTTCATTCGCGCTTACTGAATCGGTCGCAAATGATGAGTCACTTCAAGAGACGATTGAACGTGTCGAGCGTGAACGAATTGAAGAAGCGTTGAAGCATGAAGATGGCGATGCACAACGTGCAGCAAAACGATTAGGAATCGGGAAATCTAGTTTTTATGCAAAGCGTTCCAAGTACGATATTCCGTAAAAATGGAACGCTTTCCGGATTTGAGGAAGAAAAAGTAGAGTCGTTTACGGTAAAACCTTGTCACATCGACCTCTAAATATTGGCACACTTCTTGCAATAAATAATGTAATCGCTTACAAAAGAAGTTTTAGGAGGGTTTAAGGTGATTTTTAGCTTAATCGGTTTAATTGGGGGATTAACGCTGTTGA
This sequence comes from Geomicrobium sp. JCM 19055, assembly GCF_000698185.1. Lineage (NCBI taxonomy): Bacteria > Bacillati > Bacillota > Bacilli > Caryophanales > Geomicrobium > Geomicrobium sp. JCM 19055. The sequence continues at coordinate 98,749 of NZ_BAXL01000019.1, forward strand.
TCGTTCTCACGATGCGTGGCTGGAATTTATTAATTTCAACGCCATTGTGTGCATTGTTCATGGCTGTATTAAATGGTATTCCACTGTTCCCGCAATTGGTAGCAGAAGGGGATCCGAACCTTGTAGGAAACTATATGACTGGATTTTCGAACTTTGTTGGTCAGTGGTTCTTAATGTTCTTGCTTGGTTCAATGTTTGGAAAAGTTATGGAAGATGCCAGAGCGGCGGATAGTGTTTCGAAGTTTGTTGTCGATAAGCTTGGTGTAAAGTATGCTATTGCCGCGATTGTCGCAGCGTGTGCCATCTTAACATATGGTGGTGTAAGCTTGTTCGTTGTTGGTTTCTCTGTCTTTCCTTTGGCGCTTAGCTTGTTCCGTCAAGCGAACTTACCGAGACGATTTATTCCGGCAACGCTTGCATTTGGTTCTGTAACGTTTACGATGACGTCTGCGGGATCTCCAGAAATCCAAAACTGGATTCCGATGCCTTTTCTTGGCACATCACCGTATGCAGGTTGGGAAGTAAGTTTGATTGTTGCAATCTTTATGATTTTCTTTGGTTATTACTTACTCAAATGGATGATCAACCGTGCGGTTAAAAAGGGTGAAGCGTTTGATGAGCGCCCTGGCGATCCTGAACCGACGAATGAAGATTTACCAAATCCATTTTTATCAGCCATTCCATTAGTTGTCGTGCTCGTCATTTCATTTTTGTTCCACGATACACTTGAGCACTCAGCATTAATTATTGCTTTGGCGAGTGGTATTTTTGCTACGTGGATTTTAAACCGTAAATACTTAACGGATGTATGGGGTTCTGCTTCTAAAGGAACAATCGGTGCACTTCTTGCGATTACAAATACGGCAGCAGTTGTTGGTTTCGGTGCTGTTGCACAAGCGACACCTGCGTTTTCTGCAGCTGTTGATATTGTTACGGGTTATGAAGGTAGCCCACTAGTTGGTGCGGCTGTAGCCGTCGGAATTATCGCGGGTCTGACAGGATCCTCTTCAGGTGGTCAACAAATTGCCTTGCCACTCATTGCTCCTCATTACTTGGATGCAGGAGTCAATCCTGAAGCACTTCACCGTGTTGTTGCGATTTCATCAGGTGCACTCGATACACTTCCTCACGGTGGGTACGTTGTAACGACGATTCGAGCGATTTGTGGTGAGTCACACCGTGTGGCATATGGTCCACTTGCGATGGTAACCGTACTCGTACCAGTAATTGGTGTAATCTTAGCCATCTTCTTATTCTCATTAGGACTAGGAATCTAAGAAATATAGAAAGAAAGAGACGTGACAGTGATGACAGAATTACAAGGACGTGTAGCCTTTATTACAGGGGCTGCAAACGGATTAGGATTAGAGATTGCGAGAACTTATGCACAAGCAGGAGCGAAAGTCGTGCTTAGTGATATGAACGAAGACGCAATCAAGACACGAGTAACTGAATTTGAAAATGCCGGTCACGACGTGATCGGTGTTGTGTGCAACGTGCAAAGTGAAGAAGACATTAAACGAGCAGTCGCACAAACGATGGAGCAATACGGTCAATTAGACATCCTCGTGAACAATGCCGGTATGCAGTACGTGTCTCCAGTAGAAGACTTCCCAACGGAGACGTTTGAACGCATGATCGACATTATGTTGACTGGGCCGTTCCGCTTGATTAAAGAAGTGTTTTCAATCATGAAGGAACAACAATACGGCCGTGTGATTAACATGGCGTCCATTAACGGTCTCATTGGCTATGCAGGAAAATCAGCATACAACAGTGCAAAGCACGGCTTAATCGGTTTGACGAAGGTGTCCGCTCTAGAAGGGGCGGCTCACGGCATTACAGTCAATGCACTTTGCCCAGGCTATGTTCGTACCGACCTTGTCCAAAAGCAGTTGAATGATCTTTCAGAGGAACGGAATGTGAGTGAAGAGCAAGTATTAGAAGACGTCTTCTACCCATTAATTCCGCAAAAGCGTCTCCTTGAGACCGAAGAGATTGCACATTACGCGTTATTCTTAGCGCGAGAACAGTCGAAAGGCATTACAGGCCAAGCCAATGCCATTGATGGAGGCTATACAGTTCAATAATGTTGAAACGGTCAGCTTGCTGACCGTTTCTTCACGATAAGAGGAGAGTAATACAATGAAAAAAAGTTACGGTCATCGGTTCTGGCGTAATGGGACATGGGATCGCACAACGCGTGGCTCAGGCAAAGGTACCGGTTGTGTTGTTTGATATCAATGAAGAATCGTTAGTGAAAGCGAAGTCATTAATTGAAAGCAATTTAACGATGCAAGTGGATGAACAAGTACTCGGTGTGCAAGAGAAAGAAGAAGCACTTACGTTTCTTGATATGTCTACAAATTTGGAAGCGTCCGTTCAAGGTACTGAGCTTGTCATTGAGGCAATCTCGGAGAAGTTGGAGCTAAAACATGGATTGTATCGCTCACTTGAATCGCTCGTCTCAAAGGAGACTGTGATTGCCTCAAACACATCAACGTTTTCAATGAAAGACCTGACGGAAGGGGCAAAGCACCCGGAGCGATTTGTCGTTACCCATTTCTTTAATCCTGCACAGTTTGTGCCGCTCGTTGAAGTCGTTAAAGGAGCTCAAACGACAGAGCATGTTGTGGATGAAACGATGGCGTTCATGAAGCAGATTGGTAAGAGCCCAATCTTACTTAATAAAGACATTCCTGGGTTTGTTGCTAATCGACTGCAAGCAGCGTTAGTAAGAGAAGCGTTTTATCTTCTAGAAGAAGGCGTTGCGGACGCTAGAAGTATTGATCTTGCAGTAACGGATGGTCCTGGATTCCGTTGGGGATTTGCTGGGCCGCTTGAGACGGCTGATTTTGGTGGGTTGGACATTTGGAAAAGTGTCGTTGAGAACTTAGCACCTACGCTATCCGAAAACACGAAAGTCCCTGATTTCATCCAAACGGCGATTGATGAAGGGAACCTCGGTACGAAGACAACCGAAGGCATTTATTCGTATTCGAGCGATATCATTCAAGACCGCTTAGTGGAGCGAGATCAATATCTTATGCATTTAGGAAAACTAAAACAATCAACGTAAATGAAGAGCTTCCTAAACAGGGTGATTAGGGTTTCAAAAGACCTCTGCTGTCACACCATAGGAATTCAAAGTGGATGAACTGATTGTATTGCTTAGACAATCTGTTTAATTTGCTTTTACAAATAGAGTTTGTATGAAAAAGTGGATTTTTGTGGCAAGGCGCCCGCGGCAAGCATAGCCGCAGGAGCCGCTTCTCTCTTTGAAAGTATGTTTGATTCGCTCAAAAACTCAGCGTCACGAAAAGAGACCGCTGAAAAACAGCGTTTTGCTACTGAAAGACCAAAGTAATTAAAAAAAATGGATGTTTATCACTATATTTAAAAGACCTGAGGATTGGGCGGTTTCTTACTCGAGTTGGTGCTTGAGTTCATGGTTCTTGGCGATGAATCACCGCCTCCTCCGGTGCCATCTCTAGAAAATACTTAAACGACATATCATATTTCGATCGACAAGGTTAACGTCAGACAACGGATAGATAATCTTTAACAGTAAGTATTTAATCATTCGTAGGGAGACGATGACGGAACGCAAGTAAGTCAATATTTACGTTGATTCTAGTTCCTCATATGTGAACGAAAAATCAATAAGTTACTCATTATTCTTAATTATGGTCTGTTGGAACAACTACATCGTAAAGGTCAGCATACTCATTACGTGGAGGAGACGGATGACGCTGAATCATGAATAACACCGCTTTTTTTGGGTTTTTTATTTTTATGACCTTTGTGCGTCAATGAACTATTCTTTTAACGAACATACTTGATTGGAACGGAAGGCGGTGACGCCTGCGGAAAAAGGGGCGAGT
>NZ_BAXL01000018.1:0-108129 GCF_000698185.1 Geomicrobium sp. JCM 19055
GTTGGGCGATATTTAGACAAAGAATTACCAAATAGTAAGCTTCACGTCTATTCAAATGTCGGTCATTTGTTGCCAGAAGAAATTCCAGAAAAGACATCGCAGGCGATTGCTAAATTTCTTGCGTGAAGGAAGTTAGGGGAGATGGCTTATTGACGAACTAGACATCATGATGAACATGGACAAAATATCTCCGAAGTTTCAAGCAATCTTTGTGACAGGCAGCCAAAAAGTTGTCGGGTACGAAGTGTTTCCGTATTACCGAGATGAAGGACAAGAGTATGAGCTCACTTCTTTTCTAAACAACCGTACAATTCCAGAAGAGTATCGTCTGGAAGTAGATCAGCACGTTCGTAGAATTGCTTTTAAAGAGCTGTCAGCACTTGCACCAGGAAAGGCTATTTATGTAACAATTCGACCTGAATTGTATACTGGAACGATTGGGGACAGCCTCGTTGAAGAACTAGAAACGGTTAAAGATCAGGTTGTCCTCGGTATTCTGTTAACTGATGAATTCACCAGTTGGGCAGATCATAAACATTTTACGTATTATTTGCAAATGAGTGGATTGCGTGTGTCAATGAAGCATACGTCCATTAAAGAAATTGCGATGTCTGATATCGTACACGTAAAGCCAGACATTATTGAAATTGATATGAACGACATTGAAGATGACGTTGCGAACGTTCATCGCGAGTTATTACACGTCTATTCGATTGCAGCGAGCAAGATCGGTGCGTCGCTACTATTTCAAGGGGTTGAAAGCTTTCAGCAGCTCACCGATGCGTGGAAACATGGCGCAAGGTTCGTACAAGGGAACTTTTTAGCCATGAAAAAAGAGTCGACAGCTCACAACCAATCGTATCAAGCAGACTTAGTGAAGCATTTCCGTTCATTCGTCTCGTTTGAGCAAAACCGTATCCAGCGCTTGCTTGATTTTACCGTGTATTTAGATCGGCGAGTGTCGAGCGTTCTTGAAGAAGAGAAAACACGCTCGTACGATGATCTAGCGCTTACAATTGGGAAACGACTCGAAGACGTTTGTTTTCGGGTGTACATCGTAAATAACGATGGAGAGCAGCAATCCGCCAATGCAGTGCAGTCAGACGGAGTGTGGAAGCTAGATGAAGCGAATCGTTGGCAAAATTGGAGTTGGCGACCGTATTTCTTGGAGAACATTATTCGCATGAATGTTGATGGGAAGGGTGTATTGTCCGTATTGTATAAAGATTTGACGTCAAATGAGCACATTCGTACGTTCTCTTATCCAATTACTACTAGCGAGTACGTTTTTATAGACATTGCCTATCATTATTTGTTTGATCATGATTATGTTCACTAAAAGAGTCATCATTTAGTGGACATTTTTAGTTTTCAGAATTTACCTTGCATTCATTTGTTTTCTAAGCGTTTCTATGATACGATGAACGTAGACAAAATTGAGTAGGTGACATATTTTAACTATAAGCCAAGAAAGCTTAGGTGGTAACATGGATAAAGTGTTTATGGATGACGTCCGTGAAAGCCCGGGTGACCACCATCTTGTGCGAACTGCTGAAGACTGTATTGCGATTTTGAAGACAGACTTACCATTAAATCATTTGTCACTTGATCATGACTTAGGAACAGACCAGAAGAATGGTTTTGAAGTTGTTCAATATATGATTGACCATAGACGATATGCAGAGCGGATTACGGTTCACTCCGCGAATGCCCCTGCTGGTAAGCGAATGTACGATGCGCTAACCGAAGCTAGAAATCAAGGGTCGTTCCCATATCACGTGAAGATTTATCTTCGACCTTTACCTTTAGACTGGAAACAGCATTAACAAAGACTCCCTGTCTGAGGGAGTCTTTTTTTAGCATTAAGGTCTCGTAATGAAAAAGGTTGCCAACTGCTTAATCATCGGCGTAACTTGTTGGTACGTTTTCATTGCAGTATCGACTGTTGCCATCGTTTTCTGAACGTCAATTTGTCCTTCTTGGTCAACGAAGCCGTTCATTAAGCTTTTCATATTCATTTTCTTTTGTTTAGGCATTTGCCCTGGGAACCCCATTGACTGAGCTGCGCCGTAAGGGTGAGACGTATACTCTGCTGATTGAGGGTAAGGGGGCACAGAAGGTGGATAAGGTCTTGGTGGATACATATACGGCTGCTGATTGGCAAACTGCGGCGGGCGACCTTGAACGTGTTGCGTATTCTTAAACATTCCATCACCACCTTTCGAAGATTAAAGTCTCGTTCTCGGTTGTACTTCTTTACTACATAGCCTATGAAAACGTGTTGTCCATCGTTCAATGGATCACTAAATTTTAACGGAAAAGGACTGAAACGATGTTTATTGCAGATGGTCATTGTGACGCTACGTTGCGTCAATTTGAAGCGGAGACCCCTTCGTTTACAGAAGGGATGACAATTACTGAATCGTCATTACGTGAAGGACAAGTGAACATGCAATTGTTTGCACTGTTTGCACCGGTTTATGATGAACGCGCCGATTTATTTGACGCAGTATTGCGACAAGTCGATCACTTTTACAATTTGATCGTATCGAACGATCAAATTGAATTTGCGCCATGTACACCGCTTACTGAAACGTCAAAAACGAGAGCCATATTAGCTTTAGAAGGCGCAGATGGGCTTCAAGACGATTGGATGAAATGGCGACTTATAAAGCGGCTTGGCGTTGAAAGTGTCGGACTTACGTGGAATGAAAGCAATGCACTAGCCGCTGGTTGTATGGAAGAACAAGGTCATCGTTTAACGAACAAAGGCCGTGAAGTCGTCACATTTTTACGCAATGAGGGAATGATTGTAGACGGTGCACATTTACATGATGATAGTTACTTTGAAGCAGCGTCATTAAGTGATTCTTTCTTTGTCAGTCATGCGAATAGCCGGACAATCCACAATCACCCACGGAATCTAACAGAAGAACAGTTGCAAGTAATAAAAGATAAAAACAGCCTTGTCGGCATGACATTCTTCCCGAAATTTATAAATGGTAGTGAAGAAGCGACATTCGCTGATTTACTTCGTCATATCGACCATATTGCCGGTTCAATTGGAAGTGATTATGTCGGGTTTGGTTCGGACTTCGATGGCATTCCTCAAAGTGTGAGTGGTCTTGAATCGCCTAGAGGCATCCTCAATTTAATCGACTATATGCAAAAGCATTATAAGGAAGACGATGTTCGCAAATTTGCGGGTGAAAATTACCGCAGGTCTATAACGAACACGTTAAACGCAACACAGACCGCTACCACCGTCAATGATTTGTCACAACTGTCAAAGATAAAGAGAAACTGTCAAAGACGTTGCGTGCATCCCCTGCGTGTGTGATACAATGCGTACAACTGCATGAAAGAAAGGGGATGTCATCTTGAAGAAGAAATGGCTAGCAGGAGGCTTCGCACTCATGTTATCGGTTGGACTCGTTGCATGTGGTGATGAAGAGCAAGAGCAAAACGAAGAAGCTGATGTCGAGAATGGTGAGGAACAACAAGCTTCTCCTGAAGACGAGATGCCAAATCCTGACTTTAGTGAACTACCAGAAGTTGTCGCTGAAGTAAATGGAACTGAAATTTCTAGAGATCTTTTTGAAGATCAATATATGTTCCAAATGCAACAAATGATGATGTTTGGTATGCCTATGGAAGGCGATGAACTAGACCCTGAACTATCAGAGAATATCGTACAAGGTCTTGTCGGACAAGAGTTGTTAGAGCAAGCAGCTGAAGCTGAAGGTGTCGAAGCGACGGACGACGAAATCGATGAGTACGTTTTGATGCATTATGGACAACCAGGTATGGAAGTCGAAGAGATTTACAGTTCTATTGAAGAAGAACAAGGCGTAACAGCAGATGAAGTACGTGACGATCTTAGAACAGCCGTATCCGCTGACATGTACGCAACAAACGAAGCGGATGTTGAAGTAACTGATGAAGAAGTTGAAGAAGCTTACGAGCAAGAAGTTCAACAAATTGAAGAAATGAACGCAATGATGGAAGAACAACAAGAAGAAGCGGATGAAGAAGAAGCGCCAATGCATGAACCACAAGAAGTTCCTGAATTGGAAGAGCTAGAAGATGAGCTTCGCCAAGCATTGCAGCAAGAGAAAGAACAAGAATATGTGTTCAACACATTAATTCCTGAACTACAAGAAGAAAACGATGTGACGATTCACATTTAAGTTTACGTCAACCAGATGAGCATAAGCTCGTCTGGTTTTTTATTGGTTGAAACTAGGTTTAACCAACCTCTGTGAAAAAAAGTTGTAGTTAAATCGCGATTTTTGACGAAAAATAGGTTTTGAAAACAGTGGATTAGGGAAAAAGTAGCTGTCGGTAGAGATATTATTTTTACATAATAGATTCAATTCCAAACCTTCAATCGTGAATCTCGTGTTTTTCGATTAATTTTTCGCAAATATTCTCAGTTTCGTTCAAAATGGGAGAATGATGGAGCTATCATTAGAATTTAATACGCAGTGTCCGTTTAATTCATATTGAATATCAAATATCGAGTATAGGAACGTTAGAATCCATTTGAGCGAACATGATAAACAGCGTATAGTTTTGGAATATGGTGCAAATAGCATGCACACATTGTCTTGGCCGAATAAGAAATGAAAGTATAGTGATATACTCATAAATTGTTGGAGGGGTGGATGCATTGTCAAAGATTAAAGTGGAGAATCTGACAAAAGTATTCGGTAAGAAGCCGAATCGAGCGCTTTCGCTATTAAGCGAAGATAAATCAAAAGCGGAAATTCTCGAAAAAACAGGATTAACTGTAGGGGTTAACAAAGCATCGTTTGAGGTGGAAGACGGTGAGATCTTCGTTATTATGGGTCTCTCAGGTAGTGGGAAGTCGACGCTCGTTCGATTGCTAAATCGTCTTATTGAACCAACACAAGGTTCGGTATACTTGAACGGAAACGACCTTGCAACGGTTGATCAGAAAACATTACGTAACATACGTCGTAAAGATATGAGTATGGTATTCCAGAAGTTTGGCTTATTCCCATTTCGTACGATACTTAGCAACGTGGAATATGGCCTTGAGATTCAAGGGGTAGAGAAGAAGCAGCGTACTGAAAAAGCGATGGAGTCTTTAAAGCTCGTTGGACTTGAGGGATATGAAAATAAATATCCAGACGAATTATCAGGTGGTATGCAGCAGCGTGTTGGACTTGCTCGAGCGTTTGCGAATGATTCGGACGTATTGCTGATGGATGAAGCCTTTTCAGCACTTGACCCATTAATTCGTAAAGACATGCAAGACGAATTGTTAGATCTACAAGAGACGATGAAGAAGACGATCATTTTCATCACGCATGACCTTGATGAAGCACTTCGAATTGGTGATCGCATTACGATTATGAAAGATGGGAAAATTGTTCAAATTGGAACGCCAGAAGAGATTCTCACAAATCCAGCAGATGAGTATGTTGAGAAATTTGTCGAAGATGTCGATCGTTCGAAAGTGTATACTGCATCCAACGTTATGATGCGTCCGGAAACGGTACAACCCGAACGTGAAGGTCCAAGAGTTGCGTTGCAACGCATGCGTGAAAACGGAATATCGAGTATTTTTGCGGTGAAAAGAAACCGTGAATTGATCGGAATTGTCGATGCGAGTGACGTTCGCAAGCTCGTTGATGAGAAACAAGACGATCTTACGTCTGCCATTAAAAGAGACGCGCTAAAGGTCGTTGAAATGGATACACCGGTAAATGATGTTATTGAACTGACAGCAGAGACGAGCTACCCGATTGCGGTACTTGAAGATGGGAAGCTTAGAGGCATTATCATTCGAAGCTCAATCTTGGCTGCACTTTCTGGAAAAGAGGTGAATCTAGATGACTGAAGCAATTCCTAGAATTCCTCTTGACGAATGGACAAGAAGTGTCGTTGATTGGATGACGAATGCAGACTTTATCTTTGATTCAATTGAACAAGTGATTAGTTGGATTCTCCAAGGGTTATACTGGGGAATGGATCTTGTTCCTGCGCTATTATTTATTGCAATTTTAACTGCGGTAACATACTTTTTCGCAGGCCGTAAAATTGGCCTCACAGCTTTTGTGTTTTTCGGACTATTACTCATCGTGAACCTCGGTTTCTGGGATGACATGATTACGATGTTATCACTCATACTAGCCGCAACGATTCTCTCGATTGTCATCGGTGTTCCGATTGGAATTTGGATGGCGAAGAACAATACGGTTGAAGCGATTGTGAAACCGATTCTAGACTTTATGCAAACGATGCCAGCATTTGTTTACTTGATTCCTGCGGTTGCCTTCTTTGGAATTGGTATGGAGCCAGGTGTTATTGCCTCTGTGATCTTCGGTATGCCACCAACGATTCGTTTGACGAATCTCGGAATTCGCGAAGTTTCGACAGAAGCGATTGAAGCTGCAGATGCATTCGGTTCAACAGGTACTCAAAAACTATTTAAAGTTCAACTTCCAATGGCGAAAACGACGATTATGGCCGGTGTGAACCAGACCATTATGTTATCACTTTCAATGGTCGTTATTGCGTCAATGATCGGTGCAGATGGACTCGGAGACATTGTGTACACCGCGGTTGGACGAAATGATGTCGGTAGTGGTTTTGAGGCAGGACTTGCGATTGTTGTTGTTGCCATTATCCTCGACCGTCTAACAGCAGGGTTCGGACTTAGAAAACGTAAATCATAACGAAATCTTCCCTAGCGCTGACAGCGTGTGGGGGTCAAATTAACGAAAAAAAAGAGATCTAAGGGAGCGTGTATGTATGAAGAAGAATTGGCAAAGAATTGGGTTTGCATCAACATTAACACTTGCACTCGTTGCAGCTGGATGTGGGACGGACGACGCGGAAGAGCAAGACACAGCAGATGAGAACGGTGACACTGAAGCGAGTGAAGACGAAGATGACGCTGATACAGCGGGTACGAACTACGGTGAAGAGTTAGATTACACGATCACAGGAATCGACGCTGGAGCAGGGGTTGTAGCGGCGGCTGAACGTGCAATCGAAGATTACGACCTTGAAGGTTGGAACGTACAGACGAGTACAGGTGCTGCAATGACTCAAGAGTTAACGACAGCGATTAATAACGAAGAGCCAATCATCGTTACAGGGTGGACACCTCACTGGAAATTTGAAGCATATGACCTAAAGATCCTCGATGATCCTGAGAACTCATTCGGAGATGCAGAGAGCATTCATACGATTGTTCGTGAAGGACTTTCAAGTGACATGCCTGAAGCTCACGAGATGCTAGACAACTTTGCTTGGACAGCAGAAGACATGGATGCGGTTATGTTAGAGATTCATGAAGGAACAGACGAAGTCGAAGCTGCACAAAACTGGATCGATGAGAACCAAGACGTCGTTGACGGATGGACAGAGGGAATCTCTGAAGTGGATGGAGACGAAATCCTACTTGCATACGTTGCTTGGGATACTGAAATCGCATCAACAAACGTCGTTGGTCTTGTTCTTGAGAGCCTAGGTTATGATGTAAGTATGAGCTCAATGGAAGCAAACATCATGTTTACAGCTGTAGCGAACGGTGATGCAGATGCAATGGTTGCCGCTTGGTTACCAGGAACGCATGAAGAATACCACGCACAAATGGAAGATCAGTACGAAGATCTTGGACCGAACCTTGACGGTGAAGCAGCACTTGGATTAACGGTACCTGCTTACATGGACATTGATTCAATTGAAGATCTTAAAGAGTAATCATCTTGAGAAGCCAAGAAAACTTTCATGTTTTCTTGGCTTTTTTTAATAGTTTTTATCGTACTGCCGATATATACAGTAGAGTGTGTATAGGAGGCAGACAAGATGAGTTCCTTTTTTGATGAAACGGATTATGAAAATGAGGATTTAAATGAATTTGAAGTCATGGTTTACCGTGCGAACGCCATTCACTTGGCCATTAACATTTTAAAAATACGAGAAATTATAACGGTGCAACCGATCACACCGACACCGAATCGTCATCACTTTGTTGAAGGCGTGATTCAAGTCCGTGAGGAGACCATTCCAGTGATCGACGTAGGCAAAGTGTTAGACTTGCCAGCTCAAAACAACGATCAAACGAAAATGATGATCGTAGAGATCAATGAGCTTACGATGGCGCTCTTAATTGAAGATGTGGACCAAATTTGTACGCGTGAACTGGTCAAACGTGCACAATGCCGATGAAATTGCTGCTGGCAGTGAAGCGCAAGCAACAGGAACGTTCATGTTAGAAGACAAATCGATCTTTTTGCTCGATTACGAGAAAATGATTATGGATATTGCAAGTGAATCGTCGCTTAGTCAAGATGAGACGTATCGTTATGTGAATGAGCGGGAACAGAAAATGGTCGTCGCGATTGAGGATTCAAAAACAATGTTAGTGGTGCTCCGCACACAGCTAACAGCAGCAGGTTATACGAATGTCCAGTATTTCGATGACGGTCGTAAAGCATTTGAAGCGTTACAGCGATTAAACCACTGTGACTTGATCGTGACAGACTTAGAGATGCCGGGTCTAACTGGTCATCAATTAACGAAGTACATCCGAGACGATCAAACGCATAAAGCTGTTCCGATCGTGTTATTCTCAGCCATTGAAAGCGAGAACGTCGTAGAGCGAAATGATGAAGTGGGTGTTAGCACTCAAGTATCAAAACCAAACTATGAACAACTCATCCGTGTAATGGACAGCTATGCAACCGTAAATGTTTAAAACAATAAAAGCGAGTCATCGAACGAAGTATTGTTCGATGACTCGCTTTCTTTTTTTTGTGTCAGAGCGTCAATAAATCGCTCCCTGTATTAAAACAGATAAACAATTAAAGATTTACAGTAGTATAGAAACGGGATTTTTTTGGAGTGCTAAGTAAGTGGATCTACAATTTATGCTGATTAATAGGCGAATATCCATTGTGTGAAAGGGATAAAAGAAATATCCAGAATTGTTATATAAAATTGATAAAAATAGTTGACTGTATTATAACAATAGCTTACAATGAGCATACACTATTCCAAAAAGGGAGAGGAAACCTATGGAAATGACACACCGTTATCAAGAAATGAAAGAAAATAACAAAAACGAGACGACAGAGGCGCCATCTGTTATTCAACAGATTAATGAGTACTATGAGCACGATTTCCAAGCGTAACACTCGTCATACGCCTAGTTGTGTGGTACAATGCTAGTCATGTATTGATTTTACCGCATAAAGGCTAGGTGAAATTTTATGGAAGAAAAAGAGAAGTTGTTTCAAATTGGTGAATCAGTGAAATACGAAGGTGAGATGATGAAGGTCATCGCAGAATATGAGCGGACAATCGTTGCTGAATTCAACCGCTTTCCGATTCCTGATAAAGAGGAAGATTTCCCATTTCGTCGAATCGTCATCAAAAAGGGAAACGTACAACGTACGTAACACATCAAAAACCATCGGTGCAATTGCACCGATGGTTTTTTTACGTTAAATGGTATGTTTTTCTTTTAGTGAACGAATGGTCTCTACAATCATTGCTTCTGTCCTTGCGTTCAATTGGATCTGTTCCTTCGCATAAGGGAACAGAGGCGCGAAGTCACCGATCATCACCGAATGAACGGCTTTTTGGAACAATGGCAAATCGTTCAAGTCATTGCCGAACATAATGTAATCTTCGGCGCAAACGCTTTGAAATCCAGCTCGCTTGTTTACGTTCTCGCCAGTTAAATCAAAACGAGCTTCATCGCGGTAACGATGTCTCGTAATGTTTAATGTCGGAATCTGATCAAGGAGTGGCGTTGGGTCGCCGCATTCTAAAACGAGTAGCTTTGAAATGAATTGCAACTCGTCAACAGAGACCTCTTTAGCGTCTTGTAAAACATTAATCAGCGGGAGAAATGGATGTTCTTCGTCCCCGACAATGCTATAGTCCCAATGACCGTCAATTAAGTAGGTGCATCGATGTCTTGAAGAATGGCTGTTACAGTACGAAAAGTTTCGTGATCGATGTCTACATAACGCCTGAGTTTTTGATTCTCCCAAACGACAGCACCGTTGGCACCGATCAATCGAACGTTATGCAGACGCTCATCAATAACAGGAAGCATATCACGGATCCCTCTCGCGGATGCAAAGGTAACATCGTGGCCGTATTCTTTGAGTGCGACAAGTTCATCAGCAATCAATGTCGACATTTTCTTCCCGTTAAAGACGATTGTTCCGTCCAAATCAAAGATAAATTGCATCGTTACTCTTCTTTCCTTGGAAGTGGAAAGGACGGTGTCTTTAACGTGCTGTAGTCACCGGCTAACCGTGCAAGAGGTGAGAGTTCCGCGATATTCGTCTTATAATTGCCTAAGTAAACGTCATCATTAACACGTACTCGTTTGACTTTACCGAGTACGAGGTGGTCTGTACCGACTTGAATAATATCAGATTTCTCACACTCAAATGCAATAGGAGCCTCTTTAATCGTTGGAGGCTGCACGGTAAGTGAAGAAATTGCTGTTAACTGCGATTCGTTAAATTCATCAATATGTTCTGGATAATGAAGAGACGTCTCATGCATCGCATTCGCTAAGTGTTCTGGAACGACGTGGATGACGAATTGTTCCGTTTCTCGTATGTTGGTGAGTGTATCTTTAACCGTGCCACTTCGCTCTTGGACTCCGGGACCAACAGAAAATAATAAGGTTGGCGGCTTTCTTGAAGCAACGGTAAAAAAAAGCTAAAAGGAGCAAGGTTAGAGACTCCGTCTTTTGAACGTGATGAAACCCATGCAATCGGTCTCGGTACGACTGATCCAATCATTAATTTATACATCTCTTGTGTTGAAAGCTCTGTAGGGTCAAATACATGGCTATCATCTTTAGGCACGACTCAACAACTCCTTTATATGTAGAAGTAGTTTAAGTGTAGCACAATTTGTCCAACTACATATGGGTGTTACTCTTAAATTTTCCGCCGTGCACTTCTTGTGCATCCATCACGGTAATGAATGCTTCCTTATCAATGTCAAAGACGATTGACTTTAATTTCATCACCTCTAGTCGCGTGACGACGATGTAGAGCACCTCTTTATCAGAGTGAGTAAACGCGCCGTATCCAGGCATGACCGTCAGAGAGCGTCCGAGTCGATGAACAATCTCGGAGCTAAGCTTTTTCTTTTTGTTGCTCACAATCATGACGGCTTTCGTCTCATCAATCCCTTGAATGACCGCATCAATCGTTTTAGAAGCGACAAAGTACGTAATGATGGACAACATCGCTTGCTCAACACCGAAAACGAACGCTGCCCACGCAAAGATAAAGATGTTAATAAACATCACGAATTCCCCAACCGAAAAGGGAAGGTTTCTCGTAAGCAAAATGCCTAGAATTTCAGTACCGTCTAGCGCACCACCGTGGCGGATCACAATGCCGACACCAGCGCCTAAGATAAACCCACCGAACAATGTGGATACGAGCGGCTCGTGAATAAAAGAATCCATATGAGCAAGTTGTTGCTCGCTAATCGCCATGACGACAATGGCAAATAGAGATGTGACAAAAAAACTGCGGACCGATATGCTTTAATCCAAAAAAAAGAAAAGGTAAGTTAATAATTAAGACGAAAAACCCGAACCCTAGCCCGGTAATTTTAGATAAGATGAGCGCAACGCCGATCACGCCACCATCAATCACCATATTCGGAATTAAAAAGAGTTGGATGGCGATTGCCACAAGGGAAGCGCCGCTTATGACCATCATTGCGCGGTAAAGAACGTTCGACACGACGCGTTTTTTTTCTACGATAGACCATCAGAGCCCTCCCCTTTTAGCTTCTATACTTATACATATCGCTAAAGAGGGACAAACATGCCAATCAGATTTGCTTCGAGGATTTTGTCTCTTTTGAGTGTTGGAGTTTGTACACGGTTGCTTCATCAGGGTAAGCAGGATATAACGACGCTTGTTGTTTCTTTCTCTTTATAATTCCGACCGTAACCATTAGGATGGGTAGCAGTGTACCGACAGTAATGGAATGGGGAACACTGACATATTGATAGAAGCTTCGTTCTTCAGCGATATTGTTGAAATAATAATCGGCTAAATAAACGAGTAATAACGCAATCGCTGGAATGAGTGTGCGCACACTTTTCAGTTTGAAGAAGTGCTTCAAAGCGATGATGATGCAATGAAAATACAACACTAAGTTAAAGTAGATGCAAATAAACCAGATGATCGTAATCGTCGCTTCGACACGTTGAAGAAAACCGGCGGCGTTAATTTCTTGAGCGAGCGTGAATGCTGGATAATGATCAACTGCAACGAGTTCAGGAGATAACACGGCAATACACAAGAAGGTAATAATGGTAAGTGTCAAACAACCAAGTGAGTAACCTGTCCAAAGCGCTCGCTCCCCAGCTTTTTTCTTTGCAAGGTATTTCGGGAAGACGGTTAATTGAATCACAACATTTGAAATGACGTTTCCTAAAAAGATTGAAAATGCTTCAGTCATGTCAAACACTGAAAACGTAAAATGTGGTTGTAAAAATCCAAAATCAATTAACGGTGCGGTCGTAAAGATGAGAAACAATAGCGGAACAATGAAAAAGACGAAACAAAGCTCCGCCGTTCTTGCGATAGGCTCAATACCTGAAAAAAAATACCGAAAGCAATAATGCCAATTCCGATTGCCGCGATAACGATAAACGGTGTTGAAGGTAACGTATAGTTTTGAATGAACGTAACGGAGTACGACGTAATTGCCGGGAAATGAAAAACAGGCAATGACAGAAAGAGTAACGAGAAAACGGTTCCGATTGTTTTACCAAAAAGCTGATCATTGATTTCATAGATCGTTAAGAGAGGATACCAACGAGCAAGCATCGTAAAAAGGAATACGACACCGGCACCAAGTACACTTCCTACGACTGGAACGATCCAGGCATCTTGATGTAAAAACGATGTGAGTGACGTTGCAAGTCCAAGAAGCGCGGTACTACACGTCGCATAGAAAACGAGAAAACCGTATGAACGTGGTGAAACTTGTGCAATGGTTCTCATTTAGCGACGCCTCCTTTGGATGCGTGTCTTTTTTTTCTTGATAATCGTAGTGATCAGAAGTGCGGATGGGATTGTAATCCCAATCATGAGGGAAAGCGTTGAGACGATATAACGATAATAAAATAAATCCTCTGCAGTATTTGAGAAGGCGAGCACCGTTAACATCACCATCAACATGCCGATTGGCAGTGATAATGGTTTGTATGTTTCTAAATTCGAGAGTCTTCCAACGCCGTAAATAATCGCTGTTAAGTAAACGGTAATTTTAAAGTAAATCGTTATAAACCAAATGACGGTAATTAACACTTCAACGCGTTCAACAAACCCTCCGAGCGCAATACGTTGAGCCAAAACGAACGCAGGGTAGTAGGAGGTACTCATATAATGTGGACCTAAAACACTCGTACAAAGGAATGTCATGACGAATAAAATAACATTGCCAAAAATATAGCCTAATTTTATGACTTGTACCGCTTTTTTTTCTTGTCACCTGCCATTTGTGGAAAGAACGTCAATAAAAAGATCGCGTTAATTGCTGTTACGGAAAAGTAAAACAAAAATGCACTAACATAATCTGAGAATGGTTGTTGCAGCATCGGCAAGAGCAGGCTGCCATCTGCTTCAGGGATTTTGAGCACGATTAACAGTACGTAAGGTAAGAAAAAGAAGGGCGTTGATAAGATCGCAAACAAACTGTACGTTTCTGTTCCTAAATAGACCCCATAAATGACGACGGTCATTGAAATGGCAAGGATCCATTCGTTTGGCGTTGACACGAGGATATGACTGCTAATAAACCCCGCAGAGTAATTCATCACTGTGAATAACGTAAGGATTGCAAGCAACACGAGTAAAGCATTGCACAACTGCCCGAGTGCTGTACCGAAGGCTGTAATTGTCATGTCAAATAGGTTTTTGTTTGGGTACAACAACCCGAGTTTGCAGATGAGCAATACAAACACATAACCAACACTCCCGGCAATAAGCGGAATCATCCACGCGTCTTGTTGTACATCGTTCCGAGGATGAGTGGCAAGCTAAGCAGTGATGTACTACACGTGCTATACATCGTAAGGGCAAATAAACCCGGTGTTGAAACATGTTGATGCATCATGGCCTTACAATCCTCTCAGTCGTTTTACGAATTTGGTACTGGCAGTGGCGAAGCTCGGGATGTTAACGTCCAAGGCGATGAGTAAACCGAGAATGGTAGCGGCGGATAAAAAACTATAGAAAAGGACAGTTAGTTTTTTATTATTGTTCTGTTTTAGTGTGTGCCGTTGCGTGATCCAAATCATAAAGCTTGTGAACACGACAGCTAAGACGTTTCCAATCACCATCTACTTAATCATCCTCAGAAAATGAATTGATAATGTTGCCTGTATCTGTAATATTAATGTTTACTTCATACGTCACTTCAACGTTTGGAAACTCTTCATCCCAGTTATCTTCTAGCTGCTCCCATACTTTCGGGTGCTTGCGGTGAATCATTTGACCAAACCCTAATACATCTGCTTGATGAGCCTTTGCTTCTTCTACGGTGCTTTGTAATGTGGCCATAAATTGTTGTTCTGATTGATCTTCAATGAGATAGAAGTTCTCTTCTTTTGATAGATCAAGATCTTTACAATTCACTTCAGAAATATGTGTACCGATATCAACGGTCAGGTCAATAATTGGTTTATTGTTCACGATTCGAACGTCGTACTTTGTACGCTCTTTAAAACTTTCCAGTGCAATCTCACGATCGGGTTCGTTTGGGCAAGTGAAACTACCAACGCTGTCTCTAATATCACCAGTAATATAGTTAAGCCCTTTACTTTGGTCTTGATTTAGCCAACCGACGAGCGCGTTGTTACGGAACATCGCAAGACCTTCAATAAGTAACGTCGTTGTTGGAGCATTTTTCTCTGCGTTTGCACGGTCTTGACCTTCTTTTAAATCCCCAGCGACAGTGACTCCCATTAATGCAGGTTCGACCCTGGTGCGGTTGCATCTTGATACAAGTCATCTAGCGTAACAATTCGTGTCCCTCCGTACGAGCGAGCACCATATTGTAGTGAATCGAATATATTTTGCGATGGAACGTTTTCAAGAGGTGTTACGATACTCATAATTTCTTTCGCACTTTGGTCGTCTTTTGCGACTAAAACGAAAAAGTCAGAGCGTACTTCATGATCCCGGTAAAAGAAATCAAGAATGCTCGTAATACCTTCGCGAGCGACTTCTTCACTAATAACGAGCACTTGCAAATGAGAAATGAACGCACGCCTAGGACTTTTATTCACATGTTTTCGTAACGATTCGTGGATTGTCGGAGCTACTTCGGTCGTGTTAAACGCTTGCGCATAGCCATTTCCAATTTCTTGGGAGGCAATTTCAGCAGGGTTAATTGATTGCATCGTCAATTCATAATGATCATCTGATTTATCAATCGCCATTCCGGTAATAATGGATAGTTCGTTTAACTCCCAACGGTCCCAGCAACCGGAAAGGAGTAAAACGCTCAGTATAACGAGCAAGCCAGAAGAAAGTCGTTTCATAAGCATTCTTTTTCACTCCTATTGGTCAGGGCTCGGTTTTTTTTGTGTGTTGCCGTTCAACGTCTTGGTGATCGGTCGTCTTAGGCCGTTCTTTCATCATCCATTTCGGCAACCGTATGAGCGCGTCTTTTTGATCGGAATACACGAATGGTGATAGATCAGACATATATGGAATACCAAATGATTTTAAGCTTGATAAATGAAGCAGCATCGCGGTAAAGCCGACGGAGATCCCTAACAATCCAAACGACGCCGCAAGCCCCATAAAACCAAATCGCAAGATTCGAAACGGACTTGCCATGCTATAGCTCGGAAAGACGAAACTTGCGATTGCAGTTAGTGAGACGACAATCACGACCGCAGCAGAGAAAATCCCCGCTTGTACGGCAGCTTGACCGATTACAATTGCCCCAACGATTGAAACGGCTTGTCCGACCGGTTGAGGCATTCGAATTCCAGCTTCTCGCAAAATCTCAAAGGTGATTTCCATAAGGACAGCTTCAATAAAGGTAGGAAACGGCGTTCCTTCACTTTGGGCGGCAAGGTTACCGAGCAGCCTCGTTGGAATTAATTCTTGGTGAAACGTCGTAATGGCAATATAAAGAGAAGGAGCGAGTAAGGCGATAAAGGCAGCGCCGAATCGTAACAGTCGCACGAGTGAAGCGATGTCTGCTCGTTGGGTATGGTCTTCAGCATTGTGAAAAAAACTGTACAAAGAGTGCAGGTACGATCAGGACAAACGGTGACCCATCCACGAAGATTGCCGTTTTTCCTTCAAGTAAATGAGACGTAACCGTATCTGGTCGTTCTGAAGAGTAGACGGTCGGAAACGGTGTATACGTAGCATCTTGAATTAACTCTTCTATACTTGCGTCTTCAAGAATCGAATCGGTTTCGATCCGGTCCAAACGTTGTCGTAATTCCGTTAGTAAGCTTTCATCGGCAATTCCTTCTATGTAAGCGATGTTGATTTTTGTTTTCGTTCGTGACCCGATTGTTCGTGGTTCAAAACGTAATTTCTCATCAGGTAATCGACGTCGTACGAGTGATGTGTTGACACGAAGACTCTCAATAAAGCCTTCACGAGGACCACGAATGACCGTTTCAGTTAATGGTTCTGTAATCGAACGTTCTGGAATTTTAATAAGAGAGACACTATAAGCATCAGTTTGACCATCAATAAAGATAATGACGTGACCCGATAAAAGTTCATTAAGTATACTTGGAATTGAGGAATGAACTTTCGTCGTACCTACTTCGTTGAAATAAGAAAGATAGTTTTCATCTTTGTTGTCTGAGTAGAACTTTGCTCGGCTTAAGATCTTTTCAATCGCTTGACTATCAACGGTTCCATCAACATAAATGAGGGAAGCTTTCGTTTTGTTCGTCGGAAATGAAAAAGAGCGATGAAGAATATCATCACTTTCACCCGTTCTTTTCATAATTTGATGAAAGTTGTTCACGGCGTGAGGAGATATGTGGTCGTGCACGTGTGAGGCAGGATGTTTGTTTTGCTTATAACGACGTCGTAATCGTACACTCATATAGACACGCCTTTCTTTCAAAGTTTTGATCGTATTGTGTGAAAAGGAAAGCTTTTCTATTCGAAGAAAATCATGAACAAAAGAGGCGATTACATGAAATCGAACTTTTACGAACGAGTGTATACAGTCACTGCAGAAATTCCTGAAGGAAAGGTTGCAACTTATGGCCTGATTGCAAGGTGGTTAGGAAAGCCTAGAGGTGCAAGAGCGGTTGGATGGGCATTGCGAGATGTACCGACAGATTTACAGATTCCAGCTCATCGCGTCATTTATCGGGACGGTTCACTTGCTGCCAGTGAGGTGTTTGGTGGCGCTGGTATTCAAAAAGAGCGATTAATCGCTGAAGGTGTGCCGTTTAAAGACGACGACCACGTCAACATGAAAACTGCTGTATGGGAAGGTCCGTTACACGTTGTGGATGAATAGGAGTCTACCATTTGGTCATGCTAATCATAACCGTGATTAGAAAGGAGCTTAACAAATGGACGAAGAAAAACATACACAACGAGGCTTTGGAACAAATGCTGATGGAGCCGGGGATGCGAATGACAAGCGCATGGCCGAAAATGAAACAGAAGAGACGCTAACGAACCGACAAGGGCAACCGGTGAAAGACAACCAGAACATACGTACGGTTGGCAATCGAGGACCGTCCACGCTTGAGAATTATGATTTTCTTGAAAAGATGAGTCATTTTGATCGTGAGCGTATTCCAGAACGAGTCGTTCACGGGCGTGGAGCAGGTGCGCACGGATACTTTGAATCTTACGGGAAAATTGGCGACGAGCCGATTTCAAACTATACGAGAGCGAAAGTGTTTACGAATACAGAAGCAAAAACACCGGTTTTTGTCAGGTTTTCAACCGTTATTCACGGCACACATTCCCCAGAAACGCTGCGCGATCCTCGTGGGTTTGCTGTGAAATTCTATACAGAAGATGGAAACTGGGACCTAGTTGGAAACAACTTAAAAATATTCTTTATTCGTGATGCGATCAAGTTCCCAGATATGGTGCATGCATTTAAACCGGATCCGCTAACGAACGTCCAAGATATGGAGCGGTTTTTTTGATTTTATCGCTTCAAGCCCAGAATCAACACATATGATTACATTTTTGTTCTCACCGTGGGGCATTCCCGCAAATTACCGTCAAATGCAAGGCTCTGGTGTGAACACTTACAAATGGGTCAACGCAGAAGGCAAAGCGGTACTCGTAAAGTATCATTGGGAGCCACTCCAAGGCATTCAAAACTTATCGCAAAAAGAAGCCGATGACATTCAATCACAAAACTTTAATCATGCAACGGAAGATTTATATAAAGCCATAGAAGATGGCAACTATCCAGAATGGGAGTTGCACGTTCAGATTATGGAAGACGGAGAACATAAAGAGTTAGACTTTGATCCGTTAGATGATACGAAGTTGTGGTATCGTGACGAGTTCCCATGGTACAAAGTCGGTAAAATGACGTTGAACAAAAATCCGCAAAACTATTTCGCGGAAGTTGAACAAGCAGCGTTTGGGACAGGGGTCTTAGTAGACGGATTGGACTTCTCAGATGACAAGATGCTACAAGGTCGTACGTTCTCGTACTCAGATACACAGCGTTATCGTGTTGGCGCGAACTATTTGCAATTACCGATTAACGCACCGAAGAAACGAGTGGCAACAAATCAACGAGACGGGCAAATGGCTATCACGTCGATACGCCACCGAGTCATGACCCACATATTAACTATGAACCGTCGCTATTAGGAAGCTTAAAAGAAGCCGATCGTACGAACCGTAAATTCCATGAACCTGAGATTAGCGGCAAGCTTGTGCGTGAGTCGATCGATCGTCCGAACAACTTCGGTCAAGCAGGGGAAACGTGGAGACGATTTAACGATTGGGAGCGGGAGGATCTTATTTTAAACCTTTCGGGAGCACTTGCAGATGCGCATGAATCGATTCAACAAACGATGATTAAGCATTGTACAGAGGCAGATTCAGAATACGGGAAACGCCTAGAAGAAGGCATCAAAAACCATATCGCAAGTACGAAAGACAAACACGACGAAGGTGTAGAAAAGTCTCGTGAAATGGGACAGTCATCCGATCCATACTAAATCGCGATAAAAAAGGATAGGAGAGCAGTAGAGCTGCTTTTCCTATCCTTTTTAGTTATTCTCCTAGATGGGCGTGCATTTTCATGAGCGTGTGTTCATGCAAATGAAGATCATAACTTCTTACTAAGTCAGCGTGAAGGCTCTCAACGAAACGAAGAGCATAATCGTAGGCGTAAACTAAAGATTCGCGATCAAGTGAGGCTGTTGTTCGTCTGTAATTCTCGTAGGAATGTTCACTTAAATCGTGCTCAAGGTTTTTAGTAGCATTTATCCAACGTTCAACGGTATTTTCTTGAATCCGTAATAGTTCAATACTTCGTTTTGGACTCGTGAGAGAATGTCGAGTGAGCGGGCGTGTTCTCCTCGTTTCAACACGTTAACACCAAAGATCCATAGGTTAACAAAGTTGTTAAAAGCATCATTTACGTGTTCGTTTGTTTTCCAATTCGGTCCGTCACCGCTTAAGTGTTCTAATAACTCATATAATTGGTCGGTATCATCGTAAATAAACATCTGATCGGCTTTTGGAAATGAACCAGTCTGCTTAAACGCTTCGATTATATTCATTTCAGATTGCGGGAGAAAGTGAAACTCTCCACGCACGAGGTTGCTAAAGATCGCTACCAACGTACCGTATTCGTTATTATATATCAGGTCTGTCGTGAAAAGGTTCGTCACCCACTTATGTGAATCGAACGCATTCATTTGATGATCTTTAACGAAGATATAAAATTCCACGTCTGAATGCGCATCGCCTTCGCCTTTCGTAAATGAGCCATACATCATAGCAGCGGCGATTGAACCATCGACCTGGCAAATGTTTGTAACGTCTTGAATTAATTTTTCTTGAAATAACATGCTCTATTCCCCTTAGTCTTTTTTTAGTTCGTTAGCGTAAGACTAGAGGGCAGATCAATGACTGCAATACATAAACACATAAGAGTCGCCCCTTTCAAGTTGGAGTCAACCTGAGTATAACAGCAATGTGTAAAGAAAAGAAGAACACCAGCCACGATTGGCCGATGTTCTTCTTAACGATTTATTCTTTTTTTGGGTTGTGATCATCCGTGTCGTTTTCTTCGACTGATGGAGCGCTTTTCGTTTCAGAGATGTCGTTACGAATCTCTTCATATACTTCTTCTTTCAAGTCGTCATAGAGCTCATCGCGTAAGTCTTGTTTAATTTCATTTCGTTCTGTTTCTTTCGCTTGTTCTCGAATTTCTTTTAAATCTCGTGTCATTAAGATGAGCATACAAGCTAGCATACCGAGCATTATGAAACTAAACGGTAATGCGGACACGATGGCGGCGGTTTGTAACCCTTCAAGTCCTCCAGTGAGGAGAAGTACACTTGCAGTACCTGCAATAAGAACTCCCCAGATGAACTTGATTGAAATCATCGGCTTTAATCCACCTTGACTTGTCATAACGCCTAGTACGTAAGAAGCCGAGTCGGCAGAGGTGATAAAGAAAATCCCGATGAGAATAAACGCAAGCACGCTTGAGATAAATGCGAGCGGCATGTTCGATAACATATCGAACAGTGCAACTTCAGGGCTTTCTGCAACGATCGAAGAAATGCCCGTTCCACCAAAGATCTCTTGGTGTAGCCCTGTACTACCAAACGCTGTAAACCAAATCACACCAACGAGAGAAGGTAGAAGAAGAACGCCCATCATAAATTCTCTGACTGTACGACCTCTAGAGATCCTTGCGATAAACAATCCGATAAATGGTGCCCAAGACATATGCCAAGCCCAGAAGAAAATCGTATTGTTTCCTAGCCAATCGCTATCCGAGTAAGGAGTCATTTGTAAACTCATCGGAATAATGTTAGCGATGTAGCCACCGAGCACTTGAACGAAGTTATCAGCAATAAACAGCGTAGGTCCTACAAAAATGACAAATAATAATAAGATCGATGCTAAGACTAGGTTCACATTACTCAAATACTTAATTCCTCGGTTAACCCCTGTAGCCGCTGAAACCATAAATAACACGGTAACAATAGCGATAATTGTAAATTGTGTTAAGAAGTTGTTTTCGAGAGGAGATATGTAAGAAAGTCCTCCCGACATTTGCAGTGCGCTAAGTCCGAATGTTGTTGCGACACCCATTGCGGTTGCTATGACAGCAAAGATATCGATGCTTTTCCCTGCCCAACCTTGCATTTGTTTCCCGAAAAGTGTGGAAAACGCGGAGCTGATGAGTGCAGGCTGATTCTTTCTAAATTGAACGTATGCAAGCACGAGTCCGACTAAGCCAAAAATTGCCCATACGTGAAGTGACCAGTGAAAGACGCCGTAACGAAGGCCAACGATCGCTGATTGATCCGTACCTGGAGCAATGTTGTCAGGTGGATCGTCAAAATAAAGGACCGGTTCGGCAACGCCCCAGAAAACGAAACCAACGCCGATTCCAGCGGCGAAGATCATCCCGACCCACGTCGGATAGTTGTATTCTGGACGATCATCTGATTTTCCTAAGCGGATTTTACCGAAAGGACTTACTACTAAGAATAATGATAATGCTACGAAAATAGCGGTAATAATCATGTAATACCAACCGAACGTTTCAATCATAAAGTCTAGTGCTGTATTCGCAGCGGTTTCAAGGGAACCTGGACTAAGTGCACCCCAAAGTACGAATGACGCTACGAGAACAGCGGAGATTGCAAAAACGATGTTCGGTCTTTTCGTCTCGTATGTATAGTGGTTTGCCATTGAGTTCGTAAAGATGAGCGAGTCACCCTTACGCTTCCTCCCTTCAAAATGTAAAGTGTAGTAGAATGGCATATCCTATAACTTACCCATAACGAGTTCATTTTTAACGTGTTTTTATGAAAAACAATCTGGCGATTAGAGCCCAAATTGTTTTTTCGTGTTTTCATCGCTCTCAAGTGACGCAATAAATTGTTGAAGCACCTTAGCATCAAGCGTCACATTCACACCTTCAGGCGTTGTCACAAAGACGTGATTTGCTTTTTTAGCTTTTTTAAATTGATACCCGTCAACATTCATGAGTACTCGTTCATCAGGACGTGCCATCTAATCACCTCAATTATTCATTGTACAAAAAAAATCTAAAGAGTATGCGACAATGTTTTCTAAACGAACCATTTGCAAAAGGATGATAAACGTGAATCATAACGAACTTTTAATCGATGAACAAGTGAAAGCCATAAAAACGTCTGGAATCCGTCAATTCTTTAATCGAGTGAGTACAGTTGAAGGCGCCGTCCAACTAACGCTCGGTCAACCAGACTTTCCGACGCCAGATCACGTTAAGAAAAGTGCCATTAAAGCGATCGAAGAGGGTGCAACGACGTATACACCGAATCAAGGCATTGAACCGCTCAGAATTGCGGCTGCTGACTTTGTGAAAGAAAAATACGGATTGAGCTATAACGCTAAAAGCGAAGTCATTACGACTGTGGGCGCAAGTCAAGCGCTCGATCTTGCAGTGCGAACGCTCATTACAACAGATGACGAAGTCATTATTCCCGCTCCTGTCTACCCAGCGTATGAACCACTCATTACGTTGAAGGGTGGAAAGCCAGTATTCGTTGATACGAGAGAAACGAACTTTACACTTACAGCCAATGCCTTACGAGAAGCGATTACGAGCAAAACGAAAGCGGTTATTTTACCGTATCCTTCAAATCCGACGGGGGTCATGCTTGAAGAAGCGGAATTACAAGAGATTGTTGACGTATTAAGAGAACACCCGAACGTGTTTGTCATTAGTGATGAGATTTATAGTGAACTCGTCTATGAAGGATTTCATCGTTCGATTGCAACGATTGGAGAAATGAGAGAACGAACGTTCGTAATTAACGGCGTTTCCAAATCGCATAGCATGACAGGTTGGCGGATTGGGTTCTTATTCGGACCTGAGTCATTGATTCAACACGCACTAAAAGTTCATCAATACAACGTCTCGTGTCCAACATCGATTTCTCAATATGCCGCACTTGCTGCACTGACGAATGGAAAAGATGATGCAAACGCCATGAAAGATGCGTACGTCGTGCGACGAAACTATGTGATGGAACGCTTGGATGCTATGGGGATTTCTTATACGTTACCGAAGGGCGCTTTTTATTTGTTCCCGTCGATTGAGAAAACAGGGTTAACGTCGTTTGACTTTGCCGTTACATTGCTTGAACAAGAAAAACTTGCTGTCGTACCTGGGACGGCATTCTCTGATTACGGAGAAGGCTACGTGCGCTTGTCGTACGCATACAGTATGGACAACTTAAAAGAAGCGTGTGATCGTTTGGAGCGGTTTATTCAGTCTCTTTAGGATGTCTGGAGACGTAAGGGTTGTCGGCCTCATAAAAACGCCAAAGATAATCTTTTGCTTCGCCGCTATTTGGGATGCCAATTCGTTTTGAACGTAAAACAGTGCCTCGTTTTCCGTCTTCAAGGAAAAGGGTAGAAGAACAAAAGTCATGCCCGTCCATTTCGTCACGGGAAACCCCAAAAGCTTGCCCGAACTTTCCGGGTCCGTTCGTAAGATTTAATCGTTCACGTCTCGTCAGTTCCTCAATTGGTTTGCCGTAGCGTCGCTTACTCATCGTCTCGATTCCTTCGAGTGGTTCAACGGCTCGAAGAAGTACGCCTTCAGGTTTACCTGCACCACGCGTGACGACGTTCATACAATGGTGCAAACCGTAAATGATGTACACATAGGCGGTTCCGCCCCGTTTGAACATGGATTGATTGCGTACGGTTTGTTTACCGCCATACGTATGGCTTGCCTGGTCTTTGGGCCCGATGTACGCTTCGACTTCAACGATGCGACCTTTAAGGTGTGTGCCATCGTCGTGGATGATCGTAAGAACTTTACCGATTAATTCTGGTGCAACGTTGAGCGTTGGTCGTTCATAGAACGTTCTAGGTAACATGAGTCATTCACTCCAAATTGTAGCGTAGAAGTTTGAGTTCTGTTTCATTTTCAAGTATGATATTAGTAGAATGATTGTTGATTAAAGAGGTGACGAAAATGGCAGATGAAGCACTATTAGAAGAAACAAGAGAACGTGTATTTGCAGAATTGGAAAATGTAATCGACCCAGAACTTGGTGTTGATATTGTTAATTTAGGTCTCGTTTATGATATTCAACTTGATGAAGAGATGAACGCAACGGTCGTTATGACACTCACATCAATGGGTTGTCCATTAGCCGGCATGATTCAATCAGAAGTGAAGAATGCACTTAGTGACCTGCAAGAGAACAAAGAGATTAACGGTGTAGAAGTGAGCATCGTCTGGAACCCACCGTGGACGAAAGATAAGATGTCTCGTTACGCTAAGATTGCACTAGGCGTTGCTGATTAATAACAAACGACCGATACATTCGTGTATCGGTCGTTTTCGTTCGTCTAGATGTCCATTGCTCGTAATTCCTCAACCGTTTCTTTAAACATTTTCATCGCATTTTCAACTGGGGCGCTAGTCGTTAAATCGACCCCTGTCTCGTTTAGCAATTCGAGCGGGTCCTTTTTGCTGCCGCTTGCGAGGAATGTTAAATAATTGTCGAGTGTTTCCTTGTCACCATCTAAGATGCGCATGGCAATGTCAATCGCAGATACGAACCCTGTCGCATATTGGTACACATAAAACGCACGATAAAAGTGAGGAATACGAGACCAACCGTATTTCACTTCATCATCAAAGACGAGTTCTTCACCGAAGTACGTACGGAATAATCCTTCATAAAGCTCATTTAAAGACTCTGCATCGAGTGGTTCGCCGTTCTCAGCACGTTCGTGAGTTTGTTTCTCGAAGTCCGCGAACATGACTTGTGTAAAGAACGTTCCTCTAAACTGTTCAATGAAATGATTGAGTAAATACGCTCTCATTCGTTCATCTTCTGTATTTTTGAGTAAATATTGAATGAGAAGCACTTCGTTCACCGTTGATGCGACTTCAGCAACGAAGATTTTGTAGTTTGCGGTGATTTGTGGCTGTTCTTTACTTGAGTAATGGCTATGAAGGGCATGACCCATCTCATGTACGAGAGTGAACAAACTGTTCAAGTCGTCATGATGATTAAGAAGAACAAACGGGTGAACCCCATAAACGCCCATGTTGTATGCACCTGAACGTTTGCCTTTCGTTTCTCGAACGTCGATGTAACGTTTGCCTCGAAACAGTTTTAGTTGAGCTACATAGTCTTCTCCGAGCGGCTCTAACGCTTTTAACATCGTGTCATACGCCTCATCGTAAGGGATTTCTGCTTTAACGCCTTGTACAATTGGTACATTTAAATCATATTGACGTAGTTCATCAATCCCGAGTCGTTCTTTGCGAAGCGTTGCATAGTCGTGAAGCGGCTTGCTATTGTCTTTTGCGGATTGCAACAAATTGTCATACACTTCCTCAGGGATCTCGTCGCTAAATAACGCTTCTCCTAAGGCAGAAGAGTAGTTGCGAACCTTGGCAAGTGCAGCGTTTGTCTTCACTTCGGATGCGTAGTTCGTCGCAATTGTATTGTTCATTTCAACATAAGGTTTATAATACGCTTTATACGCTTCTTGACGCTTCGTACGGTCTTCATCTTCAATGAGCTTCGAATACATACCCCGAGTTAATTGCACGGAATTCCCATCTTCATCTGTTACATCACCAAATGAAATGTCGGCGTTGTTAAACATGTTGTACGTGTTTGATGGGGCTTGGAACGTTTCGTGCAGTTGTGAGAGCAGCTGTTCTTGTTCTTTTGAAAGCACATGCTCTTTTTCCCGGAATGATTTCCATAAACTATCTTCAAAATAAGCAAGCTCAGCTTCCTCTTGAATGTATTGCTCTAGCGTTTTCTTTTCTAAACTTAATAAGAATGGCATAAAGAATGCGGTCGATTCACTGATTTTGACACTAAGTTGAGCAGTTTGACCGTTAAGTTTTTGCGCTTTTGAATCTCTCGTGTCAATATCTTGACGAAACATCGCATATGCAAACACTTTACGTACGATTAAGCTTAATTCTTCTTGTGTTTTTAAATACTGTAGAAGAGAAGTGCTGTCATCAATCTTTCCGTTAAATGTTTGAAGTTTGTCAGCAAGTTCATACGATTGTTTCACATCTTCTTGCCACGCAGATTCATCTTTGTAAAGGTCGGTTAAGTCCCACTTTTCATGATCGGGAACGTCTGTTCGGTTATTGTATGTTTTCGCCAAATCTAATCACCACTTTTTTCTGTTAATGTACCCGTAATTGCTTGGGGGAATTCTTGTTCTAAACGATTTTTAAGTGATCGTGCAATTTCTTTCATGCCGAATTGATTCACTTTTTGTTCTGCATCGCTATTGTAGTTCGTGTTCGTATTAATGTCGTACGTGTACGTATTCCCATCTTCGTCTTGGATCGATTCAATCCCTGCAAATTGTATGCGTGCGTCACGTAAAAATGCTTCATATTGTTGAATTAACGATGGATTA
Source organism: Geomicrobium sp. JCM 19055 (assembly GCF_000698185.1). Classification (NCBI taxonomy): domain Bacteria; kingdom Bacillati; phylum Bacillota; class Bacilli; order Caryophanales; genus Geomicrobium; species Geomicrobium sp. JCM 19055. The sequence goes on from NZ_BAXL01000018.1 coordinate 26,688, forward strand.
AACTCAGATAAGATCCGGAATTTTTCCTTTGGCGTTTCAGTCGTAGGGCAAGAATCAATCGCAATCGAGCACGCATCAGCAGGACAAAGTTCAAACCCTTCAGACGTATCGACTTCAACAGCATAAAGAAATTTGCCATCAATAAATTCAGAGCGGGTAATCGTTTTCGTTTTACTTTCGATGTATTGTTGAATCAACGTAATGCCATCAATTGAAGGCTCAAATTCATTGTCTAAATACTCAACAAGTCCTTGAATTGAATAAAACAAACGTACACCGAGTCCTTTACCTGCTCGGTTATGTTTCGTAATAAAAGGACCGTCCATTTTCTTTGCACTTGTGATGATGTCTTCTTTGCTCATCGCAACGTACGTTTTTGGAACTTGGATGTTGTTCTTTTCTAAATGTGCATATTGCATAGCTTTGTTGAGTTCAAATTGCAACGCCTGTGTGCCGTTATATACGATGCGGTTATGGCTTTCTAACCAGTGCAACAGAGCAGATGTATACTCGGGTGCATAACGATGACCACGTGTATGTGAAGAGGCACTCATTCGATTGTAATACACGCCTTCAGGGGGCGTGTCTAACACGTTAAAAGCACCATCAGCCATATGCCAAAGTTCAAAAGGGACATTTAGCGCTTCCAGAGCGGTTTTTAACGGTTCTGTCCATTCATCATTTTCATGAAGTACGTAAATCTTTGCCATTACAGTCACACCTTTCCGTTACTTGTATTTTTACAGATAATGTAGAAAAAAACAAAGAAAAAAAGACAGAAAAGAACCTAAGGAAATAGGTTCTTTTTGCATGTTAATCAAATGAACGTTCAAGTTCTGAGATGAGAGAGCCAACGTGAGCGACAGCTTCAGATATTGGTGCTGAAGAGCTCATATCAACTCCAGCCATTTGCAGAAGCTCGAGTGGTGGTTTGGAACCACCTGCGTTAATCATGTCGAGCCAGCGATCGACAGCAGGTTGGCCTTCTTCAAGAATGCGCTGTGATGCATACGTTGAAGTGGTAAGACCTGCAGAGTACGTGTACGGATAAAGCCCCATATAATAATGCGGTTGACGCATCCACGTAAGTTCTGCACCGTCGTTTAACGTCACAGCATCTCCCCAAAAGCCTTTAAGCGTTTCGCGTTTCAATTCGTTCAACTTAGAAGTCGTTAAAATCACATTTTCTTCAGCGAGTAAATACACTTCTCGCTGGAAATGGGCTTCAAGCAAATGCGTTACAAAGTTATGGTAATACGTTCCGAGCAACGAAAGAATGACGAAACGTTTCATTTCGTTAGAGTCGGCTTGTTTGAGTAAATGATCAGCAAGCAACAATTCATTCATTGTAGAAGGCGCTTCAATCATGTACTTGGAAGGACGAGAAGTGCCGATTCGTTGGTTTTGATATGCATGATAAAAGTGTCCGGCGTGTCCAAGTTCATGAGCTAGAATAAATGTCCCGCGCATCATGTTCGTCCACGTTAATAAGATATAAGGATGATATCCATACGGACTCATGCAAAATGCACCTGTCTGCTTCCCGATGTTATCCGCTTGGTCAACCCAGCGCTCTTCATGCGCTTTCTCAATCATGTCCACGTAGTCGCTACCCATCACTTGTAAGGCTTCTTTAATGACGTCCATTGCGTCATCAAACGACATTTCAGGGTTGTAGTTCGGATCAAGTGGGGCTTTTAAGTCGGCGAACGTCATCTCATCGAGACCGAGAATGCGTTTCTTAAGCTTAGCAAAGCGTTGCATGTGAGGACTTAGTTGATCATAAATGGTATTGATTTGACGGTGGTATGTGTCTTGGTCAACTTCTTGGTCGTCAAGAAGCATATCAAGCACAGAAGAATACCCGCGCAGTTGACTCTCTTGTACTTGGCGATTCACTTCAGTGGCGAACGTACTCGCAAACGTATGATTGTAGTTTCGTAACCCTTCTGAAAACCGAACAAATGCGTTCCGACGAATGGATGGATCGCTAGAAAGTTCATATTTGTCTTCAAACAGTGCTTGTGATAACGGGTATTCGTTGCCTTTGTCATCGGTAAACGATGAGAAGTTCAAGTCAGCAGCTTTGCTTTGCTTGTAAATCGTGTACGGCGCTTGTAATGTTTCTGAAAGTGACGCTAATACGTGCTCGGTTTCTTTTGAGAGCAAATGATTTTTGTTCGTTTGGCACATCGTAATAAAGCGCTCGTATTCTCGCAATACCGGCTCTTCATTAAAATATTGCTCTATCTCATCTTTTGAGAGTTGTGCAATCTCATACTCAATAAATGCAAACGCTCGAAGCATGCGGGAGTGAACGCGTGATGTTTTTCCTGAGAGCTCTTGGTTCTTCGGATCGGTTCCGTCGGCTGCGCTCTTTAAGTGAGCATACGATTGAATCGGTACAATTTGTTGTTGCAATTCTTCTTGATAGGTTAGCACTTCAAGCAGTGCTTTTGCTGACTCTGTTACGTGTCCTTCATACGCATCAAGCTTAGGAAGCTGCTTACTAAATTCGTCATAAGCGTGTTGCCAATTGTCATCATTAGAAAATAAAGAGTCAAGATCCCACGTTTGTGATTGTTCAATTTCTGCTCGCTTTAAACGATTAATCATAAAGAACCGTCCTTTCGTTTCTGTTCATAGACTTGGAGATTGCCATAGACGACTTCTAAATAGGGGGTATCAATTTGATGAGCTTTCGCTTGTACATATAAGTAACCTGGGATGTGATCAGCTTCGACAGCGAGCCCTTTTTCTGTGTCTCGTTGCATAGACGCTTTAAAGCTAGCGTTTAAGTTGTCCCATTGTTTCAGGGCTTTTTTTACGTAATCGTTCGCTGTCCATAGAAGGATCAATGCGTTCAATGACGGTTGCGACTTCAGTAATTAATGCTTCGGCAACGTTCATCGCACTTTGAGAAGACTTAATCTGACCGATGTTCGCATCAAAAAGCGTTGTCGTCCCTGAAAGGACTGTAATGAGCATATACTTTTGCCACATATCTGAGTCGATGTTCTCACGAAGGGCAAACGTTGTTTTGTCAGATTGGAACAATTGTTCTAGTTCATCAGTAGACGATGGCGATTGTTCATTTCTTGGGCCATAAAGCATCGTATGCATGTCGCCGTGATGCACAATCGTTCCGTCTTGTTTTAGCGTTGACTCAATGAAGCATACGCCTCCAAAAACTTGTTCCTTCGGTATGTAGCTCTCAAGTGTTTCTAAATGAGCAATGCCATTTAAAAGCGGAATGACGATCGTTTTGTCATGCATGAATGGTTTAAAGTCTTGAATAGCTTGTTCTAAATGATACGCTTTTGTCGTAAGTAAAATCATGTCGAACTTGCCGCTGTCTTCTGTTGTGATCAGCGGTGGATGAATGTTGATATTTCCGTGGGGACTTTCAATAATAAGCCCAGTTTCTTGTAATTGCTGACGCTTTTGTTCGCGAACGAGAAAGGTAACGTCTTTTTCGGCTTCAAAGAGACGACCTCCAAAGTATCCACCAACTGCACCAGCACCAATGACGAGTAATTTCAAAACGATACGACCTCCTTTAGTTACAATTCCAGTATAACGAAATTCATAAAAATTCGAAATAAAATGATCTTATTTTACAATTCATGATAGACTTGTAGAAAAACAGTAATGATCAGGTGGGATTTCATATGATAGAGTTTTCTGCTTCAAAAGCGATTGAACGTTTACCGAGTCAATTTTTTGCTAAACAAGAAAAAGCTGTTTTAGAACGCAAAAACTTAGGGCGCGACATTATTAACTTCTCACAAGGGAGCCCCGATACGAAAACACCAGAGCATATCGTTGAATCTTTAAAAGAAGCGGCAGAAGACCCGAACATGCATCGGTATTCGCCGTTCCAAGGGTTTCGTTTTTATAAAGAGGCCGTATGTGAATTTTATGAGCGGGAATACGGTGTGACACTTGATCCAGATGAAGAAGTGTGTGTGTTATTCGGAGGGAAAGGCGGACTCGTTGAAGTGAGTCAATGTCTTCTTGATGACGGAGACGTTGCGCTCGTTCCAGACCCTGGTTATCCAGATTATTGGTCAGGCGTGGCACTTCAAAACGCTTTGATGCACCCGATGCCACTTCAAGAAGAACATCAATTTTTACCGAACTATAATGATCTTACGAAGGAAACGTTAGAAAAAGCGAAAGTGATGTTCTTAAATTACCCGAACAACCCCACAGGGGCAGTATGTGATGCGAGTTTCTTCGATGAAACGGTACAACTAGCAAAAGACAACAACATTTGTGTTGTTCATGATTTTGCATATGGAGCATTTAGCTTTACTGATCAAAAGCATCCGAGCTTTTTGCAATCAGAAGGTGCCAAAGATGTAGGGATTGAAATCTATACGCTTTCTAAAACATACAATATGGCAGGGTGGCGCATCGGATTTGCTGTTGGGAATCGTTCTGTTATTAAGATGTTAAATGTGTTGCAAGACCATTTGTATGTAAGTTTGTTCGGAGCGGTTCAAAAAGCAGCAGCCACCGCATTAACGAGTTCCCAAGACGAAGTGAAACGACTTCGCGAGATGTATTTGAAGAGGCGAGACGTATTAATGGAAGAAGCAAAAAACATTGGCTGGGAAGGAACAGCGCCAGACGGGTCATTTTTTTTGCTTGGTTCCCTGTACCCAATGGCATGAGCTCTCAACAGTTTGCAGATCAAGTTCTCCTTGAAGCAGATGTGTGTGTCGCACCTGGAAATGGTTTCGGAACTTACGGAGAAGGGTATGTCCGATTAGGACTCGTTCATGACGAGGAGACCATTCGAAAAGGTATGCAGCGAATTGGTTCATTAAATCTTTTCTAAAGGGTGTTTGGAATGAAAGTAATGATGTATCAAATGGACGTTATTGCAGGTAAGCCTGAAGAGAACCGTGCAAAAGTGTCGGAATGGCTTCAATATGAATACAAAAAGTACGAACCAGAAGTCGTTGTATTACCTGAGATGTGGACGACAGGCTATGCTTTAGATGAGCTTGAGCAGATTGCAGAAACGAGCGGTGGAACGACGGAAGCCTTTGTTCAGCAACTCGCAAAAGAGTATAACGTAACGATTGTAGCAGGATCGTTTGCTGTTAAAACGGATCGAGGGATTGTGAACCGAAGCATCGTCGTCAATGAAGAAGGGGAGCTCGTTCATACGTATGATAAGATTCACCTTGTGCCGATGCTAAACGAACCGGATTATCTTGTCGGAGGAAATGAAAAGGCGGCAACGTTTTCTCTGAACGGGGTAAATGCAGGCGTTCTCATCTGTTATGACTTACGTTTCCCTGAAGTGTTTCGCACACTTGCATTAAACGGTGCCGAAGTCATTTTCGTTGTCGGAGAATGGCCAGCAGCAAGAAGAGATCATTGGGATACACTTCTTAAAGCACGAGCGATTGAGAATCAATGTTATATCGTCGCCTGTGACACTGTCGGTGAACATAACAACGTGGAGTACTCTGGAAACTCTCTCGTCTATTCACCATTTGGGACGCAATACGTGAGAGCCTCACCTGTCGAAGAAGAGACTGTGTATAGCGTACTTGACTTAGAAGAGGTCGCTACGTTTCGCAAATCGGTACCGAACTTGAAAAACCGTGTTCCTGACCTTTATTGACAAATGACAAATCTCTATGTATACTAGGTATCTAAGTGATTGCTGGTAATCACAAATCGACTTCACCCTTCTAAACTATGGAGAATGGAGATCGAGCGAGGTTTGTGCTTGTTAAGCTTAAATTCGCAAACTAACGTCACCCATTCAAATTTCATCTAGATCGTAGCGGACGGCCATTGGAGCCGTGGCAGCAGAAGAGATGGAAGGGCTTTTGTGATCTAGACACGCCCACATGAAATTTAAATCTATAAGATATGACCATTAGCGAGAACTGCGGCAGCTAATGGTCTTTTTGTTGTTCAGATTATCTATCGGTCATGAGTACGAGGACGATTGAATACATTCGTTGTAGTACGGTTTAGAGGAGGCTCGTGATGATTGATGGAGTGAAGAAAAAGACGTTGTTAAAGCATCATGATGATCGGGGGTATTTCACAGAACTCGTTCGTGATGATGAAGATCTATTATCACAATTTGGGCAAATGTCACTGTCGATGAGTTATCCAGGCGTGATTAAAGCCTTTCATTATCATGACAAACAAGACGATGTGTGGTTTTTTCCGAGTGGAAATGCACAAGTCGTGTTGTATGACATTAGACGAACGTCTTCAACGTATAAACAAACAGATGTCTATTATATGGGGGAGAATAACCCAATCGTGTTACTCATCCCTAAAGGCGTGGCGCATGGCTATCGAGTGCTCGGAGAGAAGCCAGCGACGATTATTTATTTAACGACACATTCGTACGACAAAGATAACCCAGATGAAAAGCGGATTGCTTGGAACGACCAACGAATTGCGTTTAATTGGCAAACGGAACATCATTAAAAAGAAGACGTCGAATGATTTTCGTTCGACGTCTTCTTTTGTTTATAAAAACCATGTCACATACAGCATTCCAAAGCCACTTAACAACAAAGAGGCCAAGATACAGATCAACAGCAAAGTGAAACTACGCGGATCGATTGCGGAAAGCTTAATTTGTAAACCGAGACCTGCCATCGCCATGCCAATGAAAACATAGGCGAGTTGGACGAGTGGATTCACAATTCCATCTGGGAGGTTGCCGTATGTGACGAGAATACTCATCAAAAGAAACCCGATAATAAACCACGGAAAAGGGAGAGGGGATGATGAAGTGTTTGAGTCCTTGCGCTTATAAACGTAAGCAATAATGATAACGACCGGAACGAGTAATAACACACGTGTTAACTTAATGAGTAAAGCAGCATCCATTGCGGCGTCACTCGCTACACTACTGGCTGCCGTTACATGACCGATTTCATGCAATACGCCACCAACAAACAACCCATACTGTTCATCGGTCCATTGTAGATAAGGATACATAAGCGTAAAGATCAGGGTAAACAATGTACCTGTAATTGAAATCACTGCGACTGCGATTGCGATGTCTTGTTGCTTCACACGGAGTTGTGTTCCGACAGCGGCTATAGCAGATGCACCGCAAATACCAGTCCCTGCGCCAATTAAAAACGTTGGTGTTGGTGACGAGCGAAACAAGCGTCCAATGAGTACGACCAGTCCAATTCCGAAAACGACTGTTATGGTTGCATACAACAGTAAATCAACACCCATTGAGAATAAGTCATTAAATTGTAGTCGTAAGCCAAGTAAAACAATTCCTACACGTAACAGTGTTTTTGTACTAAAAAGAATGCCATGTTCTGCATTGGCAGGTGTACCGATCGATTGTTTTATGATCATGCCGAGGATGATTGCAAGAACAAGAGGTCCAAGCGTTGTGAACAAGGGTAGAGCGGTCAGGAGTTGTGCTACGATTATAATGAGTAGTGTAAGTGAAATTCCTGGTAGTAGGTTCATCGAAGCGTGCCTCCTCGGAATTTACTTTACGTAATGTAGTAGTATTAATAAAATACATATTTATTATCATTGCCATAAATTTAATTAATGATAAGGGAGTTGTGCATTTCGTGATCATTGATGAACGGATGAACGTCTTTTTTTACAGTTGCTAAAGAGCGACAATTTACAAAAGCAGCAATCACGCTCAATCGGACACAGCCAAATGTCAGTTTAACGATTAAAAAACTAGAAGAAGAATTAAAGACAAAGTTATTTATACGAGGAAAACGCCACGTGGAGTTAACGAAAGCGGGCAACATCCTTTATGAGCGTGTGAAGCAATTGTATGATTTAGCGGAAGAAACGACGTTGATGCTTCACGAACTACAAACAGAGGTTCGTGGACTCGTAACGATCGGAGCGAGTTATTCAATTGGTGAGTACGTATTACCGCCATTATTACAGACCATTCGTTTGCAACATCCGAACTTGTTTTTTGACGTTGTGATTGCGAATACGGATGAGATTAAACGAGCGCTAATGAACCAACACATCGACTTTGGCTTCATTGAAGGAGAAATTAGCTCAGAGGGGTTAACCATTGAACAACTAAGTGAAGATGAGATGTGCTTAACGCTTCGCCAAACGATCCGTTAGCTTCCATTGCACAAGTTACTGTTGCTGATTTGCAAGATCGTGCCTGGGTGATTCGTGAGGAAGGTTCAGGAACGAGAGATTATTTAAATGCATTTTTTTGAGCGGCATCAATTATCAACGCAGACGATGACAACGATCGGAAGCAACCAAGGGGTAAAAGAAGCGGTTATGAGTGGCCTAGGCATTTCATTGTTATCACGAGCGGTCATCGATCGCGATCTTAAAAATGGTCTGCTCGTTGAATTGTCATTAGAAGAACTTAATTTAAGGCGTCATTTTTACACAATCACAAAAGGACCGTTATATGCGAGAGAAGAGATCGTGATCTCGCTAGTTAAGGAGCTCATTACATAACGAACTTATCGTTCATCTTCTATTCATAAAACCTCGATACGCTCATCGTAAAGGAGGAAGAGAAGATGTCATACTGGAAAGTGTTATTAATTGCATCTGCTTTATTCGGACTATACGGAGCAGGGATGGGAGCGCATATGGCGGGTGCCGGGTCACTTAGCTTACGACCGATTCATGCACACGTACTCGTACTCGGATGGCTTAGCTTATTTGCTTGGAGTGTTTTTTTACAAAGTGTATCGCCCGAAACAAAAATGGCTGTCACGCATTCACGTCGTAAGTGCAATTGCAGGCTCATTCTTGTTAACGTTTGGGATGTGGCTCTACTTTGAATCGCCATTTAACTTAAACGAAGGGTTTACACTTGCTGCTTATATTATCGGCGGTGTGTTTGTCGTCGTAAGTTTCTTTACGTTTGTCGTACAAGCGATTCTTTTAGAAGATGAGAAAAAATCGGTACAATCGTAAAAACTTTCGATTGACTCCATTTTTGTATATACTAGTGGAATCTGAACTATAGACAAAAGGGAGTCGTATCATTGATTAACAATATCGTGAAGAAACAAGAAAAGTACAAAGAGAATACGAAAAACCGTGGAAGAATTCTCATTACGTGTGAAGATCGTCCAGGAATTGTAGCAGCCGTATCTGAATTCCTAACGGATCATGAAGCGAACATTATCGACTCTAGCCAATATTCAACAAACCCAGAAGGCGGCAAATTCTTTATGAGAATAGAGTTTGAATGTCCTGGGCTTCAAGATCGAAAAGCACAATTAGAGCGTGACTTTAAAGCGATTGCGACAAACTTTCAGATGGACTGGAAGTTGTTCTTCGTCAGTGAGTTGAAGCGTGCGGCAATTTTTGTATCAAAAGAGTTGCATTGTTTACGAGAACTGCTTTTAGAATGGGAAAATGGCGATCTTGTTGCTGAGATCCCGCTCGTCATTAGTAATCACGCGGATGCAAAAGAGTACGTCGAAAGCTTCGGTATCCCATTTGTGCACATTCCTGCGAGTAAAGAAAATCGTGCACAAGCTGAACAACAGCAATTGCAACTATTAGATGAGTACAACATCGACTTTGTCGTCCTTGCGCGCTACATGCAAATTCTAACGCCGAACTTCGTTTCAAGCTTAATCAGAACATCATCAACATTCATCACTCATTCTTACCGGCATTCGTCGGCGCAAAGCCATATGATCGTGCCTTTGAACGGGGCGTGAAATTAATCGGTGCAACGAGCCATTACGTAACGAACGATCTTGATGAAGGACCGATTATTGAACAAGACATTAAGCGGGTAAATCACCGTGATCAAGCCGAAGACTTAAAGAAGAACGGGCGCATCGTTGAACGAAGCGTGCTCGTACGCGCTGTGAAATGGCATAACGAAGATCGTATTATCGTGCATGGCAATAAAACGGTCGTTTTTTAAAGCGAAGCCTCTTCCTTAGGAGAGGCTTTTTTTAATGTCCACAAAATAGCCATTGACTATGAGAATCATTTTCAATTAAACTAAACGAGTGAGAATACCATATAACAATCCTTTGGGGGTACATGATGAAAAAGATTTATCCTTATACACTCGCGATCGCAACGTCTGCGATGCTACTGACTGCGTGTGGGGACCAAGAAGATACAGACAACAATTCAGCAAACGGAGAAGCTGATGAAACGGTAGAAGAAACCGAGGATGCAGACGACAGTGAGTCAGATGCTGGAGGTTCTGAGAAGACAGTAACAGATGGATACGGCAATGAAGTGACGGTTCCAGCGTCACCAGAGCGCATTATCGCACCGTATTTAGAAGATCCCCTCTTAACGATTGGGTTAGAGCCAATTGTGCAATGGTCTGTGAACAATGGAGCGAGTGTTCAAGACTATTTAGCGGACGAACTTGGCGATCTTCCATACATTGATTATCAGTTACCATTAGAATCTGTCATGGAAGCAGATCCGGACTTTATTGTCGTTCCTGATGAGGGTACACTCGGTTCAGGTGACTACAACCAATATTCACAAATGGCACCTACGTACGTAATGGATAGCGAAACGAGTGCAGATTGGCGTGCAACTCTTCTAGAAATGGGTTCATTGTTTGATCGTGATGAAGAAGCTGAAATGGCACTAGAGGAGTATGATGCTCACGTTGAAGAAGTGAAGCAAGAATTGAACGATGCTGTTGGGATGATAAAGTGGCTGTTGTTTGGTTGATTAACGGCTCGTACTTCGTCGTTGCACCGAACATTGCAAGTGGAGCGGTATTGTTTGAAGACCTTGAATTACAACCAGCAAATGCAATTGCTGAGTTGCCAGAAGACCCTGATCACTGGAATGAGCTCTCTCTTGAAGCATTTGCGAATTTAGATGCGGAGTATTTATTCCTCGTTAATGGTGATGAAGACAGCGTTGATTCATTAATGACTGAAGACGTATGGTCGACAATTCCTGCAGTAGAAAACGATCAGGTCATTGAAATTGCTGATGATAGCAGTTGGTTATACAACGGTTACCAAGCAAATCGTCAAACGATCGAAGAAGTACACGATCAAATGATTTCTGAATAAATTCGAGCATAGCTATTGAGAATGATAGCCGTTTTCATTAAGATGAGAATAGGTAAGAAGAATTGTTCAAATAGGTGAGTAGGCAGACGGTTTAGAATGTATTCTAGATCGTCTGTTGTCGTCAATGTATTTGACATAATAGACCATTCAAGGACTGAATAAAACGGAGTGACAGCTTTCTTGTAGATAATGAACTGAACAATCGTTTCTTTAGTTTCTATAAGTTCAATCAGTTGAAAGTGAATGTGCCGTGAAGTGGGAGAACTATGAAAGAAGCGAGCATTACACGAAAACCAACAAATTTTATTATTACGTTGTTAATCGGCATTGTTAGTCTAGTGATCGCATCCATCATTTCTGTTACGTTTGGAGCGGCTTCAATTACGCCTAGCATCATTTGGGACGCAATTGTATCATTCGATGGCAGTTTGACCGAACATCAAATTATTCAAGAAATACGAATTCCTCGTGTTGTGGCAGCCATCTTAATCGGTGGAGCTCTTGCCGTTTCTGGTGCAATCATGCAAGGCATGACGAGAAATGCATTAGCAGAACCTTCGATTATTGGAATCTCAGACGGCGCAGCACTCGCGCTTGCGATTATGTTTGCCTATTTCACAGCTGCTAGTTATACAGGATTGCTCGTTGCTGCCTTTATTGGAGCTGGAGTCGGAACAGTACTCATATTTCTCGTCGGTACATTAAGTAAAGGCGGTCTATCGCCGGCAAAACTAGCGTTAGCTGGGGTTACGATCGGGGCATTTTTAAGTGCGCTATCTTCAGGGATTGCCATTTATAATGATGTTGCTCAAGACTTAAGTTTTTGGTTTGCTGGCGGACTATCGAGTGTGACACGCCAAAGCTTACTCATGGTTGCAATCCCATGTCTCATCGGAATTTTGATTGCACTCGTATTGTCGAAATCGATTACAATTATGAGTCTTGGCCAAGACGTTGCGCGCGGGTTAGGTCAACGAACGGCTATTGTGCGTACACTCGGTGTAATTGCTGTTATGTTAATGACAGGAGCATCGGTTGCGATTGCTGGAATTATCGGTTTTGTTGGCCTTGTTATTCCACATATGGTACGCGCTGTCGTTGGGATGGACTATCGCTATATTATCCCGTGCTCGGCTGTATTTGGTGCGTTATTGCTCGTTGCAAGTGACATTGTTGCCCGGATGATTAATGCGCCATACGAAACACCAGTCGGAGCAATTACTGCGTTAATTGGTGTCCCGTTTTTCCTCTACCTTGCGAGACGAGAAGGGAGAGGTGTTTAAATGAAACGAAAATCGTTCATTGTTTTTACAACACTCGTCGTTTTATCGTTTTAGTTTTGCTTGTTAGTCTACAGTCAGGTACGTTTCAAATGACACCAGCTGAAGCGTTTAAAACGATAATCGGTCAAGGCAGTGACAAACAAGAACTCGTCTTGTTTGAATTCCGACTGCCACGTATGGTACTTGCAATCTTAATTGGTGCAGGTCTTGCGGTTTCAGGTGCAATCTTGCAAAGTCTTTCTCGTAACGACCTTGCAGACCCAGGAATCTTAGGAATTAATGCAGGGGCAGGCTTTGCCGTCGTATTGTTTATTTATTTATTCCAAGGAAGTTATCAAAACCTTGGTGGAAGCGTCTATATCTTGCCGATGTTCGCCTTTCTAGGTGCGCTTACAGCAGCAGCACTCATTTATAGCCTTGCTTATAAAAAAAGGGATTACACCCGTTCGTCTCGTACTTGTCGGAATTGGGATTAATGCCGGGTTTAGTGCATTACTCATTATTATGCAACTAAGAATGAGTCCGAATGATTTTATGCAAGCGACCGTCTGGCTCTCAGGCAACATATGGGGTGCTAACTGGAGTTCTGTGTTAGCGATCTTACCTTGGATTGCGATTTTAATTCCACTCGTAATTAGGCAAGCGAACACGTTAAATGTAATGAGAATTGGTGATGAATCAGCGGTCGGAGTTGGGATTTCTCTCGAACGTTCACGACTGTTGCTATTGTTTTTAGCTGTGGCACTCGCAGGTGCATCCGTTGCAGCTGGAGGCGCGATTGCATTTTTAGGTCTCGTTGCTCCGCATATCGCTCGCAGAATCGTTGGACCGAGGCATCAAGTAATGATACCTACGGCAGCGCTCGTCGGTTCACTTATCTTATTATTTGCCGATTACATTGCAAGAAACATGTTGGCGCCGTCTGAAATTCCCGTCGGTATTGTCGTAGCAATTATCGGTGCACCGTACTTTTTATACTTGCTTATTAAAACACCGTAAACTGAGGTGAACAACCATGACTGAAATCGAAGCGAAAGAACTATCAATTGGTTATGAAAAACGAAAGATTGTTGAAGCGTTAAATTTAAAAATCCCAAAAGGACAAATTACAACGATGATTGGTCCGAACGGTTGTGGGAAGTCAACGATCTTAAAGACGTTAGCGAGAATCATGAAACCGAAGTCTGGTTCGGTCTATTTGGATGGGAAAATTATTCATAAAGAGTCAACGAAACAAGTCGCGAAGAAGTTGGCGGTATTACCACAATCACCAGAAGCGCCTTCAGGCTTGAAAGTCAAAGAACTTGTCGCTTATGGACGGTATCCACATCAATCTGGTGCACGCTCATTGACGAAAGCCGATTTAGACATCATTGATCGTTCCTTAAAGCAAACAGGTATGGATGCGTTTAAAGACCGAGACATTGACGCACTGTCAGGTGGGCAAAGACAACGGGTGTGGATTGCTATGGCTCTTGCACAAGAAACTGACATTTTGTTACTTGATGAACCGACAACGTATTTAGATCTCGCTCACCAATTAGAAGTTCTAGAAGTATTAAAGAAGCTTAACGAAGAAGAAGGTCGTACGATTGTGATGGTTATTCACGATCTTAACCACGCTGCTCGTTTTGCTGATTACATGGTTGCATTAAAAGCAGGAAAGATTGTGCAAGAAGGGGCACCAGAACAAGTGATCTGTTCAACGGTACTAAAAGACGTGTTTGCCATTGATGCAGACGTTGTGACTGATCCGAGAACAAAGAAACCCGTTTGCCTTAGTTATGATTTAATGATTCCTGAACGAGCGAAAGACAATGAGCTAATACATGCAGGAGGTGCACGCTAAGATGGGGAATGACTTGGAACTGTATGATGTAACGGTTGTTGGTGGTGGTCCGGCTGGTCTGTATAGTGCATTTTATAGTGGAATGCGAGACTTAAAAACGAAAATCATCGAGAGTGAGCCCCATCTTGGTGGTAAGCTAAATGTGTACCCTGACAAAACGATTTGGGATATCGGAGCATTGCCACCGACAAAAACGAGTGAAGTAATTCAAAACTTAAGCACGCAAGCGACGACGTTTGAGCCGACGGTTGTATGCGGTGAAAAAGTAACCGACATTACAAAAAAATCATGACGGCACATTTGTCATTGAAACGTCGTTACAACGTAAACACTTCACAAAAGCGATTATTCTAGCAACCGGGTACGGGATTTTGCGGCAAGCAAAGCTAACGGTTCAAGGTGCTGAAGCTTATGAAACGGAAAACCTCTATTATGAAGTGCCTGATATCGAACAATTTCGAGGCAAAGATGTTGTCATTTCAGGTGGGGGGAATTCAGCAGTCGATTGGGCAAATGAATTAGAACCGATTGCAAAAAGCGTAACCGTCGTACATAGACGTGATGCTTTTGGTGGCCATGAACAGTTCGTGACGAAAATGAAAAACTCACGAGTGAATGTGATGACGCCATTTGCCATCTCTGGCTTAACTGGATGTAACCAAGGGAAATGTATTGAACAAGTACAATTAGAGCACTGTGAAAGCAAATCGTGTCAAATTAAGCGTGTTGATGCGGTCGTTGTGAATCACGGTTTTGAAGTAGAACTATCGTTTTTAGAACATGAACCGTTAGGATTGAAAGTTGAAGAAAGCAAACTTCAATTAAATGATCGTATGCAAACGAATGTACCGGGAATCTTTGCTGTAGGGGATCTAGCGAACTACAACAGCAAACTGCCGTTAATTGCAGGCTGTTTCCAAGATGCAGCACTTGCAGTGAATAGCGTGAAACAATACGTTGAACCGACAGCAAATGAATACGGCATGGTATCTTCCCATCACGAAAAACTAACCCAATAAAAATCGTGGGTTAGTTTTTTAATATCTATTATAATTTCACGTACCGTATTTTAGTAAAATATGAATCGAACAAAGAAGAGAAGAAGAAAGAGAAAAAAACACGAAAGACCAAGTCGTCAAGACTCAACCTTTCGTGCAGTTAACGTCCAACCAGTATACGCGTAAAAAAAGTGCGATAAACGGTGTAACGATGCTTAAGAACGTGTAGAACACATACGTGAAATCAACGTTTAGTGTGGTCATCACAAAGGCACCGATAATTCCCCACGGAATGAGGGGATGTAAAATCGTTCCGCCATCTTCAAGTGTACGGCTTAAGTTTTTTGGGTGTAAGTTGTGTTTTTTTGTATACATCTTCATACATTTGTCCAGGCAACAGAATCGATAAGTACTGTTCACCGGTCACGAAGTTTACTCCAAAACAAGAAGCGAGTGTTGATGCAATCGTGTTGCCACGGCTTTTTAGTACAGACTGTATGCCTCGAATTAGCGCTTCTGTAATACCTGTCGCTTGAATTAATCCACCGAATGAAAGTGCAATAATAATAAGAGAAACTCCAAATAACATATCTTCAAGCCCACCAAGGGACAATAATTCATCAATGGCCACGTGTCCTGTATTCGCTTCGTAACCGCCATACATCGCATCAAACAGTGCACTTACTTGTAAGCCTGGGACGGTATAGAAGGCCGTACAAACCGCAACAAACATCCCTGCTGCAAGTGCTGGTAATGGGCGAACTTTCATTGCTGCTAAAACGATAATGACTAAAGGCGATAAAACGGTAAGGATATGAATGAAGAACTCTTGATCTAACACAAGGATGAGTTCTTGGACGTCGGCTAAGCTGGCACTAGTACCGTTTTGATTTGTATAACCGATAATAAGGAAAATAACGACGGTTAAAATTAAAGCAGGAATCGTCGTCCATAACATATGACGAATGTGCTCAAATAAATCGACCTTCGCCGTTGCTGCGGCCAAATTTGTCGTGTCTGACAGAGGCGACAATTTATCTCCGAAAATCGCGCCGCTCACAATCGCTCCAGCTGTCATGGCAGGATCGGCTCCCATTCCAATCGATACACCCATGAGTGATACACCAATCGTACCAATCGCACTTAATGAACTTCCTGTCATGAGCGCAACTACAGCTGTAATGATGACGGTTGTAGCTAAAAAGTACGTCGGTGATAAGACTTGTAAGCCGTAGTAGGTGATCGTTTGAACCGTACCACCGAGCAACCATAGACCAATTAAGATTCCAATCATAAGTAAGATGAGGATCGGAATTACACCGTAGCTCACAGACGAGACAATTTGCTTTTCTAATGTATCAAATGGAATTTTAATGAGTGCTGCATACAAAGCAACAACGATCGCTGACAGTAAAATAGGAAGATGCGGTGGAGCTTCGTATGCTAAAATACCAAAACTTAAAATGAGAATAACGATAAAAAGAACAATTAACGCTCCCCGTAATGATGCTTGACGTTGCATAAAACGTTTCTCCTTTATAAATAACTATGTTACATAACCGCGGTAAAGTACAAAAACTACAATCTACACTATAGCATGAAACGGTGCATTTGAAAACTATACAATTTCACGTACCGTAATGAATGAAAATATAAGTTCCTTCACATAGTATCAACAAAGAGGTGACAAGCATGCACTTAGAATTGTTGCAAACAGGAGTAGAGTTACTCGTAGGGTTTATTGCGCTACTAGTGATGTTGAAATTGCTCGGTAAGGCGACATTATCGCAAATCACACCGTTTGATTTCATTTCAGCACTAATCTTAGGTGATCTAATCGGAAATGCCATTTACGACGAACAAGCACGCGTAGGATCGATTCTATTTTCAGTCGGAATTTGGGGCACGCTCATATATACATTAGAAATGATTACACAAAAGTATCGCGGTACGAGGAAAGTACTTGAAGGAAGCCCATCAATTATTGTTAAAGACGGCCAGATCAATAGAAAAGAATTAAAAGCAAATAAATTGGATTTAGATCAATTACAACACTTACTACGCCGTGAAAATGTGTTTTCATTTAGAGAAATACAACATGCCATTTTAGAAACAGACGGTAAAGTAAGCGTACTTAAAAAGTCTGATTATGAGAATCCAGCTTCACAAGACTTACAATTACCAGCAAAGCCCGTGTATTTGCCAATTACATTGATCAGTGACGGCAAAGTTAACTGGGACAACTTACAATTAGCCGGCTATGATGAATCATGGTTAAACAAACAACTACGTAGCAAAAACATAACGACCTATAGTGATGTGTTTTTCTTAGAATGGAAACAAGACGAAGGATTATACTTAGAGCCCATGTAGCAGGTTCTAAGTCGCAAGTGAATAATTTCACATACCGTAATGGTTTAAAAAAAATAAATATATTATAAAGGGAAATCAGTCATAGAATACGACAAAAAAATGCAGATTAAAAAGGGGAGAATAGTTACGGTTCGTTGATGAGAGTAAATCACTGAACTAATTAATGAAATTTAACTAAATCAGTGACTTCCGATAATATATATTATGTTAACTAAAATAAATTTCCAAGAGAAGCAATCTATTTTTTCATGTATCTTTCATGTATCTATAATAAGCTCTAACACACCTTTCTGTTTTGTAACGTGTGCTAATAAAAGTTTATGGAGATGTTAATCAATGAGCAAATCTAATTTACTATTGATCTTAGGATTATTTTTCATTTTTATAGCTGCAATACTCTACTCAGCAAGAATTATAGCGATTGGCGTGTTATCTATGCCAATCGCAGATGTTATTGACATCCTAAACGAAGATATTGTCAGTTACGCTAATAGTATATTGCCCATAACACTTCTTCCTTTTACTGTTGTGTCACTTGTCATTGGACTGTTATTTCTAATCATCTTCTTGTATTCATTTTTATCTAAAAATAATAAAATTTAAACGACACCTTGTGTGATAAAGCTAGTGAAGTATTATGTTAACTAAAATAAAAAGATCGAACGTACATCACTGTACGTTCGATCTTTTTTTACTAAATCAATCTTCTTCTAATAGAGATAAAAATTCTTTTGTTCGCTGTTGTTGTGGGTTTGTTATTACTTGATTACCTTCACCTTGTTCAACAATGTAACCTTCATCCATAAAAAGGATTTTATCAGCGATACGCTTAGCAAAATTCATTTCATGAGTTACGATGACCATCGTCTGACCTTCATTTGCTAAGTTTTCAATAACCTTTAGAACTTCTCTTACTAATTGTGGGTCTAAAGCAGACGTTGGCTCGTCAAATAACATTACTTCAGGCTCCATGACTAATGCTCTTGCAATTGCTGCTCGTTGTTGTTGACCGCCCGACAATGCATCCGGGTACTTGTTTTTATGCTCTGACATACCTACTTTTTCTAGGAGTTGTTCACTCTTCTTTTTAACCGTTGTTTTATTATCTTTTTTTACGGTTATAGGTGCTGTAACAAGATTTTCAATAACTGTTTTATGAGGGAAAAGGTGAAATCCTTGAAAAACCATACCGGAGTACTGTCGAATTTCCTTGATCTCTCGCTTCTTCAATATTGAATTAAACGATACTCTAGAATCACCTATAGCAATCGTACCAGCGTCGGGAGTTTCTAATAAGTTCAAACACCGGAGCAACGTCGTTTTTCCTGATCCTGATGGACCGATTAAACAAACAACCTCTCCTTTGTTTACTGTAAAATCTATAGATTTTAAGACTTCTACTTTATCAAATGATTTTTTTTAATGATGTCACTTCAATCATCTTAATCTACTCCTTACTGCGCGTCACTCAAATAACGGTTATAACGTTTCTCTAATCGATTTTGGAAGTAGCCAATAACAATACATACAACCCAATAGATCAGCGCTGCAGTGATGTACATCGTCATACTGTCATACGTTCTTCCAGATATTAGTCTTGCACTATATAATAGCTCTTGAACGGTAATTACAGAAGCTAGTGAGGTTCCTTTTACAACATCCATAAAGATACTAAACGTTGGTGGTAATGCAATACGTGTGGCCTGTGGAATGATAATTTTAGTCATTGTTTGCACGTAATTCATTTGAAGAGATGCAGCTGCTTCCCACTGCCCTCTAGGGACCGACATAATTGATGAGCGAACGACTTCTGCACTATACGCAGCAAAGTTCAAACTAACCCCAACAATACCTGCAACGATCGCGCTCGTAAACTCAATGCCTATTACAGGCAAACCGTAATAAAGAATAAAGATAAAAACTAAAAGCGGAGTCCCTCTCATAAACGAAATATATATTCGAGCTGGCCAACGAATAAACCAAAGCTTAGACATGCGTGCTACACCTAGAAATATTCCTAGTATAAGTGAAAAAAATCATACTAAAAAAACGCGATGATCATTGTGATTCTAAGACCTTCTAATAAGAAAGGTATTGAATCAATTGCAAGTTCAAAATCATAAAGATATTCCCATTGGATTGATGCAAACCATTCAAACATAAATACGCTCCAATCTAAAAATTGAGACACAGTCAATCCTGCATCTCAATTAGAATCTACCCTTCAAGACTAACAATATCTGAATCATCCGCTGGTTGAGAAACATCTTCACCCAAATACTCTACGGATAATTCTGACACGACCCCTTCTTCTATTAACTCAAGAATTGTATTGCTAATTTGTTCTTCAAGTGCTTCATTTCCTTTTAAGACCGCTAAAGCACTTTCAGTCGCATGATATTTAACGTCTTCAGCTAATACTATGCGATCATCACCAAATTCCTCTAATGTGCGTTGTAATACAAGATAATCATTAAGGTAAGCACTTTGGTTTCCATTTATAACATCTCTTAAAATTGCTTCAGTCCCACCATCGTAAGCTGTACCATTAGCCCCGATGTTATCTGCAAAAATAGCATAGTTGCTTGTTAATGACCCTAGAGCAACGTCGACCCCTTCTAAATCATGTGCAGATGTGAATTGATCTTTATCTTCTTCTCGTACGACCGCAGATCCGTAAGAATATTTATGGGGTTCTGCGAAATCAAACGTATCTAAACGTTCCTCAGTAATTGCAAAATCATGTGCGGCAACATCGATTTGTCCATTTCGTAGAGCAGGTAAGATACCATCAAAATCCATCGTACTAAACTCAATATCTAAACCTAAGCGATCTGCGACTTCTTTTACCAATTCAACTTCAAAACCCGTTAATTCATTGTTTTCATCAATGTATGTAATAGGTGCGTATGTTCCTGATGTACCTACTACTAAACTTCCGGAAGATTCAACATCTGTCCAAGAAGTATCTTCGTTGCCATCACCATTATTACTTTCTTCTTCTGAGCCGCTTCCGCAAGCGGTTAAAAGTACCGTTGATAAACCTACGAGAAAAACTTTATTGAATGACTTCACTATTTACACCTACTTTTCTAATAATACATATTGAATTACTCGGCTTTTATAAAGTATCATCACCCCATTTGTTTGTCAATATAAAATTCTAAAAATTAGTACTCTCCCTCGCTTCTCATAAACAAAAAGCTTAATGACTTCTCACCACTAAGCTTTCACTCACCATATACTGCAGATCTTGCATCCATGTATGTACTTTTAGCACGTTGATTACTACTGAATTCTCCTAGTTCTGCCTATAAATGGTTTGCCATTGTGAAAAATAATCTATAAGATAATGAAATACAACTATAGGGGGATAAGAAATGTCCGAACAGAATACCAACCGGGGAATTAACGTATTTGCCTTGATTTTTGGCGTCATCATTTTTGCTACTATTCTGACTTACGTTATACCTGCAGGTAGTTACGAAAGAGTAGAGCACGATGGTCGCGAAGTGGTCGACCCTGGTTCATACACCGAAGTGGAATCAAGTCCAGTACAACCGTTTCAAATTTTCACCTCTATACATACAGGACTCGTTGAAGCCTCTGATATTATTTTCTTCATCTTGATTATCGGAGGTACGTTTGGCATCTTAAATCACACGGGTACCATTGATCGACTTGTTACAGTGGCTTCATACAGGCTGGTTAATCAAGAAAAATGGTTTATTCCAATTACGATGCTCATTTTCGCTCTTGGCGGAACGCTTATGGGACTTGCTGAAGAAACATTGGCATACATCCCGATATTAATCCCGCTTGCTCTCGCGCTTCGTTTTGACGCAATTACAGGAACAGCGATTGTTTTGGTTGGTAGTTCAATCGGATTTACTACTGCAATCATGAACCCGTTTAACGTTGGTGTTGCTCAAGGGATTGCTGAGTTGGATATTTATTCCGGAATGTGGCTTCGTCTCATACTTTTCGTTTTAATGTATACGATTGCTGTCATTTTTGTCTATCGCTATGCAATGAAAGTAAAGAAAAATCCTGAACTAGGCTATTACGGGAATTATACAGCCAATACTGAACTTAATGAGATGAAAACTGAAAAAACATTAACTACTACGCATAAGGTGATTTTAGGGCTGTTTATCGTCAACTTTATTGTGCTAGCTTTTGGCGTTATTCAGTACGAGTGGTTTATTACCGAGATTGCTTCACTATTCTTACTACTCGGCGTTATTATTGGCGTTGTTGCTCGATTGGTGTGCATGATGTTGTTGATGGCTTTCTAAAAGGGGCTTCTGGTGTACTTGCTGGTGCGCTGATCGTCGGATTTGCACGTGCCATCTTAGTCGTTTTGGAAGACGGCAATACAATTGATACAATGTTGTATTACGCAGTAGGTTTTTTGGAAAACATTCCTACCGAGTTAAATGCTGCTGGCATGATTTTTATTCAAAGCATCATTAACTTCTTCATCCCATCAGGTAGTGGTCAAGCCGCACTCACCATGCCGATCATGATTCCTCTTGCAGACTTGCTCGGCATTACGAGACAAACGACCGTACTCGCCTTTACTTTAGCTGACGGTATCGGAAACATCATTCTACCGACTTCAGGCTATTTCATGGCAGCATTGGCGCTTGCAGGAATTCCATGGACGAAATGGGTTCGCTTTATTTGGCCATTTATCCTAATTCAATTGACAATCGCTGTTATCACGGTTATGTTTGCCGCCTGGTTTGGATACGGACCTTTCTAAAAAAAAGCGAGGTAGAGTTGATGAATAACTCTACCTCGCTTTTATCGTTTAACAGTAAGATACATTGCTTACCTAATCTCCTCTACCGTTGCTTCTCCTTCATACATTAGAACCGTTGTCACGAGTTCAATATGTACAAATATCTGAATGGTATTGCTACTTGTGGCCTTCTCATACACGTTCACCTTTGCAGATAATGCATTTGGTAAACGAATCAAGCGATTGCCGATGTGTGCATACGTCTCGTCTGACGTGATCAATAACCCTCCTGTATTCGTCACGTGAAAATCTAACGGCTGAACGAGACGCCCGCTTTTTCCTAAGGAATCATAGACGCGGCTTTGTTTGTCGTTCCACCACATTTCAGCGTAAAAACGTCGGGTAGCATTTGGAAAGTGGAAATGGCGATCCCAACTAACGTATGGCCCTTTACGGTTTGTGCTATATGTATTACGAATTGAGAACGGCACGTTAGCGCCTCTTTCCGGAAATAAAAAATCATCGTGTACGAAACCGTATGCAGCGGGTTGATAGAATGCTGAGCCACGAATTTGTTTCATGACACCTTCTCCGTGCACAACACCGGACGTCTTTCCGTACTTCATTTGTAACAATGGGTGCAATTGTTGGAACTTCTCCCCTAAGGCTCGTTCATAAATGGATGATTTCATCGTTTCTCCTTACGTATACAGTGTCTGGCTAATACTAATTGTTTGCTGTTTACCCATGCAGCGATGCTAATCCCAATCGTTACAATATTAAGCGCACCTGGGTTAAACGGCAATGCATATAAATACGGTGAGGTGATCAGTGCTCCAATCCCTAGCAAAGTAACAGCAATGGCCGACAATAAGAATAGCCACCGCTTCGTGATCGGTAAAAGAAATAAGGTAGCCATTAATAACTGGCTAATTCCGATTACCGCTACGACAGTCGATTCAAATCCACTCATAATCCTGTCGCCGCAATTAGATCAAGTTCACCCGTTTCAGGAAATAACAATTTAGGGATTAATCCTTGATAAGCCCATAAGAGCGCTAATGTCACGCAAAATAAAACGTGCAAGAGTGATTGTCTAAGCTGTCTTCAGGTCGCTTACCCGTTTCAAGCCACTGTTTTAATGCCGCGAAGCTCCACGCAGTTGCCCAGCCCATTAACGGTCTAAAAACGGCATCCAATAGCTTTCCTGCTTTGCCAAAACGCGTGTCGTAATCATAGCGTGTTAAAAACCGTGTGTGATTCTCCTTTTGTTCGTATTTCCAATACCCCCGGCCTTCTTTAATGAGTGATAACGGCTGATCACTTGCAAATTTTAATGCAGATACCTTCTCTCCATTTGCTTTCTCTGCACTGCCGACCGATTCCCCGAGACCATGAATACGTAATCCAAAGCCAATCCGTGTTTCATAATAAAACGTTTGAACATCATCGTCATGTTCTTTAGGTAAATAATCGATTTGGCTAAAGCGAAGATCCCATCGTTCGTGAAGCTTCGGATTTTGCGTCGTTTCCCATACGTCTTCAATGGGAGCGTTTATGTCAAGTTCTACATAGATTGGTTTTCCCATACACACCCATCCTTTTGATCAATCATTTGCTGTTAATTCATACTCAATGCTAAATAGCGATAACCCAAACAATTGAATGTCGTGATTCGCCTGTAATTCCGTGTTATGTACTTTTTTAATATGGAATGTTTCTTTTAGTGGTAAACGAATGGTAATCGAACCAATCGTGTAAAAGATGCCGTTCGGTTCGCTGTTAAGAATCAACCCTCGGTGATGATCATGTGCTGGTTGGAGTATTCCTGTCATGGTCCCATACGGCAATGGAAGAGCAATGTTCATTTTCTGATCAACCGTACTATAAATCGCAGTAAAGATATGTGCGTCATCTGACCACCGTAACCATACGCTTGGCGTTACTCTACCATCATCAGTTGAATCTAATGGTTCTACAGTTCCGTTCATCGTCGTTTTCCCGCTCTTTGGTACATTCAATTGCCCAAAACGGCTTGTAACGAAATGAATGATTGGCAACAACGGTTTAAATCTCTTTGACCATGCCACATTCGCAACCATCTTATAACGATTAGGAGACGTGTAGAAGTTTAAGATCTCAATATCGACCGCTGATGGTGTAAATGTCTCATCTGCCAACTCATCCCAATTACTTACTAGTGCTGGAGTATGGTCGCCTTTCTTCCAGCGTCCTTCATCAATTGGCTTGCTCCCGACATAGCCTCTCGTGCGCAATTGACTTACTGTAATCTCGTTGACTGACGACGGGGTACGTAATTGCCAAACGACGATAAATGCGAGCGTTGCAAAGACGCTGGCGTTAACCGCTCCGTGATAGCGTGTCATCCACTCAATCGTGACTAAGATGTTCTCTGAAAGTAAGCCAAAGCTATAAACGAGTGTCCAAGTTGTCGTAAGCGCAAAAACCAACGAGGCAGAGAGTAATGTTAATCGAAGCTTTAACGTGAATTCGTTTCGTTTCAACGCATCTAAGAACCATAAACCAACGAATAAAAACAACCCAACTGCATAAGTAGCAACAAGATAAAACTCAAGTGGTGGTCCTTGATCAATGCCAATCGCAACGAAAATCGGTCCGAGCACTAACAATATCGCAATGAATGACCATTGTTTTGGCAATCCGATTTGTTGACGTCGACTCCGAATGTAAAGACCCGCAACGACGGGTAAGAAAAACGCTGCGTAATGAAAATGAATCGCCGTAAGCCAGACGATCACGTCTGTATACGGTAAGAGCTGTGAGGTACCGGACGCCCTGCAACGAGCCACAAACCTCCTACAGGCAAATACATTAAACTTAAATTAATGAGCGCTTCTTCGCTTCGTTGAAAACCATACCGCAACTGTCGTAATAAGCCTAATCCACCGATGATGGTTACGTAAACCAACCATACTGCTGCAAACAGACCCGCAACTATACCTTGAGGTAAGAAAAACGAGACGCTTGCAATAATCGCAAAATACATCGCAACAAAAGAAGTACGCCGTAACCATCGATCAACCTTGATTTGTGGATCTTGCGTAATCAATTGAAGCAAGTGCGGTACCCATATAAACATCGAAAGTAACAAAGCCGCTTCGATGATGCCAACATACAGTAGTGCAATTACAGAAAGTAACACACCGACTGCAATAGATCCTTTCATGAACTCATCCTCTCCTATGTAACCCTACAATTATCATATCAAGGGGATTCAGCCGTTCATAGACATTTACTAAAATAGGAAAGATAAAAATAGACAAAGAACCAACGAGGCTCAATGTCTATTTTCCATAACAAAGTGACATTCATTATAATTGTAGGCCTATAACTTTAAAATATAATTAATTGGCTTACTACAGCGAAGCCAGATTTGTTATGATCAACAATAAATACTCAACTATATCTATAAAACTTATTCCGTAATTGAAGTGTCCCAAAAGATCGGCCCATCTTGAAATTCATAATTAACATTTTCATTTGATGCATATACTTTTGAAAAATCTGCGATTTTAGTAACAGGTTTATACTCATAAAACCAAGCTTGCAATTCTTCATACAATTCTTCAGCCTCGTCAGGTGTCGCCACGTTAAATTCATCTACTAATTGATCTAATTCTGAACTATTTGTCCACCCAGGTTGTTCGCTTCTTAAAAACCCAAGTGAGGTAGGAGAAATTCTTGGTGTACTCGCTCCTAAATATAAATCCCAATTTGCTGGGTCTGCTCGCAACTCTAAATATGCAGACCACTCCACAATTTCTAAATTAATGTTTAATCCAAGTTGTTCAAGTTGTTGTTGTAAAACCACACTACCATTGTAATAGTAACCATGTTCTCGACTAGCTAGAATAGTAATCTCTTCTCCAGTATATCCTGCATCTGTCAACAATTGTTTCGCCTTTTCTGGATTATGTTCGTAGTACTCTTGTTCACCGACATCGCTAGACCACAGTTCTGATTGATCTCCACTCATCAAACTATGATCTAAAGTGTAATAATCTTCACTAGTAAATGCGGCTTGTAAAATCCCTTCCTTACTAATCGCTAATGAAATTGCCTCTCTTGCTCTTTCATCTGCAAAGAGGCCTGTATCTTTATTGTACGTTAGTACATACATTCCAAATGGATGAGCATTTACATTTAAATGTGGAACAGTTCCTAACCTCTCAGCGCTATCATAACTTATATCAAATGCTACATCATATTCTCCAGTTTCCACTCCCGCTTCTCTAGTAGCTGGGTCTGTAACATCCATAAAATATAAGTTATCAATAATAGTATTCCTTTCTCCTGAAAGTCCGTCTGATTCGCCTGCCACTGATTCATAGTTTTCGTACGCACTTAAGTGGATGTATTGGTCTTGTGTCCACTCTTCCAGTTTGTATGGACCAGTTCCAATATACGTATCTACACCGGTAGTATCTTCCTCATCAATGACCTCTTTTGGCATGATAGAAGCAAAGTTCGCACCACTATAAGCTAACGTTTCTAATATTGTAGAAACAGGCGTTGGAAGTTCCATAATCACCGTATGATCACCCTCACTACTAAGTGTTGTTCCTTCTGGGAATGTATCGATTCCCGTTGTTGATACTGCAATCCATCTTTCTAGAGAGGCAACAACATCTTCAGCAATCATCTCTTTACCGTTATGAAATTGAACATTTTCCCTAAGGTTAAATGTAAAAGTAGTTCCATCATCATTTTGTTCCCAAGACTCAGCTAACATCGGTTGAACGGTAAAGTTTGAATCAAATGTCACAAGTGTTTCGAAAATATTCCTACCTATAATGGAACCATTAGTATCCATAGACATATGCGAATCTAGGACTGGAGGCAGAGCACCTAAAGCAACTCTAAGTTCTTCACTATTAATTTCTGTACTCATGTCAGCAGTTTCTCCAGAATCTGCTCCATCTGACGAACAACCGAACAACACAAGTAATAAGAAAAAGATACCGGCTTTACTCTTATTATGAAACATATTAAACCCTCCTGTACTTTACGTTAGTGTTTTCGTCATTTTAATTGTGCATGTGCAGATCTCATAGCTTAAGAAACTTACGCCCCCTATGGGAGTTTCAACGTTTATACCTCCTGGTTATTAAACCATTCAATAGCACCTTTCAAGCCCAACTCATCAATCTTTTTCCGAACTGATTTTATGCCTTCAGCTGTATGAATAATCGCATCTTGTTCGGGCCCAAACATTAACGTGTTTCGAAATCCTTGTGTTTCCATAACACGATTATGTGCTTTTTTTCTTTAGCTTAAGAATATCTAGAGGTGTTTTGGCGATGCTCGAGCTATGTTTAATGTTTCTTCTTCTAATCGATCTTTGTTAAAACACTTTGCTGCAAAACCATAGTCTGTTGCTGTTTTTCCACTAATTCTGCTACCGGCTGTCAAATCTAGCATTTTGGCACGTTGCACGCCAACATGCCATCCCCAATACATACCGACAAATCCACCTCCGAGTGGTAACGATGGGAAACCAAAAATTGCATCCTCATCTGTGATTACAATATCGCAGCAAGCCAACAATTGTGTTCCTCCTGCAAGTGCGTACTTGTACCTGAGCAATAATTGGCTTCGGGAAGTCCCATAATCTCAACCATCGCAACGTGTATTCTTCTAACTTATCGCGATCTTCTAACGTTGTTTGATTTGTATATTTTCCAACGTCATAGCCTACACTAAAAGCTTTACCTTTCGCCTTTATTATGATAACGCTTACATTTTGATCGTTTTCAACTTCATCAAGCGCTGCATCTAGATCATTAAACAACTCATTACTTAATGCATTTAATTTATCTGGACGGTTTAGTGTCAAATAAGCAACTTTCCCATTTCTTTCAACTAAAACTAATTTCTCAATCATTGATTTATTCACCCTTCCTTTTCAAATAAATTTATACTGGCATCTTTTTGACCACGTACGTAGCTCTACCAGTCGCTACTATCTTTCCGTCCTCCTCATAAATATTTGCTGTACCAACGGCTATCGTATTTCCTTTGTTTAAGACTTTTCCTTCTGCTCGTAGTGTTCCCTTCATTGCAGGCCTGAAGTAGTTGATGTTCATTTCGGCCGTTATTGCGATTGTCTTTTCATTTAAAACCGAGCGAATTGCCGTACCAATGACTGAGTCAACTAAAATAGAAAGAACACCACCGTGTAACATATTTGCTGATTGTAAAAGGTTCTCATTGAACGGCAACTCAAGAATTGCTCTGCCTTCTACAACCTCTTTAATTTGAATTCCTAATAATTCTCGAAATCGATTGTTTTTCATTAAACTTTCTTCATGTTCTTCTAATAATTGCTTTTTCATTTAAGTTTCCACCTTTCCTATTAAAATGGCTTTTACTTTTTCTATTATTGACCAAAAGAGATAGCCAATCTTTGAATGCGAGTTGCTTTATAAACAATACAGTTGTATGAACGCAAAATATACAATTTAAATAGTCAGTAAACTTTGTCTAGAACATTAAATCACCTTTCAGTAAACTTTTTGCAATCGTACGTCGGTGAATTTCAGAAGTACCATCCGGAATTCGTAAAATTCTTGCGAGACGATACCCTTCTTCCAATCCAAGTTCATTTGTGACGCCAATCCCACCATGAATCTGAATTGCACGGTCATATACTCGGCCCATCATTTCTGTACAAAACGTCTTGACCATAGAGATTTCTTTTCTAGGTGATTTCGTATTGTTTTCGATCTTCCAAGCACAATTGAGAGCCATATTTCTTGCCGCATAAATATCGATTGCACAATCTGCCAGCATTGTTTGAATCATTTGATGATCTTCAATTTTCTTTCCAAACGTTTCTCGAAGTTTCGAATAGTCTATCGCTTGTTTTAATGCCCATTGGCAGATCCGATACACTTGCCACTCATTCCTAGTCTCCCCGTGTTAATGCCATTAATTGCTCTTGTGAAACCCATGTGAAGCTCACCGACGATGTTTTCTTCAGGTACATGTAAGTGATCCAAGCTTATAATTCCTGCTTCGCCACCTAGGTCTCCCATCACTGGAATTGCGGAGTCTACAGAAAACCCTACAGAATCTGTTTCTACGAAGAAACATGTGATACCACCTTTTCGATTGGACTTCAATTCAGGGTCTGTTACTGCAAAAAGCAAACAATAATCTGCATAAGGTGCGTTTGTAATCCATTGTTTAGTTCCATTAATTACCCACTCTGACCCTTTTTTTGACTGCTTTCGTTTTGATATTCCACACGTCGGAGCCAGCATCTGGTTCTGAAAGTCCAAAACAAAGCGTTTTTTCCCCAGTTCCAATTCCACTAATGTATTTATTTTTCAAATGATCACTCAAACCATTTAAAACTGGTGTCAAACCATTCGTAAACGGTGAAGGAATAACAATGGGGTGGATTAATTTATTGTTTGGGTAATTTTTATTTAAAAATTCCTGAACAAGTAAAGCCATAACAGGTCCAAATTCTCCTGCACCAAGTTCCTTTGAACCAAACATCGTGTAGAACCCAGCTTTAGCAGATTCCATGCGTACAATTTTCCTTAATTCTTCTACCTCTGGCGCATGACGACCATCTTCTGTAAAATACTTTCTCGGATTTTTCAACAATTCTTCATTTTTTTCTTCTAATGGAATCACTTTTTTTTCAATAAATTGTTTCAAACCATTCAGTATATCCTGTGTTTCTTCTGTAACTGTAAAATTCATCGTCGCTTACTCCTATCTATATGTTATATTTGCCAGATCACGTATTTGTTAATGTAATGAGTGCGTCTGCGATTACCACACCTTCTCCATCTTGATATACCATCACTGGATTCAAATCTACTTCTTGGATCTGGTCTTCGGTAGTATAAATGAAATAGCTGAATTTTGAGATTAGTTGGCAAAGTGCTTGTAGGTCATAAGGCCGTTTTCCTCGTACTCCTTTGAATAGTTCATTAACTTGTAATTGATTGACCATATGTTTAGCTTCTTCCGGTGAAACAGGCGCTTTTCGCATCGACACATCTTTAAAGATTTCAATATAGATGCCCCCCATTCCTACAAGGACAATTTGACCGAAAACAGGGTCTTTCTTTGCGCCAATATACATTTCTAAAGGATCTCCTGTTAACATTTCCTGTATTAATACACCATCAAATTGCACACCTGGAATACCATTAATTTTGCTTTTCAAATATCTATACGATTGCGCAACTTCATGTTCATTCTCGATGTTTAAACAGACGATTCCTTCATCAGTTTTATGAAGAACTTGAGGAGACATCCCTTTCATCACTACAGGGTATCCGATTTTTTTCGCAAACTCAGTTGCCTCTTCTTCAGAAAGTGCTAGATTTTCTTTTGTAACTAGCATGCTATGGTTTTTAATTAATTTTTTTACTTTCATATTCAGTTAAGACAGCTCGCGATGAGGAAATTACAATCTTTTCTTTTTTTACTACTTTCTCGTTCATTTGATTTTTTTATTAAAATACTTACGGTAGAAATTTAAAGCTTTTAACATATAAACCGCATCAGTTGGGTCATCGGAGAGAACAAGGCCGTGATGTAAAAAAGAATTTTTCGATGCTTCATTATTTAATGTGACGGTTATGAGTGGAATTTCTTGATAACGATTCGTAATCGTTTGCAAAGCTTCGATTCGTTTTCCTAATGTATCAGGATTCAATCCGGTGTATGCTAAAAAAAGCAATAGCTGAATCATACAAACCTGTGGAAAGAACAATATCCATAAAATCTTCTAATAACGTAGGAATTGAGTTGATTTGAGCTGTTGTATCAATAGGGTTTTTCACACCAGCAATCGGTAATATTTCTTTTAATTTCTCCTGAACAACTTGGGGAGTTTCTAATACACTCAAAGATTGTTCTGACAATTGATCGGCTAACATGATGCCTACCCCACCAGATACAGTGAAAACCGCCACTCTATCACCTTTCGGAATCGGTAATTCTGTGCATGCGTAAGCGACACCAATAAACTCTTCAATAGTGCTAGCCCGGTAGACCCCAAACTGTTCAAAAATGGCATTATATACATCATCCGAACCCACTAACGAACCTGTATGCGATAATGCTGCTTGCTTTCCTACATTTGTAGTCCCGACTTTTAAGACAACGACTGGCTTGTTGTTGTCAGCAGCCAACTTAAACGCATGGATTAATTTATTTCCATCTTTAGCACCTTCAATGTAACAAGCAATAACTTTTGTACTCTTATCCTGTGCAAGATATGCAATACAATCGGCCACATCAACATCACTTTCGTTTCCAGTAGCAATAAAATGACTAAATCCGATTTGCTTTTGCTTAGCCAGCGTAAATACGTGGGAACCAAACGCACCACTTTGGCTAACGAAACCAATTTTCCCTTTTAGAGGCGTCTGATCTCCAATAATAATAGAAAACGTAGCATATACACCTTTATTTACATTAAACATCCCTAAGCAATTAGGACCCAACACTCGAACATTGTGCTTTTTCGCAATAGCAGTCATTTCTTCTTGGATTCTTCTGCCTTCATCGTCAACTTCCGCAAATCCAGCACTAAAGATTATGACCGATTGCACGCCATTCTCAGCACATTTCTTAAATTCATCTAATACTAAATCTCTTGGTAAAGAAATAACCGCTAGCTCAATGGTCTCACCGACCTCGGCAATGCCACTGTAGCATTTTAAACCTGCAATCTGATCATAGTTTGGATTAATTGGGTAAATCGAGCCTTGGTAATCATGCTTTTGTAAATACGCTAACGGCCTTCCTCCAATACGTTTAGCATCGGGAGTTGCACCAATAATTGCAATGCTCGATGGATTAAACAGTGCATCTAACGTCATCTCTTTAGTAATCATCCAATCCCCTTCTCCTTTTTCTAATTTAGCTGCTACGAAACAAGTATCCTTTTTCACTCCTTCAAGTATGTTACGTATTTTTTTATTTCACTTATCAAACATTGCAATATATATGCCAAACCTTTAGGGTGAAAAATTATTTTAAAAAGACCCTTCAATTCCCGATTTTTCATACAAAAAAAGACATGTTGATACATAAGCATATGTTTCATTTGAATAAGACAGTTTCAAAAATGAGACATAAAAAATAAAGCATTGCAAAGCCTATTAGGTTTGCAATGCTTTATTTTTGTTGTTCCGATTTTTGTAACTTCCGCCAAAGTGTACTCCGGCTCATTCCAAGAATCTTAGCTGCTTCTTGCTTATTTCCATTTGTTTCTGCTAACACTTCTTTTATTTGTTTATATTCCATCTCTTTAATTACATGGTGAAGTGGATCGCTATTTAATCCCTCATTAGATAACAATATGTTATTTTCTTTAATGGCTTCAGTGATTTGTTTTACAATTTCTAGTTTCGTCGCTTTTTCCGGATTTTCTAAGTAAGCGAACATTCGTTCAAGCGTATTTTCTAGTTCTCTAATGTTACCGTGCCAACTGTGCGTGGATAACGTTTGAACAATCTGATCTAAAGATTCAGTGATTTCATTAAGAAAATGTGGGTAGTTTCTTTCTGTATACGACGTCACAAGGTCATCGATATCATCAAGACGTTTCCTTAACGCCGGTAAAAACAAATTAAGAACCGCAATTCTATAATATAAATCTTTACGGAATTGAGCTTTTTTTCACTTTGTTTATAACATCCATATTTGTTGCAGAGATAACTCTCACGTTAACAGGTATCGTTGTTGTGTCTCCAACACGCATAACCACTTTTTCCTGTAAGACACGAAGAAGCTTCGCCTGTATACTTAAAGGAATTTCACCAATTTCATCTAAAAAAAGTGTTCCGTTATGAGCTTGTTCAAAATAACCCAATTTCCCACTTTTCTTTGCACCCGTAAATGCACCCTCACTATATCCAAAAAAAATTCACTTTCCAACAAGCTCTCAGATACAGCTGCACAATTCACAGCAATAAAAGGTTGAGCAGCTCTTGAACTTTCGTTATGAATGCTTTGTGCAAATAGCTCTTTACCTGTACCTGTTTCACCAAGTATTAGAATGTTAGAGTCGGTATGAGCAAATTGCTTTGCTTTACGAATTGTCGTTGTCATCTGATTACTCTTACCTATGATTTTTTTGAAAGCTATAGGGGGCACTCAACTTTTGACTGTACATAGTTTTTCTTATCTTTGTTTCATTTTTTTTGTAACTCATCAATATCAGAAAAAATGGCAACTGTCCCATTGAACCGCTCATTAATAAAAATTGGGAGTATGTTGATAAAAAGTAGCTTCTTTTTATATCGAATAATTTTATCTTTTACCTCTTTTGTAGAAATCAAAAGGTTACTCATCTCACTGTTAGTAAAAAGGCGAAGGATTGGTGTTCCATGGGGATCAGGATAGCTTGCCAGTTCAAGTAATTGTCGCGCCTTTTCATTAATATTTGTAATCCTGCCACGTTCATTTACAATCACTACGCCTTCATGGAACCTTTTTAGAATATACTCTTCTTGCTTGAAGCTTTTTAGTTCTTCGAACCTTGATTGAAGCAAATTAAACGCAATACTTACTGCTTGATGTATGCTTTCTTTTCCATACCATAAGATTCCATTCATCCCGTTTTGTTTAGCTAGATTTGTAATTAGACCTGATCCGATCACGATCAACTGGCCCTGTCTCTTCAATTCTCTAATTAAATGTTCCGCACCCTCAGAATCTTGGTAATGATATTGATTGATCTTGAGTTGAAAGACTTTTTCTAACTCATATTTATCACTGTGCAAAAAAAATCCTTATTATAATTAATGACATTTACTTCATTCCCAATTTCTTTTGCGATCGTCAATGCGTGTATAAAGTCGTTAATTTGTACCCTCACTGGAACCATTCTTGCACTTACATTTAATTTTATGAACACTTTATAAATGGTTTGGCCACAAATTAACACGTCATCATTAGAAATTGAGTCTGGATTTCTAAGTATTTCTTGACCTTCAAGTTTTTCAATTGTTAATCCATCAAAGTTTTTTTCTCTTTCTTTTAGCTCTTTTAGTACTAAACTGTCTAAAGGTGCAAACCCTGTTACAATTAACCTCGGCATATGAATCACCCTTTCACGCCAACCTTACATACCCTATCAACTACTTCACTACATTTATACTACTCGCAACAAGTTCGGGACATGCTTATTACAATCTTCACCTCAATCATATTAAAGTGAGTAACAATTCTCCATTACCCACTTCACACTTAGAGCACCATAAATGAGGTTTAGTTTTAGCCAATAACTTTACTCATATTTCAACCCTTTATTTTCCATGAAACCGCTCATATAACTTCAACACATCATCGGTATGTGTCGTTAATAATTGTTTTGCTTCTTGAATTTGATTTGCTTCTAGATACTGTGTTAGTTGATTATGCTCTCGTTTTGACTTCTCTAGTTTCCCTAATTCAGAGAAAGCGATTGCTTGCACGCGAAGTAGCGATGAACCTAATCGATGATACAAATCTAAGATCATTTTGCTTTGACTCATTTCAATTAAAAGTAAATGAAACTGGTGATTGTAATACGTGTATTGATACACATCTTGCTCTTTTTCCATCACTCGCTCTAGTTGTTGCATGCGGCAGACAAAGGACGGATCAACTCCGTTCTCTTCAATCCGTTCCATTGCAAGACGTTCTAGAAAATTACGTACTTCTAAAATGTCTTTGATCTCATCAAAACTATAGCTCCTTACTACCGCTCCTTTACGTGCTTCTTTCTCAACGAGCCCTTCAGCAGTTAGTAAATAAAGGGCATCACGGATAGCGCGCGGCTAATGCCATATTCATCTGCGTACTCTTTTTCAACGAGCTTATCGCCGGGTTTTAAATCTCCTGAGAGTATTTTCATAGAGATTTGATCGGCAATTTGTTTGGCCAACGAATGTTTATTTAATCCTTCCACGTTCTTCCCTACTTTCATTTGCCCACTGTTGTTCCATTTGTACTCTGACTTCAATTGAAGCTGCACGTGATTTTTTTCGCACGTGCGTTGTTAAGACGGTGTTCTGAAACTAAGCCTCCAGCCTCTAGATCCGCTAGTTGGTTAGCGATCAAGGTTTGCACGCGCGATACGTCTTCTTCAGTTGGATGTTCTACAGAGATTCCTTCAATAAGTTCGTCCGTTGCACCGAGCTTATGGAAAGAACGAACATCGTAAGCCATTGCGGGGACATCCTTTGTGAATCGTTCAAGTTCATGTAACGATCTTTTTGTCACTTTCGCTGCAGACTGCTTCGACATCACGTGTACTTGGACGTAAGGGTCATCAAATGCGAGTAGTCGATCGGCTTGTAAACCGTGGCTTAAAAAGGCAGCAGATAATGCTTTACCAACAACGAGTCCAATGACTTTATGGCCGTGTAAACGTGCTCTAGCATACGCATGAACAGCTGCTGCACACGACTGATGTAAGCCGAGTAACTCTTCTTGAGCCCCGTACGCTTGGCTAACTACATCAATAACAGCAACGATTGGCGTTTTCTGATCTTTTGTTGCATCCGCAGCAATCCATTGATCAATTACATCTGCAAGTGCATAGCCTTCAAGTAGACCGAATTCACCGTTTCTAACTCTTGGGAAGCGGTGATACGCATCTTTCGTCACCGCTAAAAGATTGAACTTCTCACCTGAGACAGTCATTGTTCCTGACTGTACCGTTGAAATACGTGAACTTTGCACGCTGTCGATGTCTGAAAGCACTTCAAGCCACGTGCGACCACGGGAATCATTCGTTCGCTCCTCGTCTTCACTTGAAGTGAAAGCTTCTACCTCTTGATATAGTAACTCATTCACGTGTTCTTCGTTGGATGTTACACGTTGATTGATTTTCGTAAGTCTTGCATGATCAACGGCCTCTTGAATTGCTTCAACAGAGTCTTCTACGAGGTATTCGATCAGTCCATTCTTCTTTCTCGACGCACTACCGATTCGTAAGTACGTTGCTTTACGGTCACGACTATTGACTTCTTCAATTCCCGCTTCTTGCTCAATCACTTCAGGACCATTTAAGCCGAGTCGAGCTTCTTTTGTCATAATTAGAGCGTTAAACAGTCCAGCTGTAATCGACATCCCACCAAAGCTTCCGATTCGACCTGGGATAATGCCCACGATTGGTACATATTGTTGGAGATTTACCGCTGCTTGTTGAATCTCAGAAATTGCGAGCAAACCGTAATTTGCTTCTTGTAACCGTACACCGCCTGTATCTAGAATAACGATGACGTCTAAATGTTTTCCCCGTTCTACATCTCGTAAAGCAAGTTCGAATGCAGCCGCAATCTTAGCTCCAGACACTTCGCCGATGCCGCCTCCTTGGAAACTCCCTTCAATTGCAATCACGCAACATGGATGGGACTTTCTCGTTCCTTTCATTACGACCACACCGTCGTCACTTTGAGGCACGATGTTTTGCTTTTCTAAGTGTGGTGAGACAAGACGATCAAATGGGCCGAGTAATTCCCTTGCTGAGTTCTCATCTAAAAGTGCTAACGTACGTTCACGAGCGGAGCATTCCGTTAACGACTGAGGTACTATGATTTTCATGAAGATGCCTCCTCAAACGCTTGTTTTAAACGAAGTCCAATAACGCCAGGCGTTGCACCAAAGTCATGAATGTGTATGGATGCACGTACATCGTAAGCAGACATGAACCGTTGCACGACTTCTTCCCACGTTTTTTTTGAAATCCTTCCACGTTCGTTTTTATGAATACTTCTCCAATATGACTTGGCTCCATAAGAATTTCTGCATCCCCAGAGCCGACAACACCTGTATGCGCACGTTTTGGAATTGCCGTTGCTGTATTATACGTGTAGCGAAACTCTTCCATGCGATTTCCCTCCTAATCGTTTCACGTACAAACTCGCTGCAAGTAGATCTGCACTGCCCCCAGGAGAAAGATTGTTTTTAATAAATCGTTCATCAACTTCCTCCATGGATAAAGCACCTCGTAATACTTGTTGAGCTTGTTGTTTCACATAAGATAATCCCTTACTTCCTGCCCGGTGAAGAACACACGTATCCGAAAGTGTTGTCATGAGCGTGAGCAGAGCAAGTTGTTTTGCTTTCGTTTCTGTGAATAGTTCAGTGGCATCGTTTAAAGTTTGTAAACCGAGTAGCACATGCGGAAATCCTGCTTGAGCTTCGCCTTTCGCACCGGTGACACCGTACCGTTTGCACGCAATAGAACCATTCGTACGAGTCGAGGAAACTTTCAGTTCAACGTTTGCAAGTTCGCCTGCAACTTCACATAGGGTAGTTGCCGTACCTTGCCCTCTTTGGATTGCATAAGCAGCACTAAGTAGACCTAAACACCAAATCGCGCCTTTATGGGTGTTCACCCCAGCAGTTACGTGTAACATTTTCCGCTCTGCCTCAATTCCAATCTCTGACAATTGCTTGCGTAATTGAAGAGACGGGGATTTCCCATAACTCACACGCGCCATTTCGGCAAAATAAGGAGCAACCGCATGACTCGATGCTTCCATCATCGCTAATGTCATATCAAGGTGGGCACCATTGTTACATTTGTCGATCAAACCTGGTTTTACAGTTAGATAAAGCTCTTCAAGTAGGGATTGTTCTGACCAACGTGCCACTTGTTCAGTGACGAGATGAACATGTAATGGATGTGTCGCTACACTCACGTCCAATAACTCCTAAACTTTTCAGGTGGGTCGTAAAGACCATCTGACCACATAACAAGTTCTTCAATGCTTTTTGCTGCTAGTAGTGAACGATTGGCCTTTTTCACATCGATTTCTAGATCATCCGTCGTTGCAATGATTCCTTGCTCTCTTAATCGGTGCTTTTGACGAGCAGTACTCGTCATCCCAAGTTCGGTAACACCAGCAACCGCTGCAATCGCTTCTTTACGTTCAGCAGGACTGTCACTTTTGTACAGGTAAGCAACCCCTTCCTCGGTTACGAGGTGTGTGACATCATCGGCATAAATCATAACAGGAGGTGTGCCTAGATTGGCTTCTTTAGCGACTTGAATGGCATCTAACTGTTCAACGAATACGGGACGGTTACCTGGTTGGTGCGTTTCCATCATTTGAACGACCAACTTACGACCACGCACGAGCTCGTCACCTGTTTTTTGCATATCAAGCCACGCTTTTGTGCTGTGTCTACGACCTTTCGGATCATGCCCCATGTTCGGTGCACCGCCAAACCCTGCTAATCGACCGCGAACAACCGTTGATGAATTACCAACATAATCCATTTGAAGTGTGGAACCGATAAACAAATCTACGGCGTATTGCCCAGCCATTTGGCAAAGCGTCCGATTTGACCGCATCGTACCGTCACTGCCGACAAAAAACACATCTGGACGCGCAGCGATGTATTGTTCCATGCCTTTCTCTCCACCAAAAGAATGAATGCTATCAATCCAACCGCTTTCTATTGCTGGGATGAGTGTCGGATGGGGGTTCGCGGCCCAATGCTTACAAATCTTTCCCCGTAAATTAAGTGATTCACCGTACGTCGGTAATAGCAATTCGATCGCGGCAGTATTAAAGCCAATACCATGGTTTAAGGACTGTACAGAATGCTTTTCATAAACGCCACGGATTGCAAGCATTGCCATGAGAATTTGAATCTCTGTAATATGTCTTGGATCTCTAGTGAACAACGCTTCCAATTGATAAGGCTCATCACCTAAAACGATCACATCAACCCACGATGAAGGGATATCAACGCGTGATAGCTCATCTACGATCTCATTTACTTGAGCGATCACAATGCCATTTTTAAATGCGGTCGCCTCAACGATCGTTGGTGTTTCTTCCGTATTTGCACCAGTGTACAAATTACCGTTCGCATCCGCTTGATCAGCGGCAACGAGGGCGACGTTCGGAATTAAATCAATAAACAATCGTCCGTAAAGTTCGATATACGTATGGATGTTGCCGACTTTGATTTCTTCGTCTTCGATCATTTGCGCAATTCGTGTACTTTGCGGTCCTGAAAATGAAAAATCAAGTCGATCAGCTATCTTGTTTTCAAATAGATCTAGATGCTCTGGTCGAGACACACTCGACATGATGAGATGTAAGTGATGAAGTGCTTCATTTGAAGCATTTGCCAATGACTTCGATAAAAACGATGCTTGCTTTTGGTTGTTGCCTTCAAGAATGACACGATCATAAGGCTCAATGACCCGTTCTAGTACTGAGACGATGTTGTCTTGTTGAACGAATTTGCCATCAATTATTGATGAAATCCGACTCAGACGATCTCTTTTTGCATCTCGCTTTTTCGTCCATCTTGTATTTGTAGACGTAGGCACACTCGTCACTCCTTAGTTACAAATTGTAGAATGTTGTCAACACTCAAGGTTTCTACTGATAGCGCTTGAATTCCTTCAAACTCACCGTGTAACAAGTCCGTATATACGGTTCCCGGGGGGAGTTGTACGTAGTTTTTTTATCCCCCGCTCAATTAACATTTTCATGGCATGATGCCATCTGACCGTTGATGCAATATTCCCTGCTAAATCTTCAACAATCGCATCTTTGTGTCGCAATAATCGTGCAGATTGATTTGACACGTACGGTAATTTCGGTGAATTGATCTTAAGATTTTTCATCGCTTCACGAAGCACATCCGCCTCTTTTTTTAAATAAAGGAGAGTGTGAAGGAACAGTCACAGATAACTTGGTTACACGACGTGCTCCTTTCTCTTTTAACGTGTCACGTATCGTTTGAAGTGATCGTTCACTTCCTGATAACACCACTTGTTGCTGAGCATTCTCATTCGCTAGATACACGTCACTTTGCGACTCTATCACGCGCAGTACGACGTTTACATCAAGGCCTTGAACGGCCATCATTCCGTATACACTCGGAAAGGCTTGCTCCATTAATCTTCCTCGAAGATCAACGAAACGAATGGCGTCCTTTAGAGTAAGTACTTCTGAAAGTACTGCTGCTGAATAAGCGCCCGCAGAATGACCGGCAACACAATCCGGTCTAATCCCTGCTTCTACAAGTTGTTTAGAACTGCTAACACCAACGATGAGTAATGCTAATTGCACGTGTCGTGTAGAACTGAAATCAGCGGTATACTGATTCACATCTTCTTGTAATTCGTCTTCAATGAGTTGTTTGATCAACTCGAAATGTTTGGTTCCTTGATAAGGTTGAAACATGTCATGACGTTGTGATCCTTGACCTGGAAATAAAAACACCGTATCCATGAAAATCGCCTCTTTATCCTCCGAAAATCAACCGCATCATCATATACAACACAGACGGCCCTAAGAGACAGCCAAGCCCTGTATAAAACGTCGCCGTAACCGCCCCGTACGGAACGAGCTTTGGATTTAATGCTGCAAGTCCACCAGCAACACCACTTGTCGTTCCGAGTAATCCCCCGAACACCATCGCAGAACGGGGATTATCAAGTCCGATATACTTACCTAGAAATGGTGTGAGTGCCATCGTTAAAATCGCTTTCACAAGGCCTGCAGCGATACTAATCGCAATCACTTCAGAACTTGCGCCGATTGCAGCACCTGTAACTGGCCCGACGATATACGTCGTGGCGCCTGCTCCAATTGTCGTTAAACTTACAGCATCGGTATAGCCAAACATTAGTGCAAACACAACACCGATCGTAAAAGAGAGCAAAATCCCAAGAACTAAAGCGAGGACACCTGTAACACCTGCTCGTTTAATCTCTCGAAAATCCGCCCCAAATGCTGTAGCCACAATCGCAAAGTCACGCATCATCCCGCCACCGAGTAAACTGATTCCTGCGAAAAGGGAGACATCGGAAAGTCCATTCTCTCCACCAGTGAGTCTTCCGCCAATGTAAGCTAGAACGAGACCGAGAAGAATGGCAATTGATGATCCGTGTACGAGTCCTCGGGTCGCATACTTTGACAACGCGTAGGCGATGACCATAATTGCACCTACAATCGCAAATCCAAAGATGAGACCATTCCCGACTAACACATTTTCGATTGATTCAATCATAGAGGACGCCCTCCTTCGTCAATCGATTCGCTTTTTTTCTTTTCCGATTCGACTGACAAGAGGAACAGCTAAAAACGAAATGACCACAACAGCAATTCCTGTCACAATCGCAAGTGGTCCACCATCGAGGGCTGCAACAACGTTCTGATTTGCAGCCATTGCGACTACGATCGGAATGTACATCGCATTCCAAAACCCTAAGCCCATTTGCGTTGGCTCACTAAGTCGGTTCGAAATTTTCAACCGATCAATGACGATAATTAAGATCAACATTGCAATCCCAACGCCACCTACATTTGCTTCTACCCGATCGCTATACCCAACCATTCTCCGAGCAACATTCCTACTATCATGCAGACCGCCAATATGGCCACACCATAAATAACCATCAACGCACTCCTTTGTAAGCGTTTTCAATTAATGGTATACAGTCGACTGTGTACTGAGTTTAGATTATAATGAGTTTACTTCTGATTGTCTATACTTTTAAGAAAATTAAATCTATTGTCTTGTTAGGAGGCAACTCATGTATAACCCTCATGATTTATTGCGCATTGATGTGACATCCGTTTTAAAAAGAAACGGTGACCTCCCGCTCTGGCACAATCTTCAATACAAAAAACCCCCTACGTCGTCGTACGACGCGGAGTCAATGATCGCTTTAGTATTCCAGTAGGAATCCGCGGTGCATCCCGTAGTGAGCGTTGTGCGATCACTGTTTCTTGTGACCATGTCCAAGGCGTGCTTACGCCCTATGAACTTCAAACCTCTGAAAGTACACGGTTACGACACAAGAAAGCACAAGAGACGTTTGGGATGTTAAAAGAGCTTTTACGTTCTATGCATTGGGGACCTACCGGAAGTGTAGGCTTTGAATTAGCCTCCGGGACACTAGCCATGAATGAACAGAGTGATTTTGATTTATTAATTCAAAGTCAGTGGTTTTCTGTAACAGAAGCGAACGATCTCATGAACCAACTTAACAAAACCCCAATGACAGTCGATCCGCTCATTCAAACAGAAAATGGTTGGTTTTTATTAAGAGAATACGCCTTAGGAAAAGGCGTACTGTTCAAAACAATGACTGGACTTGAACTGCAAGGAGACCCTTGGCGTCCGTCTCGTTCTTAGATCCCTTCGTTTTGACGCTTTATAAATTCTTCGCCCCATTGATTTAGATCTTGAAGAATTGGTTTTAACGTTTCTCCGTAATCTGTCATTGAGTACACAACTTTCGGAGGGACTTGTTGATGAACCTCACGATGAACAATCCCTTCTTTTTCGAGTTGTTTTAAATTGTTCGTGAGCATTGTACGACTTATTTGTGGAATTCTTTTTTTTGAAGATCACTAAACCGCAAATTTTCAGAAGCCAATTCACTAATAATAATCGATTTCCATTTCCCAATGATTGTATCAATGGTTGTGAGTGCCTTACACGCCTCGTTCGTATGCTCAGCTTGTTCTAGATGATCTTCTGGACGTCGATGGCCTTCGCCCCAGTCATTCATTTTCACTAATAATGGATGCAACGTAAGACCATACTCGGTCATTGAGTATTCCACTTTCGGAGGAACTTGATTATACACTTTCCTTGAAACAATCCCACTCTCTTCAAGTTCTCTCAATTTTAATGTTAACATCCGTTTCGTAATTTCAGGAATGGATCGTTGCAAGTCACTATACCGTTTTGTCCCATCATTCGTTAAATGATAAATAATAATCGGTTTCCATTTGCCGACAAACACGTTCAACGCTTGTTCTAAATCTTGATATTCATTCATCAGTTTGACTCCTTATCGTTATCATCTGTCGCAATCACCTAGTAAATCAATAAGTACGTAAAATGTTCCTATGTAATATAATAGTGCCTACTTACATAATTGGCAACAATAATGAATAATAACGGTAAGCTCACTTCATTATAAATTATTGTGAAAAACAAACACTAAGCGCAATGCAGTGTAACTACACAAAAGGAGTCAAGCAAATGAAGAACTTATGGAAAGAAATTAAAGTAGGAAATATGACCTTACCTCATCGTCTGGCGATGGCACCAATGACGAGGAGTCGTGCGTTAGAAGACGGCACGCCCCCAGAAATGGCTGCAGAATACTACAGTCAACGCGCATCATTAGGGTTACTGATTAGTGAGGGGACACAACCTTCCGCTGACGGCCAAGGCTATCTTTTATCTCCTGGGATCTACTCTTCAGAGCATGTAAAAGGGTGGAAAAACGTTGCCGATCAAGTCCATGAAAAAGGCGGCTATCTTTTTATTCAATTAATGCACGCTGGACGTGTCGCTCACCCAGAAAACACACCACACCACCGTCAAGCCGTTGCACCGTCGGCCGTTGCTCCAGGGGAGCAAATCTTTACAGCTAAAGGAATGCAAGACATTCCAGCTCCACGAGAACTCTCAAGCGAGGATATTAAAGAGGTCATTCAAGAATTCCGTCATGCAGCAAAAACTGCGATTGAAGCAGGCGCAGACGGCGTTGAGATCCACGGCGCAAACGGTTACCTTATTCACCAGTTTATCGGAGAAAACTCAAACGTTCGTGCTGATGAATATGGCAACACAGTTGAAGATCATGCTCGCTTTGCACTAGAAGTAACAAAAGCGGTAGTTGAAGAAATCGGTGCAGATAAGACAGGGTTTCGCATTTCTCCAGGAGTTCCACTCGGCGGAATTGACGAAGGGTCACAAGGACCTGACGTCTACCGTTATTTAGTCAAAGAATTAGCTAAAATGAACCTCGCTTATTTGCATGTGATGCATGTTGGCAATGACGAATTCTTAAAAGAAATTCGTTCACTTTGGCCAAACCCACTGTTAGTCAACCGAGCAGGCAGACCATTAGAAGAACTAAGTAAAGACATCGATGCCGGACTCGCAGATGTTGCTCCAGTAGGAGCATGGGCATTAGCAAACCCTGATTTTGTTGAACGATTAAAGAAAGACGCACCATTTAATGATCCAGATAAAACGTCATTTTACGGCGGCGGTAAAGAAGGCTATATCGACTATCCGTTTTTATCGAAATAATGATAATCCCCCATCTACGGGGGATTGTTCAATTTGTAGAGATCATGACCGTGCCTTCATCCCAAATGTGCAAAAAACGC
This sequence comes from Geomicrobium sp. JCM 19055, assembly GCF_000698185.1. Lineage (NCBI taxonomy): Bacteria > Bacillati > Bacillota > Bacilli > Caryophanales > Geomicrobium > Geomicrobium sp. JCM 19055. The sequence goes on from NZ_BAXL01000018.1 coordinate 71,176, forward strand.
TCACCTAACTGATGACTTTCTTCACTATTTCCGAATTGCTCATTTATAAATTCTGCATACTTCTCACAATCAACCATTAAACGATACGTATTTGGAGCACCGTCATGATTGTTGATTTCTAAAAGCTTGAAATGCGAGAACCCAAAATGATAACGAAAATACATAATCGCATCATCCTACTCGTAAAATACATGACATTTTCCATCGATCATTCCCTCATTTAACGTGTATTTACTGTATAGTTGCATTTTTGCCCAACAAAAAGCAGGCGTATTCACACTTCATCGGAATACGCCTGCTTTAGAGATTTCACTCTTCTAATTTCAATATATCTTCGTCTTTGAAACTCGACAATTACTCTTCAGGAACTCTTAACTTTAGTGCGATATCATAATCAGCGATTACTTGATAATCATTACCCCACATTTCCTTTAACCAAATGACCATGTCTTGTAATTCTCGGTCACCTTCCAATTCGTCCTCTAGACACTTAATTGTTCAAGCTTCTCGAGGGACCATTGAGGTTTCGGATTTTTCAAGCACTCCAATACGACTTCTTGATCTCCCCTTACTTCATCGATTAAAAATTCGATAACCGTACCTGGAATAAGTTCAGAAAATGTACACGTCATTCCTTGCTCCTCTAATAAAGAAGATAACTTTAAAACATTATAATATTGTAGCGTTTCTTCTTGATAATCTCCATCTTCAAAGAAGAGAGAATACCGTTCAAATTCTGGCGTAGGCGCCGGTCTTCTTAGAATTACATCTAGTAAGCTTCTTGATGGTTCGAATTTCTGAAGATTATAGTTACGATAGGCATGAAAACTAACCCATCTCTCTTCTTGAGCTTTATTGTAATCGACCTTCCTACCATATTTCTCTTCAATACGTTGTTCAACACTGCTCAAAACAGTTCCAAGCTTTTGTTGTTCTTCGTCTGAAAGCTTCCCATTTACTTGATTCATTCTTAATCGAAGTAATTCTTGATAGATTGGTTCGAATTCTATGCTCATTAAATAAAACGCCTCCTAAGTAAAATTTTCCCTCGCTTCATTGATGTGCGTGTAATCCAAAATCATATGTACCCATCCTGATATGGCGAACTATCTGCTTGTCAGGTGACAGATTCACCATCACGTAAAATGAGTTGAACATTAACCTCTTCAACTCGACTCTCAAAAGAAAACTCAAACGACCCAAGTTGTTCTATAACAATCGTTTCGATTTGATAAGTCCCTCGTAAGCTATTTCAATTCAACACATGATCGCAATGCTTACCGTACAGGAATTATCTCAATGACGTTCACTTAGGAAATCGTAATCGTCATCGCTTCGTCGTAATCAATAAAGAGCTGATAGTCTTTATGCCACATTTCCTTTAGCCAAAGAACCATATCATGTAATTCTGAATTCGTACTTTTTAAGATCTCGTCTAGACCTTCAATCTCATCTACTTTCGAAAGACACCATGTAGGATCGGGCAATCGCTCCATTTGTTCTTTGTCTTCTTTAGACAATTGGTTACTATAAAAGTAGTCCATGAATCCTGGAAGGACGTCTGAGAATACAATCCCTTCTTTTTCAAACATCATTTTCAACTTCATCACGTTTGGGAATTGTAAATAATTCACTTCCCAATCTTCCTCTTCGACATTAACACTGTAGCAAGGAAATTGCGGCCGGCTCAATAGAACATCCATGAAGGTTTTTTTAGGTGTTACATCTTGAAATGAGAAATTACGAAATGCGTGGATGCTTACCCAACTTTCTTCTTGCATTTGATTAAGGTCGAACTTTTTCTTATATTGTTTTTCTAACAGTTGTTCAATATCGTAAATAACAGTTTGTAATTTCTGCTTTTCAGCATGTGAAAGCGTATCTACGATTTGTTTCGTTCTTAATTGTGTTAAATCTTCATACAATTGATCCTGCTGACTGCCCATTTAGAAAGCGCCTCCTAAGTATGATTCCCTCTACTATTTTCGGAGTATTTTTAATAAGAAGTCAACCATTTGCCTACAAGTCCGTTCTTTAGTAACGTAAAAATGAACTAGTTCCTTGTTGTTGGATGACTTTAAGCCTACGAAAGTAACAGTAATCAACAAACGATTATTGGGGTTCACTGGCAACACGAAAGTGAATGACTCCACTACCGGATGTAGAATTTCTTATTTATTTGAATACATCGGTAAACTATGATAGGATAACGTTCTGTTTTAACTGATGTAAGGAGGAGAAATGAATGCAAATACTACTAATTAGGCACGGGGAATCGGAAGCGGATATTTTAAACGTGCATGAAGGCAGAGCAGACTTTGAATTAACGGAAATGGGCAGAAGACAAGTGGAAAGTTTAGTACATAAAGTGAAAAATGACTTTCCACCCGATTTTATATGGGCGAGTACATTAAAACGAGCGCGAGAAACCGCTGAAACATTAGCGGAAGCCATAGGTTGTCCAGTGAAATTTGAAGAAGAACTCATGGAATTTAATAATGGTATACAAGCTGGCATGTCTTTTGAAGAAGCGAAAAAGTATCCGAAGCCAAAATTCCTTCACGATCGTTTTGAAAATGGCGAATCATTCATCGAGTTTCGAATGAGAATTGAAACGATATTTTCTAAAATTGTGACAGAGAATAAATGCGAACGAATCGCGATTGTCGCTCATGGTGGCGTTATTATTAGCATATTACGTGCCTTTTTCCAAATGCCAATGACCATGGATTACTACTTTAAAATAGGGGATACAGGGATTAGTATGATTGAAATTACGGATAAAGAAAAGGTCATTCATTTTATCAACGATACAAATCATTTAGATAGTCTCTAGGCAAAGTTGGAAATCAGCTAGTCATCGACTTGATGTTATTTCCATTTACAATAAAAAAGCGAATGCCATTGTATACCCATACGATAGAATTCGCTTTTTAATTTATGTAATTACCCTTAAGTTCTAGTCAGCTTGGAAATAATAAGGAGCTGCTACCCTTTGTTCTACGAAACATTGAACGCCATTAGGAAAGTAATCCATAATATTTTCAGCTTCTTTTATATCAATCCAACGGATATCCGTAATTTCATTTGGATCGTTAATGGATTGTTCTCCTCCTATTATTCTAGCGCCAAAGGTGAAAAACACAGCATGTGCGTGTGGAAAGAATTTCTCATTAATAGCAACAATATTATCAATTGCAACGTTTAATCCAGTTTCTTCAAATGTCTCGCGAATAACAGCTTGTCCTAATGTTTCTCCACGTTCTCTTGCTCCGCCTGGAAGGCTCCACTCACTCCCATGTTCGCGTCTGTTTCCAACCATAAGAACCTTGCTAGTTGTATCATCATAAATAAGCGCATAGACTACATCGACTCGTTTCATCAATTATCCTCCATTAGATCATTAAACGTTAAAAAGGTAATTCCGGATTGTGTTTTTTTGTAAAACCTGAGCTTTTCTTGAACGTAGGGTTAGTGTATACAGTAAAGCCGTTTTTCACTTAATATGTATTAATTTTCTTAATCATCAGTCACATGCTTGAATTTGCAAATTAGATTAACAATCATGGGTAATCATCCATCTAATTTGCAAATTCGATTATAGGTAAAAATCGTCCAAACTCTCGTCAATTTCATCTTGCCGAATCCCAATATAACGCTTTGTAATTTGCGGTGTCGAATGGTTAAAGATTTCTTGTAAGATCGCAACATCTTTTGTTTGATTGTAAAAGTGATAACCTAAGCTTTTCCGCATGCTGTGCGTTCCGATACTCTGAAGACCAGCACGATCAGCTGCTTTTCTAAGAATACGATACGCCTGTACACGACTAATCGGCTCTTTCGTCTTCTTAGATGGAAACAAGTACTCTGTACTCGCCATTCCTTCTACATATTCGTGAATATCTTGTTGCAACTCAAAATTCACTTTAAAACGACGTGTCTTCCCGGTTTTCTTCTCAATGACTTCAATATGTTTACGGTTTATAACGTCATTCACACGTAAACCGATAAAATCACTAATCCGCATTCCTGTATTTAGGCCGAGGGAAAACAAAAAAATAGTTCCGTAAACTATCGCGTTTTAATATACGTTTCATTAACTGGATATCATCACGATTACGAATTGGTTCAACGAGCTGCATCCCCTTTGTTCGTAAGGAATGATAATCACTCAGTTCAAGTGGCTTTTCACCGTTTTGTTTCTTTTTAGAAAGCTGCTGAATCCGCTTCTCTAGATGGTCTTTCCCGTAACGTTCATGTAGGCGTTCGTATTGTTCGTCGGTTAAATAAACATAAGGAGCTACTTCTCTCTTCTCCACAAAATCGCCTCCTTTATTCAGATTACCTTAGAAGTAATGTGAACGCAATATGTTACATTAGGATTCACATGAAAACACTCAACATCCCTTATCACAACAACGCTTCTCTTAATTCTCCTTCGTTATATTCTAATGTAACAAAATAGATATTGTGTTACATTATCTATTATCAAAAAAACACCCATAGAACATTGTTCTACGGGTGCATCAATTAAGCAATGAGGATCAATAACCCTACAGCGATGACTGCAAACAGCAACGCAAATGGCAAATTCGTAAGCATAATTCTATATGGATTCTGGTTCGTATGACGGGCGGTCATCGTCACAACAATTCCATAAGGAGACATCGTAAACGTTGCTAACGCACTGACGATATACATAATGGTAAGTTCGATTGGCATGTCTGGTTGTAAGATTGGTGCCACGATTTCATGAACTAGAACCATTGATGCGATCGGGTGAATCCCAATAAGTGCTAGTGAATAAAAGCTTAGTGGGATTAACAATAGCAAGACGAACGGATGCTCTTCAAATGCTCGTAAAGGTTCTTGTACGATGGTAAGTAATTCGGTTTGATTTAAGATTCCTGTAAACCAACCGAGCGACATAAATAAGACGAGAAACGGGTGAATCCCCATTGAAAGCTGTTGCTTTAATGCTTTTTTTCCATTTTCTATAAAGGGTTTTACTTGCCCAAATAAAAGCGTCCAAGTAAACGAAAACAATGGAATAAGTAAGATTACCGTCAACAAAAAGGAAAGTTGTAACCACTCTCCGATTAATGTAACGAGAAGTAAAAAGACGACAACTGCCGTTATAAGTGAACCTTTTGACCTTCCATGTTCACTCGTGTACGTATTGATGTGATTAAGGCTTGTCCCTTTTAATACGCGAGGTCGGATCAGTTCAATAATGGTCATCGTAACGGACAATAACAATAAATAAGGTAGCAGTGAGAAATAGCTCTCCCCTGTTAACCCGATCGCGGTTACGACCATAATTTCCATAGGCATCCAAACGAGGGCTAACGCGTAAGCACGAAGTGTAGATTTACTAATGATGCGATTTCGTGTCTTAATTGGCAGTTCAGATAGATGGTCATTTAACGTGTTTTGTAACAAAGGTAAAATTGAGAAATTCATAAATGGTACGAATCCATAAGTCGTTAACAAGGCGCGGTTTTCAACGTTTCGAGTATGGGTTGCACGTGTAAAAAGCCAAGCGTTCACGTTGCGGTCATAATAGAGGGTTTCAATTGCTGCTTGCATGAGCGGTACGATGGCTACAAATACAACAAGCGTTAAATTACTTGAAAACAATTGCGGTAATTCATTGAAAGAAATCGTGCTGAACGGTAATAACACCGCTCCACCAAGTAAAAAAAGCAAGCCCCATTCCTTTAAAGAGTCGATTACTCTGATAAAATGAATAAACAAGCATCGGTAAACTTAGAATGCCACATAGCGATAATAAGAGAGACGATTCTAACGCCAAACCGATAAAGACAATAATGAGGATAATAGCATAATACAAGCGTTGCAAACTTCTCCCTCCAATGATAGTTAGATAACTTTGGTGACGGTTTATTTTACCATAACTTTATATAAGCAACCCAATGAACTTCAAAAGGAGATGTCTTTATGATCACTACACAAGATTATACGTATTTAGAACGGTGTGTGGAACTCGCAGCGATCGCATTGGAAGAAGGAAACGAGCCCTTCGGTTCAGTACTCGTATCGGAAGGTGGCGACATTTTGTTTGAAGATTATAACAAAATTTCAAGTGGCGATCCGACGAAACATCCTGAATTTGCGATCGCTCAATTTGCCTCGATACATTTAAGTGAATCAGAACGTCATCACGCAACGGTGTACACCTCTGGAGAGCACTGTCCAATGTGTGCATCCGCGCACGGTCTTGCTGGATTAGGCCGAATCGTCTATGCAAGCTCCAGTGCACAGCTAAGGGAATGGCGAAAAGAATGGGGACAAAAAGCAAGTAACTTGAAGCGTTAACCATTCAAGACGTGTTAGTCAAAGCAAATGTTGATGGTCCTGTACTCGAGCTAAGTGAGCAAATAAAAACACTTCATGTTAAACGACGCTCACGTGCGTAACGAATACGTTTGTCGGTACGTTATTACGGGTAATTAACGTCCATTACGTTAAATTGAGGTGATGAAGACGTTGACACGATTACAAAATAAAGTTGCACTCGTTACAGGTGCTACAAGTGGAATTGGCTTAGGAATTGTAAAGCAATTTAGTAAAGAAGGCGCAACAGTCATTGCAACCGATGTACAGAAAAGAATTCTTCATGAAGAAGCCCCTCATGCACCATTCATGACGCTCGATGTGACCTCCGAAGAGGACTGGAAGCATGTCGTCTCTTCAGTGATTGAGAACTATAAAACGATCGATATACTCGTCAATAATGCTGGAATCCATGTTCCTGATAAACTATTAGAAACGTCGCTGGATGATTATAAGCGCATGATGGACACGAACGCAACGAGCGTTTTCTTAGGAATGCGTGAGGTCATCCCCCATATGCAAACAAACGGCAAAGGTTCGATTGTAAATATAGCTAGTCTAGCTGCTTTGACTGGTAGTGGTGCTGCGAGTGGTAATGGTACCGCCTATAGTGCATCAAAAGGTGCTGTTCGTGCACTTTCAAACCATGCAGCAAATCACTTTGCTAAAGACAATATCCGTGTGAACACGATTTTCCCAGGACCAATTAAAACACCAATTATGGGTAAGCGCCAAGAAACCATCCAAGAACGTAATCGCGACGTCGTTCCCCTGCCACCACATTACGGCGAAGCGAGCGACATTGCATTTGGCGCTCTCTATTTCGCCTCTGACGAATCCCGTTTTGTCACGGGCGATGAACTCGTCATAGACGGAGGATCTGTTCGTTAACTCAAGAAAAAGTACAATGCTGAATGGCATTGTACTCAAAATTATTAACACAACTTAGAAGTTTGAAGTTAGGCAACCTTACTTCCATTTTATCCTCTATGTTTTTATATTTGGAGCAGCTGAATGGGTGTTTCTTTTGAACAATCTTTTTATCAAAGGGAACGTCAGTGCAAGTAAAGCAAGAATAAGTAGGGTTGCACTAATTGGTCTTGTGATAAATATTGATAAATCTCCACCAGCCATTAATAAGCCTCTACGAAACTCTTCTTCTGCTATAGGACCTAGAACAACGCCAAGTATAATTGTTGCGAGAGGAAACTTTATCTTATCAAAATAAAAACCGATAAGACCGAACAACAGCATAATCCATACATCAAACATGGAATTTCTTACAGCAAACGTACCAATAACGCATAGCAATAAGATAACCGGTCCCATTACTGAATAAGGAATATTCATGATTTTAGAGAAAACCGCTATAAAAGGTTTCGCGAAAATTATCATTAGTATGTTAATAATCAACATACTAATGATAATTGTATAAACAAGTTGTGGCTCATTCGTGAATAACATAGGCCCTGGTTGAAGACCATGCATAATAAAGGCACCGAGAATAACTGCAGTGGTTGCCCCACCTGGTAAGCCTAACGATAATAAAGGAACCATTGCGCTTACTGCGGCACTATTGTTAGCAGATTCTGGAGCAGCTATCCCTTCTGGAGCCCCTTTTCCAAACTTCTCAGGGTGTTTTGACCATCGAACAGCTTCACTATAACTTAACATTGCCGCAGTCGTTGCTCCAACACCTGGTAATACACCGATTGCTGATCCAAGAAGTGAAGATCGCCCAAGAGTAGCCAGGATCTTCTTTATAATTGGGAAATCGAAAATTTTAGTTTTGAATTTTTGAAATGTATCTTTTAAAGAATGGTCATCACGACTTCGTCTTAACACTTCAGATACGGCAAACAATCCTGCAAGGATTGGAATAAAGTCAACACCACTTAACAAGGAAGCGTTTTCAAAAGTGAAGCGAGGAATTCCTGATAAAGGGTCCATCCCTATTGTTGCAATGAATAACCCAATCGTTACACCTATGATTCCTCTTATTAAATCACCACCACTTAACGTTGCAACTACGGTTAAACCTAGAATAGCTAGCGCAAAATATTCTGGCGCTGAGAATTGCAAGGCGAATGTTGCGAGGATAGGTGCTAGAAAAATCAAGAATATAGCACCGACCATGCCTCCAGTTGCTGAACTAAGTACAGCGATGCCCAATGCTTGCCCTGCTTTACCTTGTTGAGTCATAGGGTATCCATCGAAAACAGTTGCTACTGATTCTGGAGTACCTGGGACCCTAAATAAAATTGCTGTAATCATTCCAGAAAACACACAAGCTACATAAATCGTTGTTAATAAAATAAAAGCTGAAATAGGCTCCATTCCATATGTAATTGGCAAAACAATAATAATAAGCATCGTTCCACTTACACCCGGTAATGCACCACCAATAAAACCTACGAAAACACCAATAAGTAATACAAGAAAATGTTGGGGTTCAAAAATAGATTGAATACCAAGTAATAATCCTTCTAACATCACTACCTCCTTCCAATGATTCTCAAACCATTAATAGATTAAGAAACTAAATGTCCTGAAAAATCCAATCCCTCTTGGTAACGGAATATTAAAACCATAAATAAATAATGAAATTGCAGCTCCATGACTTACGAATGAAGTGAGTAGTAAATATCGAATCTTAGTCATCCCTAATACTATAGCTAAAAGAATAATAAACAGAGGAGTTGCAATTAAAAAAAACCGATCACTGGCATAAATAGTACATACCCAACCAATACAATCATAATTAACCAATGATAATGTGGATTTGCTACCTCAGATTGTTCTTGCTCTTTATTATGTTGATTATTTTTATTTTCGCGAAATGTCCGGATTGCCAACAAGATTCCCATCAACAACATAACTAAGAGGATGATCATTGGCCAAATATTAGGGTTAATCGTTCCAGTAGACTCTGTCTCTGGGAGATTGAATGTCATAATAAGAAAAAAACAGAGAAAATGCAATAACGATGACGGATAAAACGCCATTATATTTCACGTATTCCCCTCCTTATAAGTCTTCTAGTATACGCTCATATAACTCCATGTCTTGAATGAGCTTATTTTCATATTCCTCTGAGTTAAGCCAACCTTCTCTGAAATTTAGAAAAGCATTTTCTTTATACTGATTGAAGCTTTCAGTTTGTTGTGCTTCATGTAAGACTTCTTCAAGGTAAGCGACAATTTCATCTGGTGTATCTCTGTGGATCATTAACCCACGTTCAATACCGTCTGTTAATTCCCAACCATGCTCAACAGTTGTGGGGATTTCTGGAACTCATCAACACGCTCATCTGCAAAAATGATGAGTGGTTTTATTTGTTCACTTTCTATATAAGAATAAGCAGGTCCCAATTCTTCTAAAATGACATCAACATGCCCACCTAGCAAATTAGAATGCATAGATCCCGCACCTTCCATTGGAACATAAGTCATATCAATTTCAGCTGCTTCCATGAACCTTCTAGCATTTACTTCATCCATACCCATCGTTCCAACTGAAGCAAATTGAAGTTCACCCGGATAATCTTTAGCATAAGAAACGAGTTCTTCAATAGATTCAAATGTACCTTCCCTGACTTGCAATGAATAGATATCACTTTCTACTCGCCCAATTGGTTGAAGCGTAGAGAGGTCATTTTGGTTAATTCCTGCAGCTGTTGTTACTGCAAAAGCCGACATACCTATTAACGTATAACCATCTGCAGGCTGATTAGAAGCACTTTGCTTGGCAATCACACCCGATCCGCCTTCTTGATTGATAATATTGAAATTAACACCTAGAATTTCACTCATTTCATTTGTTATAGTTCTCGTGAAAATATCAGTTCCACCACCAGGTCCATGACCAACATAAACATCAATGTCACGATTTGGATAGTTTTGAATGTCTCGATCACTTGCATCGGGTGTGATAGTTTCATGTACAAAAGCGCTTACAATTAAGAGAGCAGAAAATAGAGATGTAAGCAAAAACAACTTTTTACCCTTTGCTGTCACTATAAACCCTCCTTTTATAACTGAATAGCAAGCTTTAAAGCTTCAAGAGTCGCCCCTTCATCAGCTTCCCCTCTTCCTGCAATATCAAAAGCAGTACCATGAGCCGGCGTAGTTAAAGGAACGGGTAATCCTCCACTAATGGTGACCCCTTTATTAAAGCCAAGTAACTTCATACCTGTTTGTGCTTGATCATGGTACATGGCGACTAAACAATCAAATGGCTCTTTACGTCTTCGCACAAAAAGAGTGTCGGCAGGGTAAGCACCACGTACGTTAAGTCCTTCTTCTTTCGCACGTCGTACTTCTGGTTGAATGACTTCAATTTCTTCTAAACCAAGCATTCCTCCATCTCCCGCATGAGGATTTAGAGCGGCAACGGCAATTTCTGGATTTAGATAACCTGCTTTCTTTAATGTCTCATTGGCAAATCGTATCGTCCACGCAACTTTTTCTTTTGTTATAAGGTCCGCCACTTCTTTCAGAGACACGTGTGAAGTCACTCGTGTTACCCACAAATCTTCCATCTTATTGATTTCACTAAAACCTGATGTGACTCCAAATAATGATGCGAAGAAGTGTAGTTCATCTTTAAAATGATGCCCGCCACGGTGTAATGCTTCTTTATTTAATGGCGCATACATTATGCTAGAAATAATGTTTTCTTTTGCAAGTTCAATAAGGTACATCAAACACTCACCCGCTGATTTTCCAGCTTCGGGTGATAACTTTCCTAAAGAATACGATTCTGATGGTAATGTAGAAACTTCTATAAAATAAATTGTTCCTACATTTGTTTTTGCATCTTTTATATCTTGAATGTATGTTACTTCTATTTTTTTTCCCTGTAATCATTTGTGCATGTTCTAAAACTTCTTTATCCCCTGCTATGATCCACGTTGCCTGTGTTCGAACCTCCTCATTTTGGAATGCTTTTACAACGAGTTCTGGTCCAATTCCAGAAGCATCTCCTAATGTAATTCCTATTCTTTTATTCATAGTTACACCTTCCTTATAATTTTTCAGTACTTGAATTATTAAAATATGGCGCATATTGAGCAGCAACTTTTAAACACTCGATCATACTTACTTCACTTGCTATACCTTTTCCAGCAATATCAAATGCTGTGCCGTGATCGACAGAAGTTCGTAAGAAAGGAAGACCATTCGTAATAGAAACGGTTCTTTCAAAGTCAGTCATTTTTGCGGCAATGTGGCTTGATCATGATATAAAGAAAGTACAGCATCATATTTACCTTGTAATGCTTGATGAAATACAGAATCAGCGGGCACAGGACCAGTTACATCTAAACCATGTGCCTTTGCCCTTTCTATTCCAGGAGCAATTTCAACTACTTCTTCATTTCCAAATAATCCATTTTCCCCACTGTGTGGATTTAAACCCGCAACGGCAATTTTTCGTTCTTTAATCCCTAAATGTTTCATTGCTTCATCACAACGTTTTAGATAATCAAAAACACGATCACTCGTCATTTGATCAATAGATTGTTTCAACGATACATGTCGAGTTAAGAAAAAGATTCTAAGTGTAAGTACTTCAAACATCGTTAAAGGATCTTCAACATTGGCCATTGCTCCAAGCATCTCTGTGTGTCCAATATACGGAACTTCTGCAGCTTTTAGTGATTCTTTGTTTATTGGTGTCGTAGCTAATGCTTCGGCATAACCATCTTTTGTCAATTGAACTGATTTTTCGATATATTCAAACGCCGCTTGACCACATTGTGCTTGTACCTCACCTTGAACCAAACTCGTAAAGTCTAGATTTTCTATATGAATTAAATTTAAATGCGCTCCGCTAAAATCACCATCTTCAATTGAAGTAATTTGTCGCACTTTCAAATCAACATTGGTTTGCTCAATTGCTTGTTCCATTACTTTGCGATGACCGACAACAACAGGTCTACATAACGCATTGATGTCTTTATTGTATAAAGCTTTGGCTGTTATTTCTGGTCCAATTCCAGCAGCATCACCCATAGGGACAACAATTAGTGGTTTACTCATTCTTATACCTCCGATATCTCTTCATTGTAAGACTCAATTTCTAATTTTGTTACGCATGTCTCAATGATATCTAAATCTCCTACTGAACCGCCCTTTGTCATAATTCTCAAGCCATCTAAACTTCCGCCTTTTATACTTCCAAAAGCAGTAAGTGGAGCGATTTGTCGCCATAAGTGTAATCCATTTGCACCTGATTCTTTACAGAGTGCCGTGGTAAAATCTCCTCCGCTCGTAAAACACCCACTTATGGATTTCTCCTTTTTGAGTATTGAAAAAAATAAAGGTTGCAAATCCATTCGTTATTTTTTGCGATACTTCTTCTATCGTCATTTGATGATTTGCTGCATATTCTGCTAGAGATAGCCTTTGCTCTCCTGGTATGACCGTGGTTGCTACCACTACATCTTCGTTTGAAAACATTTCGATTAATTTCTCCGATAATTCGGAGAAATTAACTGTACTCGCCGGTTTTAAAAACAACTTAGGATTTAATACGAATGGTACTATTCCTCTCCCTTTAGTAAAGTTCATCATCTGTGTTTCTATTAACTGATTTGCACTGCCGATACAAACTAGCGTCTTTGCAGTGCTCTTACTTTTTCGATGTAAAATATTTCTCATAAAACGGTAAGTCAATGGACCTGGATCAAATGGGTATGTTGGACGTTCGCAGATGACCATGGCTTTGGCAATACAGTCGATTTGTTCATTCGTTTTAGCGTCCACGATTAAAACTTTTCGATTATGGTTTGCTTCTAAATTAAATTGCCTTGCAAGATGCAGCGGTCCACGTTCAACGTGAGATAACGCGATATTAGTTACTAATACATTTGTTTGCATTTTTATTATTTTTGAAATGTTTGAGTCCTCAATTGGTGTTGTCGGATCTTTTCCAACACTCGTTTGATGCATTAATTGTCCATCCACATATAGCAAACCATCTTCAACTGTTCTCCCTGAATCAGGAAAACTTGGAACGATAACGATTATAGATTCTTTTTCAAAAGCATGAAGCCAAGCTTCAATTTCAGTACCGATATTCCCTCGCATGGTGCTATCGATACGATTTGCGAATAGCCTCACCCCTGCAGTACGATAATTGTTAATCATATCAAGCAAACGTTTTTGTGCTACTACAGGTTCACTTTGTCGACTATTCGTATCAATCATCGTTACTTGGGCTGAAGAATCTATTCGATGATCAGACCAGTAAAATTTCGTTTCAACTTGAAATCCATCCTCCGAAAATAAAGCTCCACATGCATTTGCTCCTGTTAAGTCATCCGCAATTACGAGCAATTCCATTTTAATCCCCCTTGGTAACAACCTCCATGCTCATGCTCTGCGTATACTCTTCTAACTGTTCATCCGACAAATTATCGTTTGTAATTGCATATGTAATCACATTAAGTGAACATACGCTAGCAAAAGATTTAAGATTAAACTTTGTTGAATCTGCAACGAGAACTGTCATCTCTGATGCTTCTATCATTTTCTTTTTAATATTGGCTTTTTCTAGTGTTGGTGCAGTTATTCCAGCTTTAGGATGTATCGCATGAGCGCCTAAGAAGAATAAATCAGCATGAATCGTTGATAAAAAATTCTCAGCCACTGGACCTGTACAAGCACCTATACCTTGTTGCATTTCTCCCCCCGTTAAAATTATTTCGATGGGATCGTCAATACATTCCATTGCTAATTTAATATCATTGGTAATAATAGTTAAATCTCTTCGATGTTTAATAAGTCGAATAATCTCTAACGTCGTCGTTCCAGAATCCATTAAAATCCTTCCATTTTCGGGAATATAGTCCAAAGCTAAAAGTGCAATTTGTTTTTTTTCTGAGAGATTAATTGAGGCTTTATTTGTATAAGGAACTTCTGCTACAAGCTCTTTAACAGGTACTGCCCCCCCATGAACCCTAATCAGATGACCTTGATTTTCTAATTCAGTTAGGTCTCGACGAATGGTCATCGTAGAAACATTTAAATTCTTTGCTAATTCTTCAATTTCTACTTTTTGAGAATCATTGGTTAAACTAATAATCTTATTCTTACGTTCATTTGCATGCATGGCACACCTCACAAAAGTTCATAAATAACATTAATAATTTCATTATTGTTCATTTTAAACATTTTGTCAATCGAATTCTGATAATAATTATAATTACATGTGTTTTATGTTCAATGTAAACATTTGTGTTTTCGATTTCTGAGATCGAGATAAATTATATAGCAGCGTGCTGAAAAGAAAGTCTGAAATGGCCAGGCTCTATCATTACTTATTAAGTATTTGATTTGTGCTTTGGCTGTTTATGAACCAATTGGTACACACCTTTCATAGTCTCCAACTTCTCCAACAATGCCAGAAGTACCAAGGTTTTTGTACGTGACAAACTTGTAACAAGCTACTTCAGTCATTAATACAATAACTGGGGAACAAGTTGTCGATCCAATACCGGTTAGTGTATTTCCTATAGCTATTGCATATAATCCTGTGACTGAACTAGCTTATGTTGCGAATACAAACACGGATGACGTATCCGTTATTGATGGTGCAACAAATACAGTGATCGCTACAGTTCCAGTAGGGACAGCAGCATCTTTTGCAGCTGTAAATCCAGTAACGAATCAAATATTAGTTACAAATACGTTTAGCAACGACGTTACAGTCATTGATGGTAGCATGAATACACCACTGACCCCAACGATCCCAGTTGGTGAAGATCCTCAAGGCATTGCGTATAACCCAACGACAAATCAGTACTTTGTTTCCAATAATTCGAGCAATACGGTATCAGTCATTGACAGCACATCACTTCGTGTTATTGCGACAATTCCAGTCGGTGTGCAACCTTATGCGGTTGACATTAAGCCGATTACGAATCTTATTTACGTAACGATATTAGTGGATGACGCTCTTGCTGTGATAGACGGAGCGACACTTACTCTAATTGATACAATTCCAATCGGGGATGCACCATACGACCTCGCTGTTGATCCTACTAAAAATCGTATTTATGTCTTGAATAGTCTTGATGATCAAATCGTTGTCCTTGATGGGGCAACGAATACAATTCTACCGTTTGCTTATAGGACTGGCCGCCAACCGTTTAGCATCATCGTAAAATATCCGTAAATCTACTTGCGGTAACAAAAAAAGTACAATGCATCTTTGCATTGTACTCCATTTATAAATTTATCAACTCACGAACACTAGTCAGTGTCGTCTTAGGCACGATCAGCGACTTCTCGAGCATTTCCGTCGTCGTTACACCCGTTAATACGAGCACGCTATGCCAATTGGCTTCATTTGCCATCTTAATATCGGTTTCTAACCGATCACCGATCATATAACAAGACATTGCAGGTAATCCAACGGCGTCTTGGATGACGTTTGTTGTAATGCTTGATGGTTTACCAGCGATTTCTGTAATTTTCTCCCCAGTTGCTCCCTCAATGGCGCCAATGATTGCACCGCAATCTGGTATCGCGCCCCCTTCGATTGGACACGTACGATCTGGGTTGGTCGCAATAAACGTAGCGCCATTTCGATAAGCAAGGTATGCCTGTTTTAACTTTTTATACGTAAAATCACGGTCCCATGAGACGACAACAATTGTCGCTTCTGTTGCTTGAAATGTGAGTGGAATGTTTGCATTTTGTAATTCTTCGTATAACGGTGCTTCTCCAATGACAAATACACGGTCAGTAGATGCCAAACAATTTTTTTAAATGCCTTGCTAAAATATAGTTTGAGTTATAAATCTCATCAACCTTTACATCCATCGAAAGTGCTGCTAACTTCCGTTTAAAATCAAGTCTCGTAAAGAGTGGATTGTTCGACATAAACAAAACGCGATCACCACGCTCTCGAAGCGTGCGAATGGTCGTTGCAGCACCTGGAATTTCTTTATTCCCTAAATAAATTGTGCCATCTAAATCAAAGATATAGCCTCGTTGCATTCCACTCCTCCTTTGTTAATATAACGAATTTTTCGTCAGGCGATTTGCGACGAGTTGGAGGATGAGTACGACACCGATAATTAAGATCGCCATCGCAGATGCTGTATACATTTGCCCACGTAAAATGTTTTGGAATACCATCAAGCTCATCGGTGCCCATTCAGACGGTGCCAAAAGAATTGTGACACTCGTTTCTTTAATAACCGTAACGAATACGAGAATGGACCCGGCGACAATGCCTGGCAACATCAATGGACCGACAATTGTCGTTAACGTCAACAACCTTGATGCGCCAAGGTTTACGGAAGCTTCTTCAATGTCAGAACGAATGGCCATCATACTCCCCATCGTCGAGCGAATCATGTATGGCATTCTTCGAATTGCATACGCAACAATTAATAGAAAAGCAGTGCCTGTTAATTGTAGAGGAGCGGTATTAAACGTCTGAATAAACGCAATTCCAAGCGCAATCCCTGGTACGACTAAAGGGATGGACGCAATAAAATCAAGTTTCGTTGCATTTTGTCGTACAACAAAATAACTTACCAATGTCGCAACAATCACGCTAATAACAAGCGCCCCACTCGCTAAAATAATGCTGTTCATAATGTTATCCGTTGAGCGGGTAAAGATCGTTGCATAGTGATCGAGCGTAAATCCTCTCGGTAACAAATCGCGGCCCCATGTCGTTGCGATCGATTGAATAAAAACAGAGAACACGGTAAGCACAGGTAATAGAACAACGAGACTTGTGTAAGTGAAAAGTGGTAACGTCACTGCTTTTTTTGTATTGAGTTTTACTTTTTTAGGCTTACCAGAAACCGTTCCGTAATCTTTCCCTTTTGTCGCCAACCGTTGTAACCAAAAGAAGATGGCTGCAACGATGACCATGATGACCGTTAAAATTGATGCGCCAGCCCAGTTAAAAAAACCCAGAGATTTCTCGGTATGCTTGCACGACGATTAAGTTTAAGCCGTCAGGTGCTAAGATGATCGGTGTTCCAAAGTCAGAAAAACTGACAGTGAAAATGAGTAGTGCACTTGAAATCATGCCAGGTAAAGCAAGCGGCAACGTAACAAATACCATCGTGGACCAGCTTTTTGCCCCAAGATTCCGTGAGGCTTCTTCAACAGAAAGATCAGCAATTTTAAATGCTGCAACCATTGGCCAAAGGGCAAACGGAAAGAAGAAAAACACTTGCACAAGAATGATACCTAACATCGAATACACGTTAAAGATTGCGCCTTCTGTTCCGAGCATTGTATTAAAGACGTGTGTCACCCAGCCTGTACGACCGAACATGATAATAAAGCCAGCAGCAGAAATAAATGTTGGTACGATAATGGGCATCGTACAAAGTGCCGCTAAGGTTTTCTTAAATGGCATCGCTGTTCTTGCAAACGCGTATGCGATCGGTAAACACATCACAATGACGATGACAGACACTAAAATGGAAAGTAACAAACTGTTGTTTAATGCTGATAAATAGACACTACCACTTGAAAACAGATTTGCGTAATGTTCAAATGAAGCGTTTTGTAATCGCTCGATGTTTGTAGAGAGAATTTCCGGATTCACAAAGGAACCAAATAGATTCACCGGTTCTCCAGTGAAACTGACGATAAAAACCGATAACAACGGAATCATCAGAAATAAGGCAAAGAAACCGATCACTGCATACTTTAGGAGCTTCAGACTATCCCAGTTTTTTTTAGGCGTTGAAAACGTCTCGTTTTGTTGCGCTTTTCTTTCATAGAAGTAGCACCCTTTCTTCAGGAATATGAAGAAAAAGATGATCTCCTTGATCATAGACCGGAATCCCGGGTTCGAATTCTTGTTCAACGACGACCGTTGCTTCTCCGACATTTACATCGTAACGAATGTTCGGACCAAAATACGTACTCATCGTTACTTTCCCTTCAATCACATTTGTACTCTCGTTACGTTCACGAAGAATTTTAATGCCTTCAGGGCGAATTAATACTTTTGCTTCATCGTTTTCTGTTACTCCGTTCGTATGAACGACAAATTGATCGTTAATTTTCACTTGTCGTCCATCGATGACCGTTGCGTCATATATATTAGAGGAACCAACAAAATCAGCAACAAACGGAGTTAACGGTTTTCCATACAATTCAGTCGGTGTCGCTTGTTGGACAATCTCTCCATCTTTCATAACCGCGATGCGATCTGCCATACTCATCGCTTCTTCTTGGTCGTGTGTAACAAAGATTGTCGTAATACCGATTTCTTGTTGAATCGTTCGAATCGTTGTGCGCATTGTGTTCCGCAACTTTTTATCTAAGTTCGATAGCGGCTCATCCATTAATAATACTGCGGGTTCCATGACGAGTGCTCGTGCTAATGCGACTCGTTGTTGCTGCCCCCCAGACAATTCACCGACGCCACGTTCAGCTAAGTGGTCTAGTTCAACCGTTTGCAGCGCATCCATGACCTTTTGATACAGTTCTTTCGGTGGCTTTCCGAGCTTTTTGCTCATTAAGCGTGCAAAACTCTTCATCCGCTTTCCGTAAGAACCTCGATAAAGGTCTCGAACTGTTAAACTATACGCTACATTTTCAAACACATTATAATGAGGAAACAATGCATAGCTTTGAAACACCATTCCGCAGTTTCGTCGGTTGGCAGCGACATCATTCACCCGCTGTTCTCCAATGTAAATGTCACCTTCTGTAATGTCCTCAAAACCAGCAATACAACGCATCGTTGTCGTTTTCCCACATCCAGATGGCCCGAGAAGGGCATAAAACTCCCCTTCTCGGATGTTTAAATCCACCCTTTTAGTGCGGGGACGTCGCTATATTGTTTGACTAATCCTTTCACAGTTACAGAACCCATATTGCCCTCACACCTTTACTGAAATTAATGACGACAGAACTTCTTTAATACCGTTGTTGCCACTCGTTTCTAGCATCATCATAGTTTTCGATAATCCAATCTACATCAAGTTCCATTGCATGATCTTTTAACGCTTCTGCATTGAGAGGTGTTTGGGACTCAACGTCTGGATGAAGTGGAATATGACCCCAATCGGCTTTAATTTGCTGTCCTTTTTCCGATAACAAAAACTCAATAAACTTCTGCCCACCTTCTGGATTCGGTCCGTTCGCAATAAGCGTTGCAGGGTTCACGAGTACTGGTGTGCTCTCAGGCACGTGAAAATCAATCGATTCTCCACGCTCTTTCATTTGATATGCCATAAAGTCAAATCCAATCCCAATTGAAGCTTCCCCAGAAGCAGCCGCTTGCGTTGGCGCAAGTCCGGAGTCTGGCATTGCACTCATTTGCTCAACGAGTTGGTCAAAGTATTCCCAACCTTCTTCTTCTCCTTTAGCAAGAAGTTGACTGAGTACGAGTAGCGTGGCTGTTCCTGAAGCAGCTGGATTTGGCATTTGAATTTCGCCTTCCCACCTTGGATCGAGTAAGTCATCCCACGTTTGTGGTAACTCCTCTTCAGATACAAGTTCAGGGTTGTAAGAGAATCCAAGTGCGAACAATTCGATACCTGTATACATCCAATCTTCATGTCTCATTTTGATATCGTTTTCATAAACTTCCCAATCACTTGCTGCTTCTGGTTGATACGCTTCCAAGATTCCCATTTCAACAGCTGATTCGAACGGCATAAATCCACCACCGCCATACCATACATCCGCTTGAGGGTTGTCTTGTTCTGCAAGCATTTGGTTTACAAGCACATTCGTGCCTGCATACTCAACATTCACAGTACCTCCGTACTCTTCTTCAAAAGCTTCGGCTAATTCTGCCGACATATCTGGCGTTTCTGGTGAGTAAAGCGTAATTGTGCCAACATCATCTTCTGAATCTCCACTACCACATGCACTTAAAACCACAAATGATCCCATACCGACGAACCATAATGAGCGTTTCATCTTTTTCATGAATCGTTCCCCCTTTTTCTGATAAAGAAAGACGACCAACACAAACAAAGGGTCGAGTTTTGTTTGTCGGGTCGTCTCATCATGTCTCTACCCTATTAATTATTTATCGAAGTGTAACTACTATTAACCTATGACAATCATTATGAGATTATTTACCTTTTTTTCGAGATTTACGACTAGACACTATTGCAGCACGTCTTGTAAACGATCTGGAAAGTCTGTAATGATTCCATCTACACCGTACTCAACCAACTCTTCCATTCGGTTAGGATCATTGACTGTCCACGTAGAGATTTGCATTCCATGATCTTGAATTCGTGTTACAAGGTCTTGGTCAACCATAAGATGGTTCGGGTTCGTATAATCCGCATACGTTTGGAAAGATTTAAGCTGTTCATCACTAATGCCATTCGGATTATTGCTCACTAACACTCCGATTGGAACGTCTGGAAGAATGTTATGGAATCGCTCCATTGAAGCATGATCAAATGATTGCACGATTACTTCTTCATCGGTTGGCTTTCGGAGCTGACGTTTAATCAGTTCTATTGCGACAAACCGTTCCATATTGTTATAGTTGGCAGGGTCCTTGACCTCAATTAAAATGCCAATTTCACCGAGGTAGCGGTCTAATACTTCTCCAAGTGTTGGAATTTGCTCTCCCTTATATTCGTCGCTAAACCAACTACCTGCATCAAGCTGGCGCAACTCACGCAATGTAAAGTCGTTCACTCTACCTTCACCATCTGTTGTTCGGTTCACTGTTGCATCGTGAATGACAACAACTTCATTGTTTTTGCTCATATGAACATCTACTTCAATGTAATCCGCACCAATCTCAACGGCTTTATCGAAGGCTGCGATCGTGTTTTCTGGTGCGTGCCCTGATGCACCACGGTGTGCGACATTCGTAACATCATCCCCGTTTGTCGTACCTTGTGCGAAACCTTGAGTTTGAGGTAATAACAAAACTCCGAGCACCCCACATGCTAAAATTCTCTTCATCGTCTTCATTTTCATTTCTCCCTTCTAAACAAATGGATCGTTCCGTTTGTCCGTTTCACCTCCTTACAAACAAAAGAAAACACCATAAAAAGCCATAGGGATTGCCTATGCCTCTCTAAGGTGTCTCCACGTCTCTACCTTTGAAAGCGCTTCTATTCAGTTGTATGCTAAAGGTTATACACCCATTCTCCAAAGGGGATCTTCTCCAGTTGATACAGCCAACACTCCAGCTTCAAGCGCTTCATAGACTTCAACTTTTTGATCAACAAGGCCGCCTGCAATAATTGGGAGCTTGCTTGATGCAAGGTATTGTTTAATCACTTTCGGGATAATTCCTGGCATGATCTCTATAGCATCAGGATCAGAATCACGAACCATCGCAATTCCTTTATTTACTGCATTTCGATCCAAAACGAACAATCGTTGAATCGTTAACAAGTTCTGTTTTTTTTGCCCATTTGATAAGGTGGCTTTTTGTCGTAATAATACCTGTTGGGCGTACCATTTTGGCAACGTATTCAATCGCACTTTTATCATTAGCTAGCCCTTCAATAAAGTCCAAGTGAACAAATACGTGCATATTTGCTCGTTTCAGTTGTTCAACATACTCCGGCAATACGATTAAATCTCCGGTTAATAAGAAAGCAACATTGCAATCACTTTCAATGGCTTTCGTAATTTTTTCTTTATGACTAATCGCTGCAATTACTTGAGAATCAATAAGGTCATTAAAGTAAGATGTCGTTTTTTTCATCGTATCCCTCCGAAGGATCGTCCTTCAGTTTATACGTATGATTGTAGACTTCGGTTATGCACGTTCTTCGATATTTCTTACCTTCTATTTAGAAACATTGTTCTATAAAAGGAGTCAATCAATAGCTCATATTTCTACAAGATTCCTTCATGAAATGGTACAATTAAGGAAGATTTTTTACGTAACGTATTGATAGAAAAGTAAGGAGTGAACGGTTGATGGAAACGGTGGAGTTATGGGAACAAACATTGCGTGCTGTGAAAACACACGTAAGTAAGCCAAGTTACGAAACATGGTTAAAAGTAACAAACGTTCATGCGATTGAAAACAATACGATGTTTATCGAAGCACCAAACGAGTTCGCAAAGGATTGGTTAGCAGACCGATACGAGACGCTTTTATCTTCAATTGTTCAAGAGATTACGGGGCATCCTTATGAATTAACGTTTGTCGTGCAAGATACTTCAACGAAAGAACCCATCCGTACAGCTCAGACTTCTACAGCTTTGGATCTACAGCTTTATCAACAAGGAGCTGAAGACCTTCTCAAAAAACAAATACAGCTAAAGCTTAATAAGCATTTACCCGTTGAGTACATTGCTGATAGCTTGGAAGTTTCATTAGATGATGTCATACAACTCATTGAACAACATCAACTCGTAGCCGAGCACTAACCTTCACTTTCTAAGAAACTTTCATTGTCAGTTGATCCTCATTGATTGATAATGACTTTTTGTGTATAACAGTAAAACGAACAGACGCTCTCGTTTTTTTTCTTAAGCTTTCATACGTCCCAACTGGTGATAAACACATGACTTTTCAGCAGTTTAGCGAGATAAAAAGCGAGGTTTCGTTGTGAATCTAGTAATTAATGCTTTTCAATTCGCCGATATTTTATTATAATGATTACATAATAACGATTATAATTTAGTGGTCGTTGTAGATGTATCTAATTCTTACTAGTGAAAAGGAGAATTCGTATGAGTGAAAACAACATTATTTCTGAAGCGAATCATTCTTCTGAAGGAAAATGTCCATTTTCTCACGGAAGCGTTACAAGCCCTAGAACAAAAGCAACGACGAACCAAGATTGGTGGCCAAATCACCTTAACTTGAACATTCTTCGTCAACACGATAATAAGTCAAACCCTATGGGTGAAGACTTTGATTATGCTGAACAATTCAGCAAACTTGATTACGATGCACTTAAGAAAGATCTTACTGATCTTATGACAGATAGCCAAGACTGGTGGCCAGCAGATTATGGTCATTACGGTCCGATGTTTATTCGTATGTCATGGCACGCTGCAGGTACATACCGTACCGGCGATGGCCGTGGTGGCGGTGCAACAGGCGCACAACGTTTTGCACCATTAAACAGCTGGGCAGACAACGCGAACCTTGATAAAGCACGTCGCTTGCTTTGGCCAATTAAGCAAAAGTACGGAAACAAAATCTCATGGGCTGACCTTCTCCTTCTTACAGGAAACGTAGCGATCGAGTCTATGGGTGGTAAGACGTTCGGTTTCGGTGGTGGACGTGCAGACGTTTGGCATCCAGAAGAAGACGTAAACTGGGGTAACGAAAAAGAAATGCTCGGAGATAACCGCTATAGTGGTGACCGTGAGCTTGAAAACCCACTTGCTGCTGTACAAATGGGTCTAATTTATGTAAACCCAGAAGGTCCTAACGGTAACCCGGATCCAAACGCAAGTGCATTTGACATTCGCGATACTTTTGGTCGTATGGGAATGAACGATGAAGAGACTGTTGCACTTGTTGCAGGTGGTCATACGTTCGGTAAAGCACACGGTGCTGGAGATGCTGAGCAAGTAGGTCCAGAACCTGAAGCCGGTTCAATTGAAGACCAAGGTCTTGGTTGGATTAGCTCTCACGGAAGCGGCAAAGGTAGCGATACGATTACAAGTGGGATTGAAGGTGCATGGACTGCGAACCCAACAAAATGGGACAACGGTTTCTTCGATCTACTCTTTGGTTATGAGTGGGAACTTACAAAGAGCCCAGCAGGCGCTAACCAATGGACTGCTGTAAACCCTGAAGACAAAGATTTGGCACCAGATGCTGAAGACGCTTCTAAGCGAGTAGCTACAATCATGACAACTGCTGACATGGCACTTCGCATGGACCCAGCCTACGAGAAGATTTCTCGTCGTTTCCACGCGAACCCAGAAGAATTCCAAGATGCTTTCGCACGCGCTTGGTTCAAACTTCTTCACCGTGATATGGGACCACGTGACCGTTACATGGGACCTGAAGTTCCTGAAGAAGTATTAATCTGGCAAGATCCAGTTCCTGCAGGTAACTACGACCTTACAGATAGCGATGTAGCTGATCTAAAAGCGAAGATTCTTGATTCTGGTCTTAGTGTCGGAGAACTCGTTAAAACAGCTTGGGCTTCAGCAAGCACTTACCGCGGATCTGACATGCGCGGTGGAGCAAACGGCGCACGTGTACGCCTTGAGCCACAAGTAAGCTGGGAAGCTAATGAACCACAAGAATTAACAAAAGTACTCAACGTACTTGAAGATATCAAAAAAGACGCAAGCCAAGACGTAAGTCTTGCTGACCTTATCGTACTTGCTGGTAACGCTGCAATTGAGAAAGCTGCAAGCAACGCAGGCATGAACGTAACGGTACCATTTGCTGCTGGACGTGGGGATGCGACTGCTGAACAAACAGACGTTGAAAACTTTGACGTTCTTAAGCCAGAAGCTGACGGTTTCCGCAACTATCAAAAAGAACTATTCAGTGTACCATCTGAAGAACTTCTTGTTGATAAAGCACAGCTTCTTGGTCTGACTGCACCAGAAATGACAGTTCTTGTTGGTGGTATGCGTGTACTCGGTACGAACCATAGTGGAACAGACCACGGCGTATTCACTGAAAACGTTGGAACACTTTCTAACGACTTCTTCACGAACCTTCTTGATATGAACATTGAGTGGAAGCCAGTTGATGGCATCGTGTACGAAGGTAAAGATCGCAAGTCTGGTAACGTTGTTCGCACTGCAACACGTGTTGACCTCGTGTTCGGTTCGAACTCAGAGCTACGTTCTCTATCTGAAGTTTACGCACAAGACGACAACAAAGAGAAGTTTGTAAATGACTTTGTTGCTGCTTGGGTGAAAGTCATGAACGCGGACCGCTTTGATCTTAAAGTTAAAAAAGCAGAATACGCGAAGTAAGCTTAATCTAATTCAAAAAGCTAGGAAAGTCCGTTGGACTCTCCTAGCTTTTTTTCTATTTTATACGTAACGGTCGACTTCTTCGTAACCCAAACCTCTTAGACGTTGATTCTTTCTCGATCGTTTGATTTGTTGAAGCAACCATTTCAATGATACTCTCGTTAAACAATCGTTGACCATTTACACAGTCATCTAACCAGTCACCGTAAACCGTCTCATCTGCCGCTTCTGTAACGATTTCTAAACTACACAATTCTGGATACCGGTAAATGTAGTGAGTAGAGTCGCTATCTTCCTTTTCTTGCCATCGATTAAAGATCATATGATGCACAGTAGGAAGTGGGAATTTCTTCGCAACATGAGGATAAGCATAACGCTTAATGCGCGATTGCCACTGTTTGTTTTTATTGTACAAACGATCATTTTTACCGATTGCTTTTGCACTCCAGACCGTCGCCTTATCAAGGATTAAGCGATGCTCTTCACAATCAACGACGTCCTTACCGATTCCATACATCATTGCGTTTGGTAACCAATAAGAAACTGGGAATCGCGGGGGACTATTGTAACCTGCGAATGGTTGAATCCATTCGTGTGCAGGGATGCCGTGATTATCTAAATAAACATCAGGTAACCAGCGATTAATCAATGCAGGTACGCTCATCGCTTCTCCAAACACACTGTCTTGAAAGCGAACATGATTGAACTCTAAACCGACTGCATTAAACCTTGCCGCATGATGCTTCCATTCCGGATGTTCTTTAATTAATTGTTGATGTAAAGCTGTCCCATCAGGATTAGAGCCTGGAATTGCGACGATTGTAATTGCTTTTAACGTTTCTTGATCGATGCTCTTCATTAATTCATACAACGCTGGAACACTCGACACTTCGTTTGCATGGTGACCTGTTTCAATTAAAATGGTTGGCTTATAGACGCCTAATTTACGTGCACTTTGCCAACTTGCATTTGTTTCAGCCGTAATCTCAAAAGCGTAAATTGGATTTCCGTTAAATGAGCGAGAAACTTCAAATGCAGAAACACCGGGTTGTTTTGCCGCTTCTACAATTCGTTCATCCTCTAAATCATTGGAATAGGTAACTTTTCGCTCAACGTGTTGATCTGTTTCGTAATGTATTTCATTGTTTTTAAAAAAACAACGATTGAATAAATCGACTAATCGGTGCTTGAACGTCTTGCCAACGAGTAACTGTAATATTGGCTTTCGGTTTACTTCCTTCAACGACATGCATAAAAGGCAACACCGCACCCGGTGTATTCCAAGCAACCCCACTTTTTTTTGAAGCCCTAATTCACGGTAATATTCTAACGTGTTAAAATACAAATCTTCATGTAGGGCTTCCATTGAAGAAATCCGTTCATGTTCAAAATCCAGCTTTGTTTCTGCTTCACTCATCGTCACATCCAGCGTTAAGGAATGAAAGAGAGGCTTCGTCATGCCAGATTGTTCGTCAAGATCAAGCTGTTCATGAATGGTCGGCAAAACTTCTTGTACGTAATATCGCCAAAACCGCTCACGATCGGTTTGGACGAGCTGTTTTTGACCATCTACGGCAACATAACTCGTTGTTGGGTAAGACCAAGAATTTTCGTTAATATACTGAACTTGACTCGTTGGTACGTCTAAGTACGTATCCACAATCAACTGATTTTCTCGATCGTACGCTTTAACCTCATACGTATGTTCCAAATCTTTTTTTGATCGAAACGTTTACAGTCCTCTTGTTTGTTTCAATCATTTCATCGATTGGATACAGTTCTTGCAACCAACGGATCGGCATCTCCATACCGTCCCCGGATTCCTCCAAACAAGCAATTGTCACATGCTTTGCTTCACCAATAAGAGGAAGTATTTCTTCTTGAATCCAATGAAATCCAGGCTTAAACGATGACCGAACGTGTACATCACTGGCTCCTTGGGAAAGCCACAGCTGTTTAAGGTGATCTCGAACCGATTTTGATTCAGAAATGAAGACTTCAATGGATGCATTTGGTTGCCATACCTTCCCCACAAACGTCTCAATCTCTGAACGTTCACCTTCGTTCGCCCATTCAACATTTAGAATCGTATCAGTTGGTTTTTCTTTCACGTCTCGTGGAATTCTCAAATTCCCATGATTTAGTGCATGAAGAAATGACACAACCTCTTCTTCATTTCCTCGTACTAGAAGGTGTTGTTTTTCTAAATTTACAATTGCCTGATGATCCTGATGGATCGTTACATGGAACGTTCGCTCGTCTCCAGTAATTGGGAATTGAATGTGCGTACTGTACATGCCCATTTTCGCAGCGTAATAACAAGTCTCTTTGAAAGCATTTATACCGAGTTTTTGATCGAATTCAATCGTGAAGTCTCTATAAACGATTGATGACAAACGTCGTTCAGAATTGTAATTGCTTTGTTCAAATAATTCATTCAAGCCTTCAACAGGAGTAAGCGGCCATGAATGATTGTCTCCTTCTGACTCGTCCAAAAGCCAAGTACCCTCGTTTAAACGATATTGACCGCTTCTTAATTCAATGGTCGTCACGCTCTCACTACTTGCCTTTGGCCATTCACTTGCAAACCAACGGAGGGCTTCACTCATTGCCTCTTTCGTTGGCGCACAAATTCCTTTTGTCGTAATAATGGTACGTTCCCCTTCAATCGATAGATGGAATGGAGAACGTGTTGGCTTCTCTGATAAAAATCTGGAGTCATTGCTGACGTTTCATAACCAAGACGTGCCGAAAAGTCAATAAGGCCTTCCGGCAATCCAGCTTCTCTCCAACCCGTAACTCGAATGGCAATACCATCGGGAACCCCGTCACCGTTCCAATCCGAAATTGCCCCATCAATCGTCCAAAAGTTTAGTAAATCATTCATTATAATTCCCCTTTAATAACTTCCGTCTTCCTCAACAGCATCCAATACACGTACATCATCAAAAATAAACGTTCCATTTGGATGTTGAATTAGTCCTTCAATACTTTCGTTCACACCGGTCAAGTGTTGTTCATGAACCGTGTAAATGTGCGGTGCCTCATCGATTAATTGTTGTGTAATGTCTTCATACAACTCTTGTCTTATCGTTTCGTCCGTTTCTTGTCGAGCGTCTTCAATCAACGTATCCAATTGCTCATTTTCATAAAAAGAAGTATTCCCAGCACTTCCTAAATTGTCTGTATGATACAGTGAGTAAATGCCATAATCTGCGTCACCCGTTGCTGTTGTCCAGCCACTTAACTGAATGTCATACGTTCCTTCTGACGTTGCATCTAAAAACGTGCCCCATTCCAAGCTTTGAATTTCGACGTCAATTCCTATTTCACTAAGGCGATCTTGAACGAGTGCAGCAATTTGATTACGAATCGGATTTTCTTCATTGGTCGTGATGGTCGTTTGAAACCCGTCCTCATATCCCGCTTCTGCTAATAGCTCTTTGGCTTGATCAACATCATAGTCTAAAGGTTCAGCATCTTCAGCGAACCCGAATACTAATGGACTTACTGGGCCTTTTGCATGCATGCCATACCCTTCATAAAGACCAGTGATAATGTCTTCTGTATTAATTGCATGGGTGATCGCTTGACGAACTCGAACATCATCAAAAGGTTCAGACTGCGTATTAAAACCGATATAGTCTACACGTAAACCATCTTGAATTTGTAACTCCGCATTTGGCATTGATTCAACAGCCGTCGTGTTGACCGGTTCAATGGATGCTGCAACGTGCGCTTCATTGTTCTCAAGCATCCCAATTCTCGTCAATTGTTCAGGAATCACACGAAATGTAACTGAATCAAGATCAGGCTGTTCACGCCAATAGTTGTCATTTCGAGTGAGAACAACTTCATTTCCTTGGTCCCAACGGTCAAATGTAAACGCGCCTGTACCAGCAGGTTCAACATCGAGGTTGCGTTCGCCGCTGAACCCTTCTTCAATGGCTTTAGGACTAATCATACTCGCACCATCATGAGAAAGATGATGAAGTAATGGTCCAAACGGATACTCGGTGTGAAGTCTCACCGTAAAGTCATCAACTTTTTCAACTTCTGTGATCATGTCATACAAAAACGCACGGGGAGAGGCGATCTCTGGGTTTAATAAGCGCTCAATGTTTGCTTCTACTGCATCGGCATTAAACGGTTCACCGTCGTGAAACTCAACCCCCTCTTGCAACTCGAATTCCCACGTTGTTTCATCGATTTGCTCATACGAGCTTGCTAAACCGGGGATGAAGTTCATGTTCTCATCTGTTTCAATTAAGCGCTCATAAAGGTTCGTGGATACGATGTTCGATGGAATATCGTTTGAGCGATGAGGATCTAACGTGACTGCATCCGAAGGCATTGCTAATAAAAGCTCTCCAGCTTCACTCCCTGCTTCTTCCCCACTTATTGCTTGTTCGTCTTCGCTTACTTCTTCTTGCCCTGAACAAGCAGCTAATACCGCTAACCCACTCATCGCACTTAATAACAGCAAAGCATTCTTTTTCATTGCCATTTCCCCTTTAAATTATTATGTAGGTTGCTTCTCGCTGTATCCTTTCTGAAAAATTAAATACTTTATTTTAATAATATTCTATCAAAATTCAAGTATTTCGTATATAGAAATTAAAAGACACACCTGTATATAAGATGTGTCTTACGCTTTAGAAAACATATCGTATTGGTTACATACTTATCAATGAATACGCGGTTTCTGTGGCTACGCTTGTCGCAGGCATCTTCGCCACACCAGTTGCTCTAAAAAATCTCATATAACTGCATCTTTCTCATGAATGATTTCCTCTATGAACTGTGTTGCCAGCTTTTCTTTGTCGAGCGTATTCGGATGCCAGATAGCCTTATGATAAATGTTTGCAAGAACGTGGTCACGATGATCTTCAATTCGTGCATAGCCGTGAACGACGAGGAGAAGGTCCACCATTTTTCTTGCGATCAATCGTACGTGTAACGTTTGCTCTTCTTTGTTACACGTTGATAAATATGCAAAATCAGCCGTAACTTCGTGAATATGTTGTTCAACATCGATTAAAACGTGCTCACTCATTTGTAATTTTGCTTTCGTGAGTTGACGATTGATTTCTTTGAAAAAAACGCGCTTCGCCTTCATAATTCGTAATTAAGCGTAACACTTCAAGGGCAAGAATGTTCTCTGTCCCTTCCCACACGGTCAACACTTGAGCGTCACGTAAAAGCCTTGACGTTACAAAATCTTCAATGTACCCATTCCCTCCATGAATCTCAATTGCTTCATGTGAAAATGCGATCGCTTCTTCTGCTGTTCTTGCTTTTAATAGTGCAATAAGCAGACGATTTAAATACGGATCCCCGTTGCCTTTACGAGTCACTTCATCATAGACGACGATGGAATCAAACACTGCTGATAATTGAATTTCTTGTCTTGCATACAATTTTGCAATGCTTTCTTGAATCATCGGAAAATCGATTAATCGTTGTTTAAATGATGTTCTAGATAACGTGTACGACTTCGCCTCAACCAATGCGCGCTTCATAATGCCAAGTGAAGCTATGCTATTACAAATGCGTGAAAGATTCAGTGCTTCCATCATATAATAGAATCCTTGATCTGCTTCACCAATTAAATACGCTTTTGCTCCTTCAAACATGACTTCTCCTGATGGCACGGCGCGTACCCCTAGTTTGTCTTTTAGCCGTCTTACATATAGCTGATTGATTGAGCCGTCCTCGTCTTTCCACGGGACGAGAAATAGACTTAACCCTTTTGAACCAGGAGGTGCATCGTCGCACCGAGCGAGCACTGCTGCAACACCACACTGACCGGCATTTGAAGCAAAATATTTCTCCCCGTAAATTCGGTAATGGTCGCCTTCTTTCACAGCCCGAACTTCATTAGCGCCAACATCTGATCCTCCTTGGCGTTCAGTTAAAAATGTTGCCCCCTCATACAATTCCACATCACCGGTTGCTAACACGTGTGGCAAATATCGTTGCTTAATCGTCTCATCAGCATAATGATCAATCAAATACGCTACCGCCATCGTTAACGTAACCGGGCAATAAAAACCAGGCTCAACTTGTGAGAGTACGTAGCCTTGAGCAAAGCTGTAAGAATAGTTACCGGTTGAGCCTAGCTTTGGAATCGGTTTGTGAACATAGCCTACAATCCCTGTGTTGTATGTCTCTTCAACCGTCTTCTTATACCCTTCATTTACCCACACCTGTGAGACATCATTCCCATAGCGGTCATAACGAATGAGTCGTGGTTGCCCTTCACGATCTGTATGCGCTGCCCTTTCGTCGAATTGTTCATAACATCTCGCATAGAAAGTATCTAGTTCTCCCTTTGCATACGCGTACAACTGTGGTGAACACGCTTCTTCTAATTTTTTTAGCAAGACACGTTCTACGGATTCAATACTCATCTTGATTCAACCTTTCTTGTTTTTAACACTTGTTTTAGCAACTTACCAGAAGCGTTTCTCGGTAATTCTTCTAATGCTTCGTACAGTTTAGGAATTTTATAGCTTGCAAGTTGCGTAGACAAATAATCGTTTATGTTCGGCACTTGACCATCGGTCGTTACAAGAAACGCTTTAATCGTTTCTCCCCATTCAGGTGGGGAACACCAACAACTGCTGCTTCAATAATTGCTGGATGATCTTGTAACACGTGCTCAATTTCCTTAGGATAAACATTTACTCCACCACTAATGATCATGTCTTTCTTCCGATCTACAACCCAGATATACCCATCTTCATCTTCTCGAGCCAAGTCTCCCGTAAAGAGGAGGTCATCTTTTAACACTTCTGCTGTTTTGGCTTCATCTTTATAGAATCCAAGCATCGTGCCTTCCCCGCGTAGCACGATTTCACCAACTTCACCTCTCGGTACGTGATCACCGTTGTCGTTTACAATATCAATTTCACAGTTTAATGCGGCCCTTTTACCGATGCTTCCGGCTTTTCGTTCGTGCTCATTTGGGGCTAAAAACGTGCCACTAGGACCAGCTTCTGTAAGGCCGTAAACACACATGAATTGATCGCTCTGAAACGCTTGTTGAACAAATTTAACTTCTGAAGCTGAAAGCGGCGCACCACCATACACAAACCGTTGAATGGAGGTAAGGTCTCTTGATTGGATCTGTTTATGTTTGGCAGTGAGTAAGTAAGCGACAGGTGCACCAAAGAAATGAGTCACAGATTCTTGTTCGATAAGGTCCAATAACAGATCAGGCGTAAACGTAGGTGCAAGAATGTGAGTCGCTCCCACGTACATTCCTGCAACAAAGAACAAATGTAGAGGCGCTGAATGTGTGAGTGGCATTAAGTGTAATACGTTTGATGGTTCGTTTATTTCAGTTTCAATACACATCATTGTGGCAACGCTTAAGATGTTACGGCTGCTAAACATCACGCCTTTTGGATCACCGGTCGTTCCAGAAGTATACAAAATTGTCGTAAGTTCATCATCTGCTCTTGTGCTCTTAAGAGGCAATTTGTAATCGCTTTCATTCCCTGTGTAGATTGATACGATTCGTTTATTTGACTGACCAGTTGTAAACCAACTAATCGGATGGCGTTCTAGGAGGGGTTCCGCTTGAGTCATTAGTTGTTCGTGTACAATACAAGCTTTCGCTCCACTATGTTCAATCACATACGCAAGCTCTCTTGATGTGAACTTTGCATTTACGGGAACTACAATCGCATCAATCGCATGATCGCAAAGTAACTATAAACGAAATCCAGCGTATTCGGGCAATATAACAGAACACGATCATCCCGATCAATGCCTTGATTTCTAAATCCATGTGCCAGTGTATTTACGATTCGATCCACTTCTCCGTATGTTTGACGAACCGAACCACTAACAAAAGCTTCTTTGTCATAATACTTCCTTGCATTCCGTTCTAACAATTGCGAAATATTCACAACGAACCCTCCTATAGTTATTCCAATTTGTTTATGCGCTGCAGCTTATCTTCAAATGTGACGAGCATCTCTTCCATTTCATCTCGAAGTGCAATAAAACTTTCAATCGTTTCGTTAAGCTCGGCAACCTTCTTCCTTCCATAAGTAATCGTCGTCTCAAGTTGCTTCTGTTCGGTCCGATCAACATCAAACAGCTCGATCATTTCTGCAATTTCAGACAAAGAAAACCCATATCGCTTTCCACGCAAGATTAACCGCAAGCGAACGAATTCACGCTTGGAATACGTTCTTTGACCTGCATCTGTACGGTCAGGATGTATCAACCCCTTTTCTTCATAAAATCGAATGGTTCTCGTTGTCACATCAAATTGTTGAGCAAGTTCTGTTATTGTCCAAGCCACGTCGAATCTCTCCTAGTTTTCTTTTCTAATTTTCAGTTTAATTAACGTTGACGTTAACGTCAACAATATTTTATTCGGAACCCAAAAAAAATCCCCTTACCTAATGTGAAAGGTAAAGGGACGTTACCAAACGACTTACTCCGTTGGCAATTCAAATGTTACACGATTGCCTTTTGATAGATCCGCTGCTTCTTGATCGCGCATCGGACCAATCTCGATTTCAAATGATTTATCTTTCCAGATTTTCTCGTATTGCTCTTGATCGAGCGTATACAGTTGTAACAATTCTCCTGATTCACCAGGTTCAATCATATCATCATATCTGTAATCAAGGAGCATTCCTTCATTTAATAACGACTGTGCGCCGTCATTAACATAAAGTGTTGACATAATTGAGCTAAGAGCAATTTCAGAGTCTTCTTGGTTGTCGATGCCAAATTGAACCGTCAACAAAACGATGCCATTCGTAAAGTTCTCAAAACGAGGAGCCTCAACGTCATTTGGTGTGAATTCAGTAAATTGATAGCCATCAAGTGTAATGGTCGTGTTGCCAAGTTCTTGGCTGTCATTAATGTCATCATTCTCTGAAATCATCTCTTTGTCACCCATATCATTAGTCGTCACAAGATCTGGGTAAAACGCTTCATTATGCTCAGCGCGCTCTGCACCTTCTTCATTCAAGCTTACTGTAAAACTTCCGTCGTCTCCGAAGTTAGAATTTACATCACCAAGTTCAGAATGAGGGGCAGGGATGTCAATCATGGCTGTTGATTCTGCTAAAACTTCTTCTAGCTGGTCTGGGCCAAACGGTACGTATAGTACCCTGTAATTGTTTCACCATCCGCAATGGCATAATCTGTTGAATGAGCAAGTTGTACGTCTAATTGCTCTTCTTCTGGCAGAAGTTCTCTATAGTTGTTGAAGTATTTCATTGCACCTGTATACATGAGTGATAACGCTGGCATAAAGTACGCATCGTCACCGGTATCATTTGTGACCGTATAGTGCGCCAGAATCACACCACCGTCAGTTTGATCATCAAAAGGAATACGGAAATTTGTATGGAAATCATTTAATTCAACGAGCGTATAGCCGTCTAAAGAAACAGAAAAACCTTCTGTCTCATGAACTTGTTGTTCATTGTTCTCAAAAAGAACACTCGCTGTTCCTTCTGTTGTCTCTTCCATATATTCAATCATTTCAGCAAATTCAAGAGAGCTGCTGCTTTCCTCATCCTCTGATTCGGTTTCTTCTTCCTCATCCTCTTCTACTTCTTCCACTTCTTCAGGCTCTTCTGCGTCTTCTTCCTCTTCAAGAACCTCTTCCTCAGCTGCATTTTCTTCGACATCTGTTGTGTCGTCACTTGAACCACAAGCAGTTAATACGAGAGCGGCTGTAGCAAGGACGCTAAAGCGTAATGAATGTTTTGACATCGTTTTTACCTCCATTTGTTGTATTTGCGTTTTCCCATAAAAGAGTCAAGTTGCCTGTATGCAAGTATGTGATCGACGTATAAAAGCACCTTAACTAAAAAATAAACGTAAGTAGTCATCCATTTTTCTCTGGACGACAAATCCACTGTATAGCCTAGCAGACCTTAGTCATCAAACTCTGATTCTTTATGAAATTGTAATCAAATGAACGGAAAATCCCGATTTTGCCATCATCAACAAGATTCTTTATCCCTACATTTATATCATATATTTCCAATGATTACGTAAAGGATGACTTGAACTTTCTATCATCAACCTTACGTTATGTGAGCAATTTCTCTGAACAACGGTACAGATTATGGTAGCATTTTTATAGAAAGGAAGATGGTATGGAACGCACACTTGCATTTACGACCGAGCGGCTTTTTTTTCTATTTTGCAACTGAAGAAGATCGCGCACTCATTCATCAAATGGCGTTTGAAGATGATGCCATCTGGCAACAAATGTTTACATCAAAAGATGATTTCACTCTAGAAGAAGTTGAATTCGAACCAGCAGAATTTTTTTTCGGGAGATCTTAGTCCAAATAAGTACGTCTTAATCGCAACGGAGGATCAAATTATTGGCACACTTGCCCATACGTATCATCATGGCAAGATTTCAAATATGGAGCTTGATATTTGGTTTCGGAACCATCACTATACTGGGAAAGGCTACGGACAAGAAGCATTACGAGGTATAATCGACTTTCTTACTCAAAAATATGACATTCAAACTTACTTAATGCGACCGTGGAGAAAGAATAAACCGGCGGTTGCCGCTTACAAAAAAAGTAGGTTTTCATGAGATCAAAGATTTCGATATTAGAGATTACTATGAACCTCACATGCTCATTCATCACGGCGATGGGGATTACGGTGAGGAAACTGTTAACCTAGTGTTTAAGCGCAAATGAAAAACCGCCCTAGATAGGGCGGTTTTTAGGGTCTAGATAAAGGTGGCCTAGCGCTTGCCAATATATCAAGCACACTCATACTGTAGCATAGTCCTATATTGAAACACAATCATTACGCTTGATTGCCATAACCTGCCTAAAAACGCGTACGTTTATTTCGTTCTTTGATTCAATATTAATCAATTGAACACGTGCGTGCCTTATCTACAATAACGTTAAAAGCACAATTTCTTAATCGTATCCTAAATCGTTCTTACACACTTTCAATAATAGTTAACCCAATACCACCAGTAAAATACATATAGTAGCTTCGAGCTTTTCCTGTCGTACCATCTCCTGTAATTTCCATCATACCGACTACCATTAAACGAGTTCCTTTTGGAAATTGAAGACCGATCCCTTCTAAAGAACCAAAGGTCATCGATTGTTGTGGCATTGCAGTTGTAAAAGGAACCCCATTTACTCGTGTAGTTGGTAGAGGTGTAAAAAGGTTTCCTCCAGGAGGTGCTGTATACAAAATCATATATGAAATAATTTCCCCATTCGGTGGAGGTGCTGCAATTGCTGTCCAAAAACCAACAGTCGCATAGATTCGATCAATTTCACAATCATAAGGAAGCGAAAAAGCAAACTGCCGATCATCATTTGCAGGGATAGCGGCACTTAAATCGATATTTTCGCCGGTCATCGTTACCATTGCAATTTCTGTTCCTAACGCATAACCTGCAACCCCAGCAATTGTGGTGACTCCTTGTGAATTCGTAGTAATTAGTGGCGGATGACCAGAAGCAAAAGGGATAATGACTCTCGCATTGCCGTTGGAAGCTCCAGTTGCTCCAGTAGGACCGATTTCTCCGGTCGCCCAGCTGGACCCGGTTCGCCAGTGTCTCCTGTAGCTCCAGTTATTCCCGTGCCCGTTGCTCCAGTAGGACCGGTTTCTCCAGTTACACCAGCTGGACCTGGTACTCCAGTGTCTCCTGTAGCCCCAGTTA